>JBLHIH010000004.1:0-62161 GCA_047616645.1 Flavobacterium sp. | reverse complement strand
AATTGAACTGCTTAGCTTCGCTATCCCAGAACTCGGTGATCAAATTGAAGAGGTTGGAAGAATACATTTGGCTTGCATCAGAGGCGACTTCAGACGGTAGGTTTGACACGCCAATTATGGATACACCGTTTACATCTACAGTCTCATCAACAACTGAGCCTTCAACATTCCCACCTGAATCAACGGCCATATCAACTACGACGCCTCCTTTTTTCATTGCTTCAATCATGTCGGCAGTCACAATTCTAGGGGCAGGGCGACCGAATAATTGGGCGGTTGTGATGACAATATCAGATTGGGCGATGACACCTTTCATTCCGAGTCTCTGTAATTCCAACTGCTCGTCGGTTAATGCATTTGCATATCCATCTTTGGTTTGGCCAGTTTCACCTAACTCGATTTCGACGAATTTTGCGCCCAATGATTGTACTTGCTCTGCAACAACCGCTCTTGTATCGAAAGCTTCAACCCTGGCACCTAAGCGTTTTGCTGTGGCGATTGCTTGTAATCCAGCAACACCTGCGCCTATGACAAATACTCTTGCGGGTTTTAATGTACCGGCGGGCGTCATCATCATGGGTAAAATACGATCTAACTTTGAAGCAGCTAGGAGAACCATTGCATAACCAGCTAGATTGGCCTGTGAACTTAAGGCGTCCATTTTTTGTGCTCGCGTAGTACGGGGAATCATTTCCATGCTAATCGCTGAGACGCCTTGGTCTTTGAGTGCATCAACGAGACCATGCTCGTTGTAGGGATCGAGATAGCTTATATGTAACGAGCCTTTTTTGAGGAGGGTAACTTCATCCATTTGCGGTTTGCGAACCCGCAATACAATATCGCCGCTACCAAATAGTTGTGCTCTGTCATTTACAAGAGTGGCACCTGCTGCTTCATAATCCGCATCACTGAATCCAGAGCGTATTCCTAAGCCAGATTCTACATTTACTGCAAAGCCTGTTTGTACTAATTTCTTGACAGCCTCAGGAATAAGCGCGACTCGTTTTTCCTGGGCATGGGTCTCCGAAGGTACGGCAATTTGCATAAGTTACCTCTAAATCATTGTAAATTTATAAATAATGCTGACCAATGACTATCTTGACCAGGATCGCGCGGCCAAAAGTATCATGATCAATTCATCATTTCTATAGGTTGATTGTTTTGCTAGGCGGTGAGCGCGTGATCAATCACAAGTTCACTTCCTGTCATATAAGAAGAATCATCAGAGGCCAGGAAGAGCACACCATTAGCAATGTCTATTGGTTGACCGACTTTTCCGCCAGGAACAACAGTTTCAGCGGCTTCGGAAATTCTAGCTCTATTTTCCCCTGCCTCATCTCCTCCCATTTTATCCCAAATGGCAGTTTCGATGATGCCTGGGTGAACGGAGTTTACGCGTATGTTGTTTTCTAAGGCGATGCATTCTCGAGCAACTGATTTACTCAGCAATCGAACACCCCCTTTAGTCATGGCATAAGCACAAAGCCCGGGTGCCCCTTTGAGCCCAGCGACTGAAGACAAGTTAATGATAGAGCCCCCACCAGATTCAGTGATTGCAGGTATCGAATATTTCATGCCGAGAAAGACCCCATCAAGGTTAATGGCATTTTGTTTTCTATAATCTTCCATCGACATATCTAGGATGGTGCCTGTAATGGCGATTCCAGCATTGTTGACCAGTATATGAAGCGCACCAAAATGAGATACAGCTTTATTAATTATTGCGATCCATTCAGCCTCTTGGCTTACATCATGATGCAAATAAATTGCTTCGCCGCCCTTAGCGATGATTTCGTTCGCAGTGGCTTGTCCTTCGGTATCCACAATGTCAGTAATGATGACTTTCGCGCCTTCCTCTGCAAGACGATGTGCAGATGCCCGCCCTAAACCCATTGCGCCGCCAGTGATCAATGCCACTTTATTTTGAACTCTGCCCATTTTGTCATTCTCTTCAAATCGAAAGGTCAAACAGGAGGATAAAGGCTCGTCTCCTCTTCATGCAAGTCATTAAGTGTATTATCACTTGTGAATCAACATCATGAATTGGTATAAATAAGTCCCTATAGGAATGAATTGGTGATATGAATTGATGTTATGGGCTGCAACGCGTGTTGAAGTGACGTCTGATGCTAAAGGAAGGACTTGATGAGTTGGAATAAAGAAGTTGATGAAATTAGTACGCGACAAAAGCTCTCAAAGCTTCAAGGAGGTAAGGATGCAATAGAACTTCATCATGCCAAAGGGCGCCTGACCATTCGAGAACGCATAGAAGCTTTGGTCAGCAAAGGCAGTTTTGAGGAGCATGGTGAGGGTGCTGGTTTTGCTGAGAAAGATGAAAATGGGGAGATAAAGTCATTTTCACCTGCTAACTATGTGATTGGATTTGGCAATGTCAATGGACGGCGATTGGCGGTGGGCGGTGAAGATTTTACCTTGAAGGGGGGTTCACCTAATGGTGCAGGGCTAAGAAAAAGTGTTTATGCTGAAGCACTAGCCGTTCAGTTTAAGGTACCTCTTGTTAGGCTATTGGAAGGCGGCGGTGGTAGCGTTGTAGGTGGTGGCGGTCCTCGGCCTCAAACTGTAGGTAGTCCAGTGTATGCAGAACCTCGATTTAAAATAATCGCAGAGGCCATGAATGTGGTACCTGTTGTTTCTGCAGCCATGGGTCCTACTGCGGGCTTTCCTGCCGGTAGATTAGTGGCTTCTCATTTTTCAGTGATGGTTAAAAAAACATCTCAAGTTTTGGTGGCTGGACCTGCTTTGGTAGAAAGGGCGCTTGGGGTATCCCATACCAAAGAAGAGTTGGGTGGATGGCAGGTGCATACCCGTAGTGGAATCGTTAATAATGTTGCTGATTCAGAACTAGAAGCCTTAGAACAAATAAAGCAGTTTTTAGACTTTATGCCCCAGAATATTTGGCAACTACCAGAGCGTAAACACTGTAATGATGACCCTAATAGAGCAGAGGAGGCTCTATTGAGCATCGTGCCTAAAGATGGCAGAGTGCCGTTCGAAATGCGTGAGCTCATTCAACTGGTTGTTGATCTAGGTTCTTGGTTCGAGATTTCTCCCTACTATGGCCAAGGTCAGATAAGCGGTTTTGCCCGACTTAACGGAGCAGTAGTGGGCGTTATTGCGAATGACTGTAAACACTTTGGCGGTGCAATGACTGCGACAGGCTCTCAAAAAGCGAAGAGAATGATGGAGTTGTGCGATACCTTCCATATCCCCATCATCAATTTTCTCGATGAGCCAGGTTTTATGATTGGCCCCGACGCTGAGCAGGCAGGAACCATCAGATACGGCATGAGCGCAATAGCAGCAGCGGTGCAATCAACCGTACCTTGGGCCAACATAGCAGTCCATAAGTCTTTTGGTGTTGCCTCGGCTGCTCACTACGCCCCTAATACTTACAAACTGGCGTGGCCTTCTTATGAAATGGGTGCTTTACCTGTACAGGGAGGCGTCGCCGTTGCCTTTCACCGTGAAATTGCTGCGTCCTCTGATCCAGAGAAGAAGCGACTCGAGTTGGAGCAGGCGCTGATGGATGGTCGCAGTCCCTTCCCAATGATGGAAAGTTTTGCAGTGAATGAATTGATAGACCCAAGGCAGACCCGGAGCAAGCTTTGTTCGTGGATAGATTGGATTGAACCTTTGCTCGAAGAATTAAAGGGGCCTATTCGCTGGGGAATGAGGCCTTAGGCGCAGTTTGCAATATTATTGTTTAATCACGGTCTATTGTCTGATGTTACAATAATGTGTTTTCAGCCATTAGAGGCAATTCAGGATTCTTTGATTCAATCTTTATGAAAAATATTATCCCACTTAAGTTCGTAATCTTACTGGTGCTTGCACAGTCCCTATTCTCTTCTTTCTGTGTAGGGGCTAATCCCCTTAATGTTGACGCTGAGCTGGTCTCAGAATATACGGCTGTGGAGCCGGGGCAGACATTCACTGTCTTGCTTAAGACCAAAATTCGCGATGGCTGGCATACTTATTGGAAGAACCCAGGTGACTCCGGTGCACCTACAAATTTGATGTGGCATCTTCCCGAGGGATGGGTTGCTGGTGAAATTCAATGGCCCTACCCTGAGAGAATTCCTTATGGCCCTTTAGTCAATTTTGGTTATGAGGGCGAGGTTAGCTTTCCCGTCGACATCACCATTGCTTCAAACCAAAAGACTGGACCTATAACACTCAAAGCCGATGTTGAATGGTTGGTTTGTGCGGATATCTGTATTCCTGAGGATAAAGAGCTGAGCTTGGATCTGCTTATTGATCGTAAGACGATTGATCAGTCTACAGTGATGCTTTTTCAGTCTGCTAGAGAAAAACTTCCGAAAGCAATGGGTCTTATATCCAAATTCTTTGTTGAAGAAGAGAAATTGACATTGAATATCGAGATGCCAGGTTTACGCAGGGAAAGAATTAAGCAGATTGCCTACTTTCCCTACCAAGAAGGGGTTATGGACAGTCCTGCCGAGCAGGAACTCAGCCTCGTGGAAGGCGGGTTTGAACTTGTTACACAAGTGGGCTATGACTATTCTCTAGCAAGTGACTTTAGTGGGATCATTGTTATTGAGGAGAACGCAGGTGGCCAAGGCAGTGAAAGTAATGCCGGTATCGAGCTGACCACTGCCTTTGAGGTCCTTCCCATCAATAGCGAGGCCGTCAGTTCAGAGGGTATGTCCTTGTTACTCGCTGTGGCTTTTGCCTTCATTGGTGGATTAATACTAAATTTAATGCCTTGTGTTTTTCCTGTTTTGTCCATAAAAATCTTATCTCTAATCCAAGAGACTAATCATGTTCGTACCCATGGCTGGGTATATTTTACGGGGGTTGTATCAAGTTTTGTTGCCATTGCAGTTATTCTGATTGCACTGCGGGCCAGTGGTGCCGAGATTGGCTGGGGCTTCCAGCTGCAATCGCCTTTTGTTGTGGCGATTTTAGCTTATCTTTTCTTATTGATAGCCCTTAACCTTTCCGGTTATTTTGAAATCGGAACCAATATTATGAGTTTCGGGCAGACCTTCACTCAAAAAGGTTATTTAGGGTCCTTTTTAACCGGTGTTCTTGCGACTGTCGTCGCCGCACCTTGTACCGCGCCATTTATGGCCTCTGCTATTGGCTTTGCATTGACGCAAAGTAATCTTGATGCATTACTGATTTTTGCATCACTGGGTACTGGAATGGCCGCGCCCTATTTATTGTTGTGTTATTCACCCTATCTCTTAGAAAAACTACCAAGACCGGGTGCTTGGATGGAAAGAATGAAGGAGCTACTTGCCTTTCCACTTTATGCCTCTGCAGTATGGTTAGCCTGGGTTCTCAGTATTCAAAGTGGTTCAACAGGGGTCCTTTATTGGGGAGCAGGCGCTGTTTCTTTGGTTTTTGCTATTTGGTTGTTAAAACATCTTCCTTCAAATCTCTTTGGTCGGTTATCGTCTCAATTTTTTGCAATTTTACTGATCTCGAGCGCTGTATATTTAGGGTATATCTTGCCGACCATAGCAAAAGCGGCGAGTCAGGAAAGTAAAAGTGAATCCAGCTTTACAGCTCCAGAATGGGAAGCATACTCAGAAAAACTGCTCACTCAGTATAGGCGTGAGGGACCAGTTTTCGTAGATTTTGACGCCGCTTGGTGCATCACCTGTAAAGTCAACGCAGCTGTAGCCATTGATACGCCAGAAGTAAAATCGGTGTTTGAAAAGCACCATGTACGATATTTGAAAGGTGATTGGACCAATGAAGATCCTGCTATCACGCGTAAATTAAGCGAATATGGTAGAAGTGGGGTGCCACTTTACCTGCTCTATAAGGACTCGGAGAACAGGGCAGTAGTGCTACCACAAATTTTGACTAAGAATATTATTCTTGATGCAGTAGAGCAATTGGTGGAATCAATTTGAGTAGCGCGTGCGCGAATACTTAAATTTACGTTGTCCTTTTTTTGTATATTCTTTAAAAGTGTTTGATTGTATTTCGTGGGTATCGATAGTTTTGCTCATTTATTAATCTATCAATCTATTAATCTATTAAATATCAAGATACTAAAATAAGCGATTATTCGGACAGGATTTAAGCTGATGAAAGACCTTCACACGAATCGCCTTATTCACGAGTCCTCGCCCTATCTACGTCAACATGCCCATAATCCGGTTGATTGGTATCCTTGGGGTGATGAAGCCTTCAAAAAAGCTGAGCGCGAGAATAAACCCTTATTTCTCTCGATTGGATATTCCACCTGTCATTGGTGTCATGTGATGGAACATGAAAGTTTTGCCAATGAGGATATTGCCACGTATCTAAATGAACATTTTGTTTCAATTAAGTTGGATAGAGAAGAGCGACCGGACTTAGACAATATTTATATGACAGGTGTGCAAATTGTCTCGGGACAGGGAGGATGGCCCATGTCGAATTTTCTGACCGCCAAGGGACAGCCATTTTTTGCGGGTACTTATTTTCCTCCCGATAATTTTAAACAGCTGTTAATTCAACTCTCAGACGCGTGGACCAATAAGCATGATGAAGTATTGGAACAGGCGGAAAAGATATCCCGTAACATTCAACATTTTACTTCGGCTCAACAAAGTGCTGGTTCGCTACAAAATAATCTTGAGTTGAAAGTCGCTGAGGAATCTATTATCCGACTTGATAATATAAACGGTGGTTTTGGCAGTGCACCAAAGTTTCCAAATGAATCACAGCTATTGTTGACGCTTTCAAACTATGAAAGAAATGATCATCAAGCCTCACTGGATGCGGTTGTATTCAGTTTGGACAAAATGTCCCAAGGTGGAATATATGACCAAATCGCTGGGGGGTTCCATCGTTATACAGTAGACGCTGCTTGGCTAGTGCCTCATTTTGAAAAGATGTTATATAACCAAGCCCAACTTATCCGGGTTTTTGGGCAAGCTTATCGAAGTACTAATACAAATGCCTATCGACGGATAGTCATGCAAACCGTCGACTACCTTGTCCGAGATATGATGGATGATAAGGGTTTATTTTACGCTGCAACCGATGCTGATTCTGAAGGGCTTGAGGGGAAGTTTTTTGTCTGGAGTGACGAAGAATTGCGGGAAGTCTTAAGCGTATCTGAACATCGTTTATTGACAATTTTATATGGGACGAGTATTGAGGGTAATTTTGAAGGCAGCAATATTCTGAATCTAAGTAAGTCATTGGAAGAATCTGCTAATGAAATGGGGCTTGATATAGGTGTATTGGTTTCTCAATTAGATCAAATTCACTGGGTACTATACAGAAAAAGAGAAAGTCGAATTCACCCACTTCGAGATGAGAAAATTATCACTTCTTGGAATGCCATGTTGCTTAGCGCTTTAGTTTTAGCCGTTGATCATTTTAACGAACCTAAATACCTAGTTATTGCGAAAAGAGGGGCGGAACGGTTATGGGATTTAGCTTATCTTGAGGGCCAATTGTGGCGAATTTCAGTTGGCGGAGTGGTTTCCATTCCTGCGAACCAGGAAGATTTTGCTTATTTCTCTGAGTGTCTACTTACCTTATATCACCATACTGGTGAAGTAAGGTGGTTGGAGAGAGGTCAATTACTTGTTAAACAAATGATAGATTTATTCTGGGATGAGCGTGATGGTGGTTTTTTTCTCAGTTTAGCTGACGACGCTGGGCCGCTGATAACTAGACCAAAGAGTCCAATGGATGGCGCGATGCCTTCCGGAAACTCCGTCGCTCTCTCTGCTTTGATTTTGTTATACGAAGCCAAAAGTGATCCGAGTATTGAGTTAAGAATCAATGAGATGATGAGCACGTTTTCCGGTTTAATCAACGATAGGGCTTCTGCATTTTCATACATGATTCTCGGAATAGAACGAATGAGACTCGGTGCCAAGTGCAGTAAACAATTTTGTGCTCAAGGGAATATAAAATTAGATCTAAGCCAGAAAGATGATGTTTATATTTTGTCTCTAGACATAGCTGAGGGTTGGCACATCAATGGAGCTGGCTCTCAGCAAGAGAATCAGCAAGAGACTAAGGAAGGGTTTGAGTTATTGCCCACGGTAATTCATTCAGATAATAAAGTAGAATATCCAAAAATGTCCCCATCTCTTAATCAAAATCAGGGTCAATATGAAGGTCATGTGGCATTTGTCATTAGCGCCCCGGCAAACCATCTGCAGATAAGCTTTCAGGCGTGTAATGATTCAATCTGTTTGGCTCCGGAGACAATTAACTTGCCTCCAGTATTAGCCATTTAGTCTACCCTTTAATCAATTGTGGCAGTTGCTGTTCCTTTTACAACTTCCGTTCCCTCGGCATCCACTGTGGTAACGGACATTTCTGCGATGATTTCATCACCTTCTTTCTTGATGTCAGTAATTGTCGCCGATGCAGTGAGTGTTGCACCAGGAAATACTTGAGCGGTAAACCTAACACCGAAACTTCGTAATCGTCCATCACCAACAAAATTGGTTAACATTTTTCCAGTCATACCCATAGACAACATTCCGTGGGCAAAGACAGAAGGGTAACCAGCGATTTGAGTGGTAAATATTTCGTCACTATGAAGTGGGTTGTAGTCTCCCGATGCACCTGCATATTGTACGATTTGAGTTCTAGATAGGTTGCGACAAACTTCTTCAGAGTAAGTATCACCAATCTTTGCATTATCAACTTTTAACGTCATTGTATTATACCTTTCCTTTAAGAAGCTGGGCGTTCAGTTCTTACACCTACACCGGTTGCGGTGACAACAAGTTCACCATCTTGGTTATGATATTCTGTGACCGACTCACTAAACATCAGTTTCCCACCACGTCGGCCTTGCTTCTCCCAGGTTTTACCCGCTTTGTTTGTTGCCGTCAGGCTATCTCCAGCTTTGAGTGCTTGGTGATAAACATAATGTTGCTCTGCATGTAAACCACCACCACCGCCACCACTACTTCCTTCTTCCTTTTTTTTGCTTATCCCTGTAGCTTCCTTTGCTGAACCAAACCACTCTTTGCCAATTTTAGGTCTAAGAAAATAATCTGGATCAAATTGAGCGCTCGCCTGAACAAAAGTAGGTGGTGCAATTACCTGCCCTGGTTCCGTCGTTAGTGCATATTCGTCATCGTAGTAAATTTGATTATCGTCTCCTACTGAACGAGCAAACATCATGATATGCCCTGCTTCAATAGGGAATTTTTTTACACTCATAGGAATTTCCTCTGTTTATTTATGGATCGTATAAATAACATACTAACTAAAGCCATAGAACGTCAACTTGTTTTCACATTTGCATGGATGATGATTTGATTGGGAAATGCGTTTTATTAGCCGCGGCATGATATTATTGTCGGGGAGGTTCAGCTTAAGATTCTCCATACACTTGCATGCATAATTGGTAGCGTTGTTCGTCCAGATGTTTGTTAACGGCCTAGCAAAATGGAATGCACATTGGAAGTGTTTTTCTCGAATATGTTCAATTGACGCGATATCTATAAGGAATATGAAAATTCTTTTAGCTTTTAGCTGATTTCCTCTTGAGGCAAATGTAAGCCCCGTGTAATAATCTTGTCCCGCTGCGGATGCTTACCGTAAAGACGTTGATCGGTATTCATCGCGCAGAGGCGGTTAAAGAATAACAATAAACAAAATCAAAATTTAAATAGTAGGACAATATGTCAAGACCAGTTCGTATTGAGTTTCCGGGGGCACATTATCATGTGACTAGCAAGGGAACTCAGGATAGATTGGTATTTTTAGACAATGAAGATCGACTGGCATTTCTGAATGTACTGGATGCAGTTGTTTCCAGATTTGGATGGTTACTCCACAGTTATGTTTTAATGGAATCTCACTACCATATTATTGTGGAGTGTCCGAAGGCAAACCTTTCCAAAGGTATGCGCCAGCTAAATGGTGTTTATACTCAACATTTTAATCGCCGTCATGAGGAAGAAGGGTCACGCTTTCAAGGACGATTTAAAAGTGTATTATTTGAAGCCATGACTTATCTGCTACCATTATGTCGTTACGTAGTATTAAACCCAGTGAGATTAGGCGTATCCAGTTCCGCGCAGACTTATCGGTGGAGTAGCCATCGAGTTTTGTGCGGCGCGATCAAAAAACCTAACTTCCTTCATACCGAAACGCTTCTTGCTTCTTTTGAGGGCCCGCTTAAAGAAAAACAAAGAAAATATAAAGAATATGTGAAAGCGGGTATTCATGCTGATTCACCCTTGCTCGAAAAGAATAGTCAGGTTCTTTTGGGTTCTCCAAAGTTTATTGGGCAAATGCAACCGATATTAGATGGTGAAAAACTGGCGAAAAGGGGACCCGTTCGTGCGCGGCGGCGTCGAAGCTTACCGGTCCTTTTTAAGAAAGTGAGTGAAATGTCAAAATCTGAACGAAATGGTCTGATAAAACGTGCCCATATAGATGATGCCTATACCCTTATGGAAATTGGAGATTTTCTCGGATTACACTACACAACAGTCAGTAAGGTTGTTAATCAGTAGATATTGTACATTCGCGCTTTAAATTCAATCGAACAAACGGTATTCTCCAAGCTAATCGCAAGAAAGAACGGCCACGATGTTTTAAGATAGTCACGAGGTTCTAAAAATAGTCACGATGTTTAAAAGTAAGTCACGACGTTTAAAATAAGAATATAAAATAGAATTGTGTTTTAGGAGTAAAGTTTGTGCATAGAATAACCGACAATAAAGGGCATCAAGACGAAGACGAAGTCGATTTGACTCCCATGCTAGATGTTGTCTTCATCATGCTTATATTCTTTATTGTCACGGCTTCCTTCGTCAATGAGATTGGAATTGACGTAAACAGTCCAGACAAGAATCAAAATATAAAAGATGCAGATAAGAAGAGTATCGTTGTTCAAATAACCAGCCGTGATCGAATTAAAATTCGTAACCGAGATATCGACTATCGCGCGGTTCGAGCGAATATTGAGCGATTGCATGCTGAATCCCCAGATGCACCTGTTGTTGTTCAGCCTCACCCAGAAAGCCGCACAGATATAACCATCCATGTGATGGATGCTGCCAGGGAAGCCGGTGTGTACAATGTTTCTATCGCGGCGACTTAGGACGCCAGCTACCGTGAGATGTTAGATATCAGCTATAAACGAGCCTCGCTATGCGGGGCTTTTTTGTGCTCATAGTTTCTTTGGGTTACTCCTTAGGGCTACGGATTTAGATTGAGTACTTAATTTGAGCTTTTAAATTGACAGAAGAAGTGTAAGTTTAAAAATTTTTAGAAGGGATATGAGATGGAATTAATATTGATCCGCCACGGATTGCCAGAAATGCGCCAAACAGATGATGGTAAACCAGCCGATCCGCCATTGTCGAAGACCGGGCTTGAACAAGCCGAAAAGATGGCATTGATGTTAGAAAATGAAAGTATTGATCGTATTTATTCAAGCCCCATGAAAAGAGCCCTTCAAACGGCAGAGCCTTTAGCAAAGATAAAACAACTGGATATTGAGATTGAAGATGGGATCGCAGAGTATGACCAACAATCTGATGTTTACATACCGGTTGAAGAGCTAAAGGTACTCGATTATGCGCGGTGGCAGAAGTTAATGAATGGTGAAACAAAGATTGATTTTGTCGGATTTGCCAACACAGTTTGTCAAAGTATTGAGCAAATTATTGCTGATAACAAAGGTAAAAGGGTGGCCCTTGCCTGTCACGGAGGTGTTATCAATGTTTGGACTGCTCACGTAATTGGATTTCAAACTCGGATGTTTTTTAATCCTAATTACACAAGCATTAATCGGTTTATGG
This sequence comes from Flavobacterium sp., assembly GCA_047616645.1. GTDB lineage: Bacteria > Pseudomonadota > Gammaproteobacteria > Pseudomonadales > Azotimanducaceae > JAHRVQ01. The sequence continues at coordinate 50,378 of JBLHIH010000004.1, read as the reverse complement.
CAGCGAGCTCCGGTGAAAAATCTGTGATTACGCTTAATGAGCATGTGCATTTGAAATGATTTATCGTCACTAGAAGCACTAGATGAAAGTTTTATTTTTTCTTTTTTGTATCCTATTGCCACTTGTCTGGCTGATGAAAGTACTGCGCCGAAGAGAGCACGATAGATTTCTTGAAGCCAATGCAGATGATCTAGCGCTACTGGAGCAGTATAAGACAGGTGTAGGCATAGAGCCTAGTGCTGATAAGCCGCTTGAGAATCAGGAGATTCATCAGAAAGCTAAACCGAATCTAGCGCACAAAACGCGGCAGAAACCGACTTTTGAAAAAGCCGAGGGTTTTACACTAAAACAGATCGTTCTGAGTGAAGCTCACCGCAAGTTATTACGCATCTTTGATCAGCTCCTTGGAGATCGGTACAGAGTATTTGTACACTTGCCGTTAGAGGAATTTCTTGAACAGCAAGGTGATGAGCTTGGGGATAGTCGTATTTCCTTCCTGATATGTGATGCTGACTACTTCAATGTTGTAGCTGGGGTCGAGATTGAGAACAGGGATGCCGCAAATTTAGCCTTCTTGGATAAAGTTTTTTTACAGATTGATGTGCCGCTCGTTCGTCTATCCAAAGTACAGGCATCTCACTTTGATTATGTGAGAGAGAAACTGGATCCTTTTTTGAATGAGAAACAGAAATGCCCACTATGTCATTCACCTATACAGAAAAGGAAAGTCTCTCAAGCGGGTAAATTTCAACCACAGATTCAAAAAAAACAGGTAGTTTATCGATGGGTTTGTGTTGACTATCCTGCGTGTAAGGGGAACCTTAGACCTTAAGTGCTTGGCTGATTTGTTTTCTCGCTAACTGGGCCATTTCCTGAGCGCTTAGTGCTTCATCAGGTAAAATTGGATCAAGGACCTTAACCTCCATGCTTGCACGTTTTGGGCGGTTCAAAATGTCGTTTTCGGCACTCTTGGCATTCTCTAAGCTCAGATGATTGCTCTTCCAAGTATTACTCAGCGCGTCCTTGGTTCCAAGAATTGCGATTGGCAAGATAGGTATATTGTGTCTTTTCGCGAGTACAAAAGCACCTTCTCTAAAAGATCGAGGCTGATCCAATGAAGATCGACTGCCTTCAGGGAAAATATAAACGGAACTTCCTCTTTTGAGATGTCTTTCACAGGCTCGATACAGTCTGCGGGTATTACTCTTTTTGCCTCTTTTTAATCTCACATATCGATTTAAGTACATATTCCAACCAATAAAGGGAATGGTGAATAATTCGCCTTTTGATACCCATTTAAAATGAGTGAAAAGAGAAAAAGCAGCCAGGATATCGACAAGGGACTGATGATTTGACACGTATATGTAGGTTTGGTCCTTACTAATTTTGTCTCGACCTTCAACCTTTAATTTCCAAAGTGGGAAGATCCAGAGATAGGACGTAGACCAAAAGCAGGTAAATAGATGGAGGAGAGATAGTTTTTTATCAAATGGATAGCTGATTAGGTAAATCAGAACTGAAATAAAAAAGAAAAAAATGGAGGAGATACCAATATAAGCAATAAACAGTAATGCCAACAGTTTGTCATTCATAAGACGAATACTAGCATAGAGATGCTTACTGCGTGCATATTTGCGATCTTGGACTAGGCTTATTAGATAGTGAGTACCCATCCAGAAACAGGTGTTTTTAGATGAGTTTCGCAAAACTATAAATAAGTTAGGCGGCATATTCAAGCACTTACAAGGGAAGTTACCCAGGTGAATTTGATTTCTGGATATACCCTGGTTAGGGATCTCTTTAATAAGTGGGTTTTCATGGACGAGCTAGCCGTAATCTGTGCCTTGGAGGTCCTTTGGATCAGAAATTAAGGACTCAAATCACCCGGTCTAATACAACTGATTGGTGGGGCTCAGTAATCAGGATTAAGCGTGGACAGAAAACCATCATTATGGTTTTATTTTCATCTTTATGGTCGACCTTATTTGTTGTATCACTTCCTTACCTGCCTGTAGACATCACATTTTCTTTTGAGAACAATCTCCACATAATTCCATTACTCGCCGGGTTTCTAATACTGGGTGTAATGACACTTACGCGTCTATTGGATCGTTTGTTTTACTCGCCAATTCAAGATGATATTCAAGTCAAATTGCAACAGGAACGCTTGTTCTCAGCATAGCTCAGGGAATCCATTCAATATTTTACTCATGTCATAAATGCTGTTGAAGATGTCATTATTTGCACAAATTTGGATGGGGAAATACTCAGCGTAAACGATTCGTCAATCAGGATGTTTGGTTATACGAAGGATGAATTTATAGGAAAAAATGTTTCGCTAATCTTAGAGGCGAATTGTGTCCATTTAAACACAGACAACTTAAATAACGGAGAGACAGATCCAAAGGAAGAAATATTTGTTCAAGAAAAAAGTATGACCGGTATAAGGAAAAATGGCGGAAAAATCCCCATCTATCTTATCGTTAATGATGTTGATGCAAGCTCGAATAAATATTTTCTTGCCTTGATTAGAGACAAAAGTGAAAAGATAGATATAGATAAAAAATTAGATCGAACTTTGGGTATTTTGGAAATGACCCTAAATGAGAGTAATGACTCAATCTTGGTAACTAACAATGCAGGAGTACTTATATTATGTAACCAAAGTTTTAAGGAAATGAGGGGAATAGAGAAAGCGTTACTTGAAGGTGATTCCGTAAGAAGCCATATTGTGGGCTTGCTTCGCAACAGTAAAGAAAATCTAAAAATTATGCAGGCTCTCGATAGTTCTAAAATAAATAGAACGGAGATCGTAGAATTAATTGATGATCGGAAAATAAGGGTTTCGAGCAAATTCAAAATATTAGGTGCAGGTGAGAAGCCAGAATCTGGTGCTCTCGCGATATTACAGGACAGCTAGGCTACGAATCCAGGCTTCAAGATGCAAAAGAAAAAGCGGAAGCAGGGAACGAAGCTAAATCAAATTTTCTGGCTTCAATGAGTCATGAAATTCGTACGCCTATGAACGGCATACTCCGTATGTTGGGTTTGTTGTTAACAAGTGAACTGAATACCGCACAGTACCGAAAAGCAGAAATAGCAAAAAAAAGTGCTGAGTCCTTATTAGCCCTACTAAATGACATTCTTGATTTTTCTAAGATTGAGGCGAACAAACTAGATCTCGCAATTTTGGATTTTAATTTGGGTAAACACTTTGGTGATTTTGCTCAAACCCTTGCATTATCTGCTCAGCAGAAGGGTTTAGACATAGTTTTGGATACAAAACAAATTGAACACTCGATGGTGAGGGGTGACCCTAGTCGCTTAACGCAAATATTAAACAATTTAGTGGGTAATGCGATTAAATTCTTATCCTCGGGAGAAATTATCATCCGAGTAAAATTGACAGAAAGCGGGTCTTATAGTCTTCAACTACATTGTGATGTTGAAGATTGTGGTATTGGCATTCCTATTGAGCAGCAAAATATATTATTCAATGTATTTACTCAGGTTGATTCATCCATCTCCCGGGACTTTGGGGGTACAGGATTAGGTTTAGCTATTTGTAAACAGCTAGCGACTTTAATGGGAGGCGACGTAACCCTCGTCAGTGAAGAAGGCGTCGGTAGCTGCTTCTCATTCAACATCATGCTTCAAAAAAGCAATCTATCGGAATGGGTCATACCGTCGGTTGCACTAAAAGGTGTTCTCATTCTTATCGTTGATAATAAGCCTGCTAGTTTAGAAATATTGTCGGCTCAGTTTGCTCACTGGGGCGCAAGCGTCATCAAGGTGTCAAGTGGGGATGAAGCCATTACTTTGTTAGAAAGTCGTCAAACCAAAGGTGATGAAAATATTGATATCGCATTCATTGATATGCAGATGCGGGGTATTGATGGGGCCCAGTTAGGGTGCGCGATTCGTGAAAATAGACATTTTGATCATATGAAGTTGATTATGATGACGTCTATGTCTTCCAGAGGAGATCCACAATCTTATGCTGATGTTGGGTTTAATGTTTGTTTCCCAAAGCCGATGACGACCAGTGATATCTTTGATGCCTTGTCGGTCTTAGTCAAGGGCGATGAAGTATTCCAGCAAGCTAAACCACTTTTGACGAGACGCTACCTGAGGGAATTAGCTCATCCCAAAAAAGTGGAAGCACAAGGTAGCGAGGATGGAATAAGGCCTAGCAGAATACTCTTAGTTGAAGACAATGAGGTCAATATTATTGTCGCTAAGGGGATACTAACAAAACTTGGGTTTTCTGCGGTTGTTGCACGCAATGGAGTTGAGGCTTTAGCGACTTTAAGAGACAGTGAGGTTGTTTATGATCTTATTCTTATGGACTGTCAAATGCCCAAGATGGATGGCTTTGAAGCGACTAAACGATTACGAGATGGTGAGCTAGGAGAAAGCTATTTGCTTGTTCCTATTATTGCACTGACGGCAAACGCAATGGTCGGCGATAGAGATAAATGTTTAGAGAGTGGGATGAATGATTATATCTCGAAACCCTTGGATGCAGATCTCTTAGGACAAAAAATCAAGTATTGGGCATCCCAAACCAAAAGTGCAGATTCCTTGCAGAAAGAAGCAGACAATATAGCCAGCATGAACGAAGCAGCATTGTGGGATGAGGCCGATGCCCTGAAAAGGATGCGTGGCAAAGAAAAGAATTTGAAGCGATTGATCAGCTTGTGCTTGGATACGCTACCAGAACAAATGGAACAGCTTACAGAGTCAATCAAGATTCTTGATATGGCCTCAGCCCGCAATAACGCACATGCCATTAAGGGCGTTGCAGCAAATATTAGTGGACAACAACTAATGGCCTGTATGGCGCTTTGTGAACAGGCCTGTATTGCTGAAGAGACCGAAAAAGTTGTGGGCCTGCTTCCTAACTGCCAAGAACAGTGTGATCAACTTTATGCAAGATTGCAGAAGTACTTAGACAGTTCTCCTTGATCTTACAGTCCTTTCCCCTCAGATCGGTAAGTGGGTTACAATATCCCCATCATTCAAATTGTACTGCATATGTTAAAAATCTCGCGGCTGATAGTGTTGCCTCTCCTATTGTTAATAAATGGTTGTGCCAGCTTGATGTCCTCTGTTACATCGGGTATTGCCGATGACCTGGCAAATACCATTCTCAATAGCTCGGATGTCGAAACGGTAAAGGAAGGGATCCCAGCTTACCTCCTAATGATTGACAGTTTTCTGAGGAGTAGTCCAGATAATAGTAATTTGCTGTTAGCAGCCTCCAATCTAAATGGTGCATTCAGCGTATTTACTGATGGAGAGCGTTCAGAATTGTTAACGCAGAAGTCACTTGACTATGCCATGCGTGCTGCCTGTTTAGAGATTAAAATGCTTTGTGGCTTTCAAAATTTGAATTTTGAGTCTTATCAGCTTGTTGTCGATAAACTTGATGTGAAAGATGTACCCTTGGCATTTTCTTTAGGCGTAGCTTGGGCGGGTTGGCTACAAGCACACAGTGGCGATTGGAATGCGATTGCGCAATTAGCCAAAGTGAAATATTTAATGGCTAAAGTACTGGAATTGAACCCATCGCACGATAATGGCGGTCCTCACTTATACATGGGAGGCCTTGAGACCATATTGCCCGCTTCAATGGGAGGACGGCCTGAAAAAGGCAGGCAGCACTTTGAGCGTGCAATTGAACTCTCTAATGGAGAGTTTTTATTGGCAAAGGTAGTTTTTGCTGAACAATATGCAAAACTAACCTTTAACAAAACCCTGCATGATCAGTTGCTCAATGAAGTGATTGCTGCTGATCCCGTAGTAGAAGGCATGACTTTAACAAATACACTTGCGCAACAAAGAGCTAAGGTACTTTTAGATGATTCTGATGAGTACTTTTAACCTTGAACTCATTCGTCAATATCATTGAAGCAGGCTGGAAAAAATTGTCCAAAAGAATATTAAATGAAGGAAGAATCGATGTGCAATATTAGGTTCACTATTAGGTTCATGGTTTTACTTTTGCTGATAGTGGTGGGTCCACCACCAGCGTATGCAAAGACCTACAAAATAGCCACTATTTCTCCAGATGGTCTCAGTTGGATGAAGAAAATGCGTGCGGGTGTTAAGGAAATCAAAGAGCGAAGTGAGGGTAGAGTAAAAATTAAAATCTACCCGGGAGGCGTGCAGGGAGATGATACTACTGTTCTTCGAAAAATGAGGATCAAGCAGCTGCATGGTGGTGCGCTCGCCGCAAGCGCTTTCACGCGTTTTTATCCCGATTTACAAATATATAATTTACCTCTGCAGTTTCGTTCGCGTGAAGAGGTGGATTATGTTCGCGGAAAAATGGACCAGGGAATAATTGATGGTTTGGCTGAGGGTGGCATGGTGAGTTTCAGCTTGACGGAAAATGGATTTGCCTACATCTTGAGTAAGAAACCCATTCGTGGCGCTGCAGAATTAAAAGGTGTAAAAGTATGGGTTCCTTCCGGTGATCCTATCTCCGCTAAATTGATTCAAGCCTTTGGTGTAAGTCCGATTCCTTTGCCGATTACTGACGTATTGGCGGGTTTGCAAACGGGCTTGATCGACGCACTCATTGTGCCGCCGATTGTTGCACTTGCCTTACAATGGCACAATCACATTGAATATGTGACAAACCTCCCTGTTGTATATATCTACACTATGCTTGCGATGGATAAAAAAGAATTTGAGTCCATGACTATTGAAGACCAAACATTGGTAAAAGAGGTCATGGATAGAGTATTTGATGAGGTTGATCAAGACAATAGAGTAGATAATGAGAAGGCATACGAGGCGCTGTTAACACAAGGAGTCAAGGAGGTGCAGCCAGATTTAGATAAAATGGGTGAGTGGAGGAAGCAGGCTGAAGTATCCATTGAAGCCCTCGTGAGTTCAGGTGAGATTAGTCAAAAAAGTCTTGATCAACTGCGTTTACACTTGCAGACTGTTAGAAAATCTGCAGCAACACCTGCTGAGTAAGGTAGTGTTTAGTGGCTTAGTGAAGGGATAGTGGGTGCAGTCGGTTTTAAAATGGATTCATAAACTTGAAGATGGGCTGCTAGTTAGTGCCTTAATCTCAATGCTGTTAGTGGCAGTATTGCAGATAATCCTGCGTAACTTTTTTGATGCTGGAATATTCTGGGCTGAGTTATTCCTCAGAATATTAGTGCTCTGGGTGGCGATGCTTGGGGCGATGGTTGCGACAAGAGAGAGTAGCCATATCAGTATTGATGCATTTTCCCGCTATCTACATCCCCATATGAAAAAGCTTGTTGCGTTCGTTACTCAGGTTTTTTCGGCAATAATTTGTTTTACCGTTGCGTATTATGCTGTGGAGTTTGTTCAGTACGAGTTCGAAGATCAGACTATTGCCTTCGCTAATGTCCCGACCTGGCTCTGCCAATCTATCATTCCCTTTGGCTTCTTTGTGATGGGTTTTCGTTTTTTTATCAATGCATTAAAGCGCATTGCTTTTGCTGATAAGGCTAGTGATATCAATACGAGAAAGAAAAGCTAGTGGCTGCTTTAATATCCTCAATAATTGCGCTGTTTGCGCTATTCGGAACACCTTTATTTGTTGTTATTCTTGCCGCTGCAATGTTGGGGTTTTACTTTGCTGAGATACCCCTAACCGTTATCGTGATTGAGATCTATCGGCTTGTAGATACCCCCCTATTGTTAGCCTTACCCCTTTTTACTTTTGCTGGTTATTTACTCGCAGAAAGTAATTTGTCCAGTCGGCTCGTTCGATTGACTCAAGTTTTCTTAGGCTGGTTACCAGGGGGACTCGCTGTGGTCGCCTTCATAACCTGTGCGTTTTTTACCGCGTTCACTGGTGCCTCTGGTGTGACAATTGTAGCAGTAGGCGCGCTGCTTTATCCTGCGCTAGTTGAAGCAGGGTATAAGGATAAATTTAGCCTTGGCCTCGTGACGACATCAGGGAGTTTAGGGCTTTTACTCGCGCCCTCATTGCCGCTGATCTTATACGGCGTCATTGTCCAGCAAATGAATTTACCCCATCCATTTACGATTCAAGAGTTGTTCATAGCTGGAATATTACCCGCATTATTGATGATCACCTTACTAACGCTATACAGTATCTGGAGTAACCGTGGAGAAGTCATTGAACGAGGTGTGTTTACGCGGCAGGATGCCATTAATGCTTTGTGTGCTGCCAAATGGGAGATTCCCTTACCGATAATCATTTTGGGTGGGATTTACTCTGGATTTTTTGCCGTCTCAGAAGCCGCGGCTGTGACGGCATTTTATGTCTTTATCATTGAAGTTATCATCCTGAAAGAAGTTAAGTTCAAAGAACTGCCACGCGTTATCAGGGAAGCTATGGTGATGGTGGGAGGCATATTGTTAATACTTGGCGTGTCTTTGGCATTTACTAATTATTTAATCGATGCAGAAATACCTCAGCAGCTTTTTGATTGGATTAGCTTCTACATAAAGGACAAACTGACCTTTTTGATTGTTCTGAATATCGTACTTTTGGCCCTCGGCGCGATACTGGATATTTTTTCTGCCCTCGTCATTATGATTCCGCTGATTGTGCCGGTAGCCATGCGATTTGGGATAGATCCCGTCCATCTAGGCATCATTTTTCTAGCGAATATGCAGATTGGATATTTTACTCCGCCAATTGGTATGAATCTGTTTATTGCGAGTTTTAGATTCAATCGCTCGATTACCGAATTGTACCGAGCTACCATCCCCTTTATGTTGGTGCTACTGATCGCTCTTGGGATCATTACCTATGTACCTGCTGTCAGTTTATTTTTCTTAGATCGTTAAAGCGGATCGTTAAAGCAGATTACTAAATAAAGGACCCCATCCCTAGATTTCTTCTATGCTTAAAGGATGAATAGCATAAAAGAAATTTCCATGAGTGCGGCCTTTGCCCGTCAAAAAATACTAATTGAACGTTATAAACGTTCTCGTGTTTTGATAATTGAGGATAATGCTGAAGCGAGAGGTGTCCTCAGAGCGATGATGAGTGATGCGGGTGTCGAGAAGATTGATATGGTCGCTTCAGGTCAGGAAGCTATCGATTGCCTACAAAGCCATACATATCATTTGGTTCTTTGCGACTACAATTTGGGTAAGGGCAAGGATGGCCAACAAGTTCTAGAAGAGGCAAGGTTCAACAAATCCCATGGTCAATCGACTATATTTATTATGATAACGGCTGAAACCAGTGTTGAAATGGTGATGGGTGCTCTGGAGTATCAGCCGGACAGTTATCTTACAAAACCCTATACAAAACGTGAATTGATGAACCGGGTTGATCGCGCAGTTGCAATTAAAATCGAATATAAGGAAATTGAATCAGCGTTTGAGCGTGATCTTTTTGCAGCTGCCATTTCCTTATGCGACAAAAAAATTGCCCTAGAGCCCGATATGGCCATGCGTGCAAGGCGAATTAAAGGTGAATGCCTTTTAAAACAAGAAGAGTATGCGGCGGCAAAGGATTTATATTTAAAGGTCATGAAAGAGAGGGAAATTCCTTGGGCAAAAATTGGATTGGGTAAGTCTTTGATCCATCTAAAGGAATTTGAAGCAGCCAAGACACTATTCCGTGAGTTAATCAAAGAGCAGCCTAATGTGGTTGAGAGTTATGATTGGTTATCAAAGATAGAAGTTGCTCAGAAAAAACCTAGAGAAGCGCAAGATACGTTGGAAGAGGCGGTCAGCAGGTCACCAAAAGCGGTGTTAAGACAAATGCAACTCGCCAGATTAGCGCTTTCTAATAGAAGTTACCTTGTCGCGGAAAAGTCGTATCGGAAGTCAATAAAGCTCGCGAGCAATTCTTGTTACAATTCACCTAATAATTATCTTCAATATATTAGAACTTTGTTAGTTAAAATTGATCGATTCAATTCTCGGGTCAGCAGGGATGCGTTTAATGAAGCAAGGATTTATTTAGGTCGCTTACGTAAAGAGTTTGAAAAAGATGCTGTCATTGAATTTAGGGCAACGATGTTGGAATCGTTGGTTTTATTTACACATGGTGATCTTGCTGAAAGCACGAAAACGAGTAACCGCGCTAACGCGCTTTTTAAATACTTTGATCGAAATGTGAAAATTAAACTAGCTGAGGAGTATATAAGTGGATTGACCTTGGTGGGAAGGTTTGAAGAATGTCAGGTCTTCATCCACAATATGCAAAAAAGTGAAAATCATCCTGAGCTAGCAAATCGATTACTACTCCGTGTAAAGGAGGGTAAGCAACGGGCTTATTGTGAAAAGTTAAATAATGAAGCAGTGGAACTTTACAAACGAGGGCGGATTATCGATGCATATGAAAAGTTTTCGGAGGCAACATCGACCTTTGGTGCAAGTGCAGCAATATTGCTAAATGCCTTGAGAGTGTTTATTGAGTTGGCTGAACGTGAGGACTTAAACAAAGAAGGTTGGTATAGGGAAAGCGGGGCTTACCTTGATAGATTAAAAGTACTTGATAGATGTGATCATAGATTTGATAGCTATATCGAGTACAAAAATCGTTTTGATGTGCTGTCTTGTTGAAAAAGTGACCAAGGGCGTCACAAATTACTGTTCTGGATGAAATTAAAACGATATTGTATTGATATAGTAGTATGTGAAAAGATGGATGTACAGAATTTCGGCGATGACAATATCAAATAAAAACAGAAAGTTATAGGGTGTATTTGATGCTTAACCTTAGGCTTGGCATAGAATTCGCTTACGCTATTCTTAATACTAAAATGGGTGTTAGGGATTTTCTTTGAAAATTAACGCAGAAACATATCGCAGATTGATCGATGTTGGGCTTGCCCTCAGTGTAGAGAAAGACATTGACAGTTTACTTGAGCGTATCTTGCGTGAAGCCAAATCCATGGTGAATGCAGATGCAGGAATATTCTATATTGTGACGGAACAAAAGTCCCTTCGTTTCGCCATTCTACTCAATGACACCTTAAATATTACGCAGGGTGGCAATACCGGAAAACCGATTACATTACCTGAAATACCGCTGTTTGATGAGAGTGGTGAAGCCAATATAGGCAATATCGCCACTTTATCAGCTAATTCTGGTAAAACCGTATTCGTCACTGATGTTTACACCGAGGAGGGTATTAATTCATCAGGTGCACGTAAATTCGATAGTATTACCGGATATAAATCATGTTCGTTTTTGACCGTACCACTAAAAAATTTCGCGGATGAAACAACGGCAGTCCTACAATTAATTAATGCCAGAACTGAAGATGATATCGTGGGTCCTTTTCCCCAGGAAGCCGTGCCGCTGATAGAAGCTTTAGCTTCTCAGGCGAGTGTCGCCCTAGAAAATAGGTATCTTTTAGACCGTCAAGAACAGCTGAGGAAAGAACTAGAAATTGAGGTAAATGAACGTACTGAAGAATTACAAAATGCGCTTTCTCGTTTGTCCGAAGCGCATATCGTATTGCAGGACTTAACAACAATAGATAGAGTAACGGGCATTCGTAATCGACAATATTTTGATGACATGCTGAGTCAAGAGTGGGGTAGAGCTTTGCGTCAGCATTATCCCCTCACTATGCTCATATTGGATATTGATAAGTTTAAAAATGTCAACGATACCTATGGTCATTTGGCGGGAGATGAATCCCTTGCTGCGGTAGCAAAGGTCATTGATAGTTCTTTTAATCGACCCTCTGATGTCGTGGCAAGATATGGCGGTGAGGAATTTGTTGTCATTTTGCCGTATGTGGAACGTTCTGTAGCCTGTCGAATGTCTGAACAGGTGAGATCGCGTATAGAAAAGTTAACTATTATTGCGGATGGTCATGAGATAAAATTGACGGTAAGTATTGGCCAAGTCACGCTTACACCAATAGATGGCATGTTATCTCGGGAAATTATAGCGAGAGCCGACCGGGCGCTTTATCAAGCTAAGTTCACGGGACGTAATCGCATTTGTACGTATACCGAATCTTAATCTTTTAGCCCTTTTGCTTATTCCATTTACGGCTAATAGCCGCTTGCCATGCCTTCCTTACGGTGATCTGAACCTGCACAATAACCATCCTTGAGACAATAGATTAACTGCGCGCCTCCAAATAGGTGTTCTGGATTGTCTACTACAATGCGATGGCCTCTTTCCTCGAGGCCTTTACGTAATTCAGGACTAAAACCTTTTTCAAGACAAACCATGCCATCCTCTCGTAGATGCCAACGAGGCGCGTCTGAGGCAGCTTGCGGGTTTTGGCCATGGACAAATATTCTAAGCATCATTTGAAGGTGCCCTTGGGCTTGCATATGACCGCCCATAACACCAAAGCTCATTGCAGGTTGGCCTTGAGACATAACAAACCCTGGTATTATCGTATGATAGGGTCGTTTACCACCGCCAACTTCATTGGGGTGACCTCTCTCTAGAGTGAACCCACTGCCACGGTTTTGCATGCTAATACCTGTGTCAGGCACGACAATTCCTGACCCAAATCCACGATAATTTGATTGAATCATGGAGACCATCATCCCACTTTGATCTGCACAAGTTAAATAAACGGTATCGGCGGTAGTACCGAGGGCCGTGGGTTGAAAGTTAGCTTGCTGTTGGTTTATTGCCTCTGCACATCTGGTCAGATAATGCTCTTCCAGTAATGCTCTGGGGTCGATGTTCATTGCCTGAATGTCGGCGAGCTCTCTCTCTACTACCGCATAGGCGAGTCTTGCGGATTCAATCTGAAAGTGTACTGAATCAAGGGAGTCAAGTTCGTATTCTTCAATGTTTAACTTTCTAGATATTCCTAAAGCAATCAAGGCGAGGAGACCTTGACCATTGGGAGGTATTTCATGTAACTCAGCATTACCCAGAGATTGGGACAAGGTTTCAACCCACTCTACACTGTGACTACTGAGATCATCCAAAGTGAGGCAGCCGCCATGTCGGTCTGAGTCTTTTACCATCGCCTCTGCCAGGTGGCCACGATAAAAAGCCTCACCTCTCGTTTTTGCGATGAGCTTAAGCGTTGAGGCATGATCTGGTAGAAAGACCAAAGAACCAATATCTGGTGCTTTCCCTGTAGGTAAGAATGTCTTTTTAAATGGCGCAAACTCATGAAAGGTTTTAGTCGCATATTGCCAGTAGTACGCTGTTTTTGGTCCCACTTGGTAGCCTTTTTCAGCATAGTGAATCGCCGATTCGAAAAGCTTATCAAAAGGTAAATTACCGAATTTATCTGACATCGCAACCCATGCACTCACAGCGCCGGGAACAGTAACTGAGTCCCAGCCCAACTGGGGCATTTTGTCATATTTTTTAAACCGATCAGGGTGCCACGCTTGAGGTGAATTCCCGGAAGCGTTAAGGCCGTGCAGTTTTTTACCATCCCAGATGATGGCAAAAGCATCACTCCCAATGCCATTATTATTGGGCTCTACAACACTTAGGGTAATCGCTGTAGCAATTGCAGCATCAACCGCATTTCCACCCGCTTTTAGTATTGCAAGACCTGCCTCAGTCGCTAAGGGTTGAGATGTAGCCACCATGTTTTGGGCGAAAACAGGCGATCTGTTCGAAGGGTAAGGGCATTGCCAATCAAGTTGCATGTTAAACGTTGCTCCTGAGGTCAAGTAATTTGACGAGTTCGATGGTCATCTTTTGGGCGGAAAATTCTCGACACCCTAATTATTAATACATGACCATAGAGAAGTGAAGTCCACACTGTCTCGACTTTCTGCTAATTGTTTCAAACTTTGAATTGCGGCGTCCGCCATTGGATAAGTGGCAAACTGATATTAAACAATTTATGTATTTCCATGATGCTGACTAATCTTTATAAAACTGCTCAAAGAACATACAGTATCACCAGAAGATAATATAGAGAAAGGTGTTTCTGCCTTTATGTTTGAGTAGTATTCCTCTCAAGAATAAAACAAATAGGGGCGTCAATGTCTCAAGAAGATGGTTTAGCAGAATCAAATCAAGTTTCCTTTGGAGAATATGGTCGAGAACTTAATGTTCATCTCGACAAGATAAGTTACAACGAGATGATACCTGTAATGCAACATTCAGAATCTGGAGAGGAATTACCTCACAAACCCCAAAGCCTTGATGTCAGGTCGGGGGATATTTATCGATTGCTTAAGCCTTATGTATCTGTTCGTTTTATGGAGCAATTTAGTGCGGTAGTGCCACTTGCGGTTTATCTCGTTCTATTCCAAGTATTTATTTTACGACAGAGTGTTGCAGATTCTGCCACCATTGGTGTGGGCTTGATTGCTGTCATCATGGGCCTAATGATATTTATGGAGGGTTTAAAAGTAGGGCTTATGCCTTTTGGAGAACTGCTCGGTACATCATTACCTGCTAAAGCGAGTCTGCCAGTTGTCGTTTTTGTGGTATTTCTTCTTGGGATTGCAGTGACCTTTGCTGAGCCCGCTATCGGTGCATTACAAACAGCAGGCTCTCTTGTTGACGTTGTTCAAGCACCTTATCTTTACACTCTACTTAATGACTGGTCGGGAATACTGGTACTTTCTGTTGGTGTGGGTGTTGGCCTTGCAGCATCTTTAGGTACGGTCAGATTTATTTATGGCTGGAGCCTAAAACCCCTTATATATATGACACTCGCACCTGTTATGTTGGTTTCAATATACATGGCCCTTGATCTTGAATTATCAAAGGTACTGGGTTTGGTCTTTGATTGTGGTGCAGTAACCACAGGGCCATTGACGGTTCCTTTGGTATTGTAACTTTGGCTTCACTTTTTCCAGTGGGTGATGCTACTGACACTTTTTGTTTCCCTGCAAATAACCCCAGAAGAAATAATCCTTGCCGCTCAGAGCGGCTCTGAAGTCAGTGTCTCATTACCTTGGTGGGAAACCATACCGGGTTTAGAAATCGTTGGTGGCGTTCGTGCTATTGTGCCTTTGGTTGTTTTCTTGATGTTAGTCATGACAGTTTTGTTAAAGGAGAAAATCCCTAATTTAGGTACCATTGGTTTTGGTATATTTCTTTGCATCCTCGGTATGATCGTTTTTAACCTTGGTCTGAGTTATGGACTTTCAAAATTAGGTACTCAAAGCGGATCTCTGGTTCCCGCTGCATTTACTCAATTAGATTCGGTAAGCGAATCTCCTCTCTACGTTTTTGGTGTTGGTCTTTTTATTGCTTTGATTTTTGCTTGGTTGTTGGGGTTTGGAGCGACACTCGCTGAGCCAGCCTTAAATGCACTTGGAATGACCGTTGAGAATTTAACTAACGGATCGTTTAAGAAATCTACTTTGATGTGTGCGGTTTCATTAGGCGTCGCAACGGGTATATCTCTTGGAGTCGCATAGATCATATTCAGTATACCTATTGCTTACTTGTTAATGCATGGTTATGTGCTTGCGATTGTATTGACGTATTTTTCTAATGAAGAATTTGTCAGTATTGCTTGGGATAGTGCTGGGGTAACGACGGGTCCTGTCACAGTTCCTTTGGTACTGCAATGGGTCTAGGTTTCGGAAATGTGCTCAATGCGATTGAAGGATTTGGAATTTTTTCTATGGCATCAATAGGGCCAATTGTGCAGTATTGTCAACAGGGTTATTCATAAAATGGAAGATATCGAGAAGACATAGTCATACAGATTCTAACGATTTAAGCGAGGCAGTTAAAGTATGAGTGCTAGAGAGTTAACAGTTTTAACAGATGTTTCTATGATTAATTGTATTGTTCAACGAAGTAAGGCGGATGATGTAGTAAGAGCTGCACAAGATGCAGGTGCTCAGGGAACGACAATTTATTATGGTATTGTTAGTGGAGAGAGAGCGTTTAGGATTATTGGGCCTTGCGATTGATGTGGAAAAAGAGATCATTACTACTTTGGTTGCAGGTGATCAGGCTGATAGGATTTTTGAACGGATGTACTTTGCTGCGGAATTAGATGTTCTAGGAGCCGGTATTATATACATTACGAAACTAGAAAAGGCGGCAACGTTTATTCCACAGGAAATTGTGGAACGCATTGCGAGTAAGGTCTTATGAATATTCAAGAACAGGTAAAACAAATTACTTGTATCTTACCCAAAGGAAGCTCTGCGCCGATAGAAAAAGGACTCATTGATGATCAACAAATTCATGAAGCGAACTTTCATTATGCAAGAGGATTAGGAAAGCTCAATAGTGATCGTGGTTTTGGTGAACAAAGGGAAAAAGAAATTCTTGAAGTCATGGTGAAGCCAGAAATCGCAGATAAAATTTTTGAATATATTTTCTTTAAAGCTGAAATGAATAAACCTCACGGTGGCATCATGTATATGACAAGCTTACCGAAAATGTCAGTAATGAATATGCCTGATTTAGCCAAAGAGGCCGAAGTCTAGAAGAAAAACCGTGTTGTAAGTGGTTGAAAAATTAATGCCATCATCAGGGCAGTGTAATAGTCTCTGTCGAAACCTAGGTTTAATCCAAAATCAATTGACATATTCGCATTGAGACTGAAAATGAGAATGGCGAAGACCGTAAGCGTTCGTCGATTCATTAAAAACATAGTGATTAACACGGCGACGAATATCACATAACCATAGTTTGAATCCAAACCCAATCTCGCTATAAAATTATCTTCTATATTTGTTCCTAGAGAGATAAATAGAACTACAAATATCACGAATCCCTTAGCCATTATCTTTATATCCATGCCGTGTGACCTTTTTTGCTCTTGATAGTTAAAGGTTAGATTACTCACATAAAATTGTCTGGCTGGGTGTTAGCTTTTGTGACTAGGTCACTAGAAAATTAGATGGAAGGTTAGATTTACGAAAAACGGAGAATGAGAGAATGGGAGAATGAATGGCACTTTTTAATTGAGGCTATTGCTCAAGGTTGTGTCTATCTTTGATGAAAAACTTCATTTTATTGAAATAGCTGGAATCCTTGACAAAATTGACCTGAATTAGGTCTGTTTCACTATACTCTTTGCGTAAGTCTTATGTAGCTTATTGAATTATATGATAATTTTAATTGGTATCAATTTTGCATCACTAATGCTGTACTAATGTTATTGGCATGAAACTTCCCAGTTTTAGTATCCTTAACATTTGTTTATAGCAGGCACAGTATAATGAGGTGATAATCCTCAAATATTGAAACAACCTGAACTTTTACGATTAAGTGGCATTTATGCCCAACTATGCCCAAGAAGGAATTACCATGAAAGATGAAACCAGAGAGAATTTAGTTAACACCAACCTATGGATAAGAGCCCTTAATATGGTGCTGTTCATGTTTGCTTACGGTCTTGCCAAGGCGATAATTGTATTTGTTGCTTTGTTTCAATTCATCTCAATTCTCTTTACTGGAAGGGCGAACGCGCCACTACTCTCATTCGGTAAAAACTTGTCTGTCTTTATCTACGAAGTACTTGAGTTCCAAACCTTTAATACAGAGATTCGTCCTTTTCCGTTCTCAACATGGCCAGATGAAGAACATGGCGGTGGTGTTTGGTTAGAAGATGGGCCTGTAGTAGATCGTGAAGAAGATAGAGGCAGTAATGAGAGTAATGATGATCTTGCAGATGAAATAGACCAACTTAATAATAGCGATGACGCTGGTATTGATTCCTCGGATGGTGACAACAAGCAGTAACAAGCCCTCCATGTAACATAGAGTAGAGGCATCCAATCGGATGGCTCTATTCGTTCTAGTGAGCTTATTGTGGGTTTATTAGCTTATTTCTTACTGCCACTGGCATCTTTCTGGTTTACACTGCGCAATCTATGTGTCTTCAGGATAAAATCAATGTTAAGTATTGAAACAGCTAATGGCGTAATTGATCACGCCTTGAGCCTTGGTGCCGACTTTGCAGAAATCTACGTCGAAAAAAATGAATCCAATGTCGTCAGTACGTTAAGCAACGAAGTGAAGTCAGTCGAATCGGGCATTAATTTTGGAATTGGTTTGCGTCTTGTTTATGGCACAAAGGTGCTATACGGATATACCAATAAAGTAGAGATTACGGAATTACAACGTATTGCTAGCGAACTTGCTGCCAAAGACCTGAGAGATCCGGTTAGCTCATCTAGCAACTATAATTTTGGCGATGCTGATAGTGGTGAGTCTTTAGTTCACAACTATTTTGTACCGGACAGGCATCAAGCAGAGAAAATCCTTTCACAAAACTCAGAGCTGGAAAGTAAAATTGCTTATTTGCTAGCTGCGGATCGTGTCGCGCGCGCGGCAGGAAATCTTATATCTCAAACACGTGGCTCATGCATGCAAAGAGAGCAAACTATCGAGTTGTTCAATAGCGAAGGATTACATACTGGCGATACACGAAACTATATTCGGGCTGTACTCACAGCCATTGCATCGGATGGTGGAGAACAGGCGACCGGAAGCTGGAATGACGGTGGTTTGATGGGATGGGAAATTCTTGACGGCATTAGCGCAGAAAAGACCGGGTCTGAGGCTGCCCGACAAGCCCTTGTTAACTTAGGCGCAAAACCTTGTCCCTCTGGCCGTATGCCGGTCATTATTGGTTCAGGGTTTGGGGGCGTTATTTTCCACGAAGCATGTGGGCACTTATTAGAAACGACATCTGTTGCAAAAAAAGCCTCAGTCTTCCACGATCAGTTGGGGGAGATGATCGCTAATCCCGTTGTGAACGCAGTTGATGACGGCACAATGGTGAAAGAGTGGGGCTCAATCAATATTGATGACGAGGGTATGCCTACACAACGCACCCAATTGATCAAAGATGGAGAATTGACAAGTTTCTTGGTCGATAGGATAGGTGGTCAGCAAACCGGCTTGTCGAGAACCGGATCAGGCAGACGAGAATCATACAAATATGCACCTGCATCAAGAATGAGAAATACTTTTATTGAACCTGGTGAGGACAAAATTGAAGATATGATTGCTTCGATCGACAAGGGTATATATGCCTCTCACATGGGCGGCGGCTCGGTCCAGCCAGGCACGGGTGAGTTCAATTTTGCTGTTACCGAAGGTTATTACATAGAAAACGGCAAGATACAACATCCTATTAAAGCGGCGACTTTGATTAGCACCGGTCCTGCTGTCTTGAAGGAAATTTCCATGGTGGGCAATGACTTTGCTCTAGCCTGCGGCATGTGTGGTTCGGTTTCTGGTGCAGTACCCACGTCGGTTGGTCAGGCAACACTCAAAGTAAATGATATTTTGGTTGGGGGTAATGCCTAATGGATATCAATTTAATCGCAGATCAAGTGCTTGATGGTGTGAAGAAACATGGCGCAACGGGTGATCTCATCATAGATGAGGGTCAATCTTTATCTCTCAAAGCGAGCCAAGGTGAGTTAGAAGAATATAAGGTGAGTTCAAGCCAAATATTTGGTTTACGGGTAATAAAAGATGGGCGTGTAGGAACGGCCTACAGTGAAGCCTCAGATAAAGATGCCCTAACATCAATGCTCGACCAAGCCATACTCAATGCCAGCTTTGTTGCAGTTGAGGCTAACGAAAAAATATTGCCTAACAACAGTAAACTTGAGACGGACAATAAAATTCTGTGTCCGGAAGATGAGGCAAACATTGATGAAAAAATCCAAATGATTCTTGGATTAGAGAAAGCGCTTTCCGCCAAAGATAAAGTAAAAAATGTTCCCTACAACGGTGTTCAAGACGTGACGGGGCAACGTCATATATTTTCAAGTGCTGGTCTCTCAGCTTACTCTAAGGGCAGGATGTGTTCGAGTTATGCCTATGCCTTGGTAGAGGATGGTGAGTTTAATGCAATGGAAGGTGTTGGCCAAGCGGCGAGGTTATTTAAGGATTTGGATGCTGAAGCAATCATAGAAAAAACGTATAAAAATTGTATCGACATTTTAAAAGGAACCCCGGTACCGGCCAAACATTATGACGTCATATTTGATGAAGAAATGCAGACAGCGGTTTTTGATGTTTTCTCAATGATGTTTTCCGGCAAGTCTGCTAAAGATGGCGTAAATCCTTTAAGAGATAAATTAGGTAGCATCGTGGCTGACTCACGTTTGTCTATCAGCGACCATCCTCTTTGTCTTGATGGTTTTGGTTATACCCTTTTTGACGCTGAAGGGAGCGCAACCCATGCAACCCCACTTATTGTAGAGGGACGTCTTGAAACATTAATTCATAATAGTGCTACTGCTTCTCATTTTGGGATTGAATCAACAGGGCATGCGAGCCGCGGTCCCAAGAGTACTTTGGGCGTATGTATGCATCAAATGGAAATTGCCGCGGGTGCAGATGCGCTCAGCACTTTACAATCTGGTGAATATGTCGAGATTACCGACCTAAGTGGATTACATTCTGGTGCAAATGCGATCTCTGGTAATTTTAGTTTTGGCGCCTCGGGTTATTTGTGCTTTGATGGTGAAAGAGTGCAGGCGATTAGAGGCATTACTGTCGCAGGTAACTTTTATGAGATGTTGAATAAGATTGCAGGAATAGGGGATACCCAAACTTGGAATTGGCAACGATCTAGCTTTATGCCACGGATCCGATTTGCTGATGTTGCGGTGAGTGGATAGCAACATCACCTCTTCTATCACGTTTATTTATAATACAGATTACCATTGGCTTGAGCGATTTCAACACTATGTATAATTTTTGATGAAAAGTTACGTGTTTCAACATCTGAAATAGCAATAAAGTCTGCTTTCCCTCCATCGTGTTTAATATGTAAACGAATGTATCCACGATGGCGCCCATCACTCCAAACAATTTCTTTATTGTGTTCGGCGTTAAGTTCATCAAATCGTTTTAAGCCTTCCTCACCCAAACTCAATAATGAGCGAGGCGAACTTATGCCGGTAGAGCCCAGTTCCAGTCCCACTGGTAGGTAGGCATCATCATAAAGAGAATTAGCCCAAAAACTATGACTGTCACCTGACAATACCAATAAGTCTTGAGCATTTGCTGTTTTTGAAATTTGATAAAACTGTTCTCGTGCTTGTGGATACCCATCCCAGGCATCTAAATCATCCGGTAAGTTTAACTCTCCCAGTCTTGTTCTACTTTCTAAAGTTGATGCAATGCGTCCCTTTAGGTTTTTCCTTAATACGTCAAAAATAGGCTCGTTGAGTTCGGGCGAAGTCGATTTTGCCATGATCGATTGACTGCCGATAATTCGCCAGCGACGCTTGCTATCGACGGACTCCCTAAGCTCAGCGATGAGAAATGCTTTCATTTCTTCTGATAGCATATTTCGGTTCTTGGCACCGACGACATTTTTCAAAAAATTCTGTGCATTGTCTTTATCGCTCAGCTCGTCGAGATGCTCGCTATATTCAATTTGTTTACTACGTCCTGTATGCCGACTCTCAAGCGTAATGATACTGGCGAGATCACCAAATTTATAATGTCGCCAATAGTTTCCACGATCCTTATCGTTTGCAGGATCACGGATGGGAAGCCATTCATAATAGGCTTGCAATGAGGCCTTTCTGCGCTCAGTCCAATCACCTTCCTCAGCTTGGTGATTTTGAGCACCGTCTGTCCACGGGTTGTTTGCTGATTCGTGATCATCCCAAATAACAATCATAGGATGTCGAGCATGCATTGCTAAGGAGCCTTGGTCAGATTTGTACTGGGCATGGCGCTGGCGATAGTCTTCGAGAGTCAGTATCTCATGAGAAGGGTGGTGATTGCGACCAATGCGTTTTCCCGTCTCTCCCCCGTAACCGTCAACGCCATATTCATAGATGTAGTCTCCTAGATGAATAACTAAATCTATCTCAAGGTCGTTAGCGATGGATTCATAGGCGTTAAAGTAGCCAAATGGATAGTTAGAGCAAGTGGCGATAGCAAGAGTTAGTTCTTTAACGTGGCCAGTAGGTAATGTTTGGGTCTGTCCAAACATTGAGCTTGTTCCATTGACTTCGAATCTGTAGAAATAGGCGTTGCCTGGGGCCAGATTGTCTACAAGTACTTTAACTGTGAAATCTCGTTTGTCGCTCGTAAGGAATTGTCCCTGCGATACTATATTTTTAAAACCCGCATCCGAGGCAAGGAACCAATCACATGAGGTCTCTTTGTCTACGCTAGAAATGCGTGTCCAAATAACGACACTCGTTTGATCTGGGTCGCCACTGGCGACACCATGAGAGAATACCTTGCTAGCGTCCTCAGGAGTGAGGCCTATGGTGTCGCAACCCGTGCTTAAGAGAAGCGAAAGCGAGGTTGCTGTTGCGCCTTTAAGCGCCTGTCTTCTCGTGATTTTATCAATCATATATTAGTCTCAACTTGAATCATAAGAGGGTGAATTGCCAATGATAATTATTCGCGGTCAAGCGGTATGGTGGTTTTACGCTCGGGCTCCAAGAATCGTCTCCACCGACGCCCATGTGAAAACCATCTATATAGACGAATAGGCCAGTTCGTATCTTCAGTTCATGTTGATGTGCTGCTTGCATGATCTGTGTCGTACCATACTCACTAACACCAAAATGAAAATTACCTGACATCGTTAAATTACCCAAGTGTAATGTGGATGTATCACAGCGAAGTCCGTTTTCTGACGGAAAGATATAATCGGTATGCATCTCCGCAAGGGGTTGCTGCCAATGACCAATATCCGCACTTAATTTCCGGTCAGGATAATTCTCGTGTGGGCCCCGACCAAACCATTCAATCTGATTTGGCTTAGTGCTTAGTTGTAAGCTTGCGCCCACTCTAGGCAAAGAGGGTAGAAGCGTATCGACGTGGACCACGATACTAATATTCATGGCACCTCTTAGGTCAAATTCATGGCGCCACGTCGTTCTTAACAAACGTTTGTTATAGGCATAGTATGCGTGATCAATTTCAATCATGCCCAATTCAGCATGACAGCGAATATCTACACATTCGTGCGCTAACTCAAATAGACCTGCTTTTTGCCATCGGGCTATCCAAGAATGTGGGTCTACATAATCGACTTGCGACGTACCTATGTCGTTATCTAACGGCGCTCTAATAAAATTGTCTTGTAGTGGAGAAAGTAGCTGTTCTATTTTGTCTTTTTTCCAGCTGCTTAGACGACCTGTGGATTTGTTTAGCATCCAGCAATTGTTACCAGCATTGATGACGTAATGTTCTGCTTCATTGTTGATAATGGCAGGTGTTAAGTGAAGCGTCTTCGCGTCACTTGTTAACTGTTTTGAAGGTGGCAATGCGAATTGATGTCGAGCGACTTCGTGTCCTGCCTGAGCGTAAGTTGTCGCTTGAATATAATGAATCGATACATTTAGGAAAACATCTAGAGATTCATCTTGGGAATAAGAGCCTAAGGACTCAAGAAGTGTATATCCTTGTGCCTCAAGGGGCGCAATCGTCAATTCTATTTGGCCAGATGCTAAAATTGTGCCACCCTCAACGATCTGCCAGTGCAAACATTCGTTATTTGTGGCACGATACAGATGTTCAGAGTTAATGGTTAGTAAGATTGTGTTTCGATCTGAAAGGGCACTATTCGATAGGCTAAATGTAAATGGTTGTTGTGCGCGCTTCACTTCGTAAATGGTCGGGTGGACGCTTCGATCGGGGAAAACCAGGCCATTAATGCAGAAATTTCTATCGTGGATCTTGTCACCAAAATCGCCGCCATATGCCCAAAATAACTCACCTTTTGAATTTTTTTTATTAAGCCCTTGGTCTACCCAATCCCAAATGAAGCCGCCTTGAAGTCGAGGATGTTCTCTGAAAATATCCCAGTAATCTGAGAAATTTCCTAGGCTATTACCCATTGCATGAGCATATTCACACAAAATTATGGGGCGGTTTTCGTCAGGCATACCGACCCACTTATTGAGGGAGTATTTGTCTCTATTGCCATGATGTTGTGGGACTGATTGATGAGTGCGAGCGTACATAGGACAAATAATATCTGTGGCATTGGTATCAGAACCACCACCCTCATATTGTATGGGTCTTGAAGGATCGGTTCTCTTTGTCCATTGGTACATGGCATCGTGAGCCGCACCATATCCAGATTCGTTACCAAGAGACCAAATGATAATGCTTGGATGATTGAAGTCTCTCGCGACCATTCTTGTCATTCGCTCAAGAAAGACCCCCGCCCAAGCCGCATCGTCAGCAAGGCGGCGCATGGGTTTGAGGCCATGAGTTTCAATATTCGCTTCATCCACGACATAGAGTCCAAGTTTGTCACAGAGTGAATAGAACCCACTTTGATGGGGATAGTGTGAGCAACGCACGGCATTAAAATTGTGTTGTTTCATCAGCTTGAGGTCTTGCTCCACGCGTTCGAGACTTTCGGTATGCCCGGTCTCGGGATCGTGCTCGTGTTTATTCACGCCACGAATTAACAAGGCTTGTCCATTTAACAATAATTGTCCGGCGACAATCTCAACTTTTCGAAAGCCGACATCATAAGCCTCAGTTTCTAATAATTGATTTTCTTCATCAAGAAGGCTTACCGTTATTCGGTATAAATTTGGTGTCTCTGCTGTCCATTTTTTAGCATTGGGTACTTTGATCTTTAATTGCAGGCGGTCGTCATAGCCACCTGTTTCATCTATGGGCAAAGTACCAATGGGAGAGATGGTAGATAATATGGACGCTTCACCAAAGTACAGCTGGCACGCAATAGAGCAGGTCGGTGCATTTTCAGTGAGTACTTCAATGTCTAGTTCTGCATTAAGATAATCTTGTGTCAGATTGGGTGTGAGGCGAATATCTGTCATGCGAGACCGTGGTTTAGTAAGCAAGTATACAGAACGATAAATGCCGCTCAGGTTCCACATATCTTGGTCTTCAAGATAACTACCATCACACAATCGTAATACCATAACGGCAATTTCGTTTTCCCCTTCCTTAAGAAAAGGACTTAGATCAAAGTCGGCTGGTAATCGGCTATCTTGAGAATACCCAACCCAACGTCCATTGCACCAAAGGTAAAAAGCGCTATCTGTACCAGTAAAGATAATGCGAATTTGTTCTTCAAGGGACCAGTTTAGTGGCAAGGTAAATGTTCGGCTGTAACATCCTGTTGGATTGTCATCGGGTACTGTGGGGGGGATGACGGCAAAGGGGTATTTGACATTTGTGTAGATCGGTTTATCGAAACCTTGAGTTTGCCAGTTACCGGGTACTTCTATTGTCTCAAGTTCAGTTAAACGCTCGTTAGGCCAATTGTCAGGTACCGCCTCTGGTTGACTAAATAGACGAAAAGACCAAGTACCATCCAGAGATAACAAGGAGGTGCTCGGTTTGTTTAATCTTGCCTCAGATTCATCCCGCCAGCTGGCTAAGTGTGTATGTGCACTTAGTCTGTTTTGCGAGCTGATTTCTGGGCTTTGCCAAGCACGTTGTGTTTTGTAGTCCATTTAAAAGCCTGTTACCTTAACGCAGGCTATCAAATCATTAATTGATGGGATTAGCCACTACTTGTCTATCGTTGTCTAACTGAGTAAAACAGCGCCTTCAGCAGCTTTTGTTTGGTAGATTGTCGCAGTCAAACCACTGGCTGTTACATAATGTGTATTAATTGATGATATTACACTCGCTATTAAATGTTCTGGTAGTAGTGCGACGATGCATCCGCCAAACCCACCGCCGGTCATGCGCACACCTCCTTTAATACCTATAACGCCAGCCACTATATCAACTAAAAGATCAATTTCTGGTACGGTTATTTCAAATAGCTGGTGCATAGATTGATGGCTTTCTGCCATTAACTGGCTAATCGTTGGGATGTCATTTTTGGTGAGTGCTTGATGCATTGCAGTGACGCGTATATTTTCTTCTATCACGTGGCGAGCGCGCTTAATTGCGACGCTATCAATCTTGCCAACAATGGCCTCAAGTTGTTGGATATTCACGGAACGTAAACTTGGCATTTGTAGATATTTTGCCACTGCTTCACATTGTTCACGACGAAGATTATATTCACTGTCAACCAGGCCACGTTGCACATTAGAGTTTATGATCAAGATAGAAAGTGAATCAGGAATGGCAGTTGGTGTCAGCTCAAAGTCCCGACAATCAATCATCAAGGCTTTGTCTTTTACGGCAGCTGCAGATATTAGCTGGTCCATAATGCCACAGGCACATCCTACGAAATTATTTTCGGCCAACTGTGCAATCTTCGCCATTTCTAGGCTGTTAAGTGTCTGGCCAGCCAAGTTAGCAAAAGCTTTAACGCAGGCGATCTCTAGCGCCGCAGAGGAACTCAGTCCAGCCCCCTGAGGGACATTACCAGAGATTGCTATGTCACATCCCCCGAGTGTGTAACCTGCTTTCATCCATTCACTGGCAACGCCACGGACATAATTACTCCACATTTTATTTTCTTGGAAAGTGATAGGTTTCGATACATCAAATTCATCAGTAGATGATTGCCAATCGAGAGCAATAGTTCTAATGAGCGTATCGTTTCTTGGGCGTATTGCTACAAGCGTTCGAAATTCAATGGCACAGGGTAGTACCCAACCTTCATTATAATCTGTGTGTTCACCGATCAGATTAACGCGACCAGGAGCGCTAGTTAGAAATTCCGCATCTGATCCAAAATGCTTGAAAAATGCTTTTTTGACTTTGTTTATCATCTTAACTAACTTTTGATTTGTAGTGTTTTATAGGTTGTGCCCTTAATTCTGCGGCTGCCTGTTCTGGTGTCATATCTCGTTGTGCTTCTGCTAACATTTCGTAACCAACCATGAATTTTTTGATAGTCGCTGAACGTAACAAAGGCGGGTAGAGGTGACAGTGCAATTGCCAATGCTTTTTATCTTCTGCATTGTAAGGTGCGCAGTGCCAACCCATGCTATATGGAAAGGATGTTTCGAAGAGGTTATCGTAGCGTGTGGTTAAGTCTTTTAAAATACTAGCGAGGGCGCTTCTCTGCGTGCTGTTGAGTTGCTCCATATGGGAGATATGTTCGGTGGGTAGAATGAGTACTTCATAAGGCCAGGTTGCCCAGTAGGGTACTAGCGCAATCCAATCTTTGTTGCTACAAACCAGCCGGTCTCCCGCTTGCCGTTCTCGATCAGCATAGTCTATAAGCAAATTTTTCCCATGTTCTTTAAAGTAAGTATCTTGATTTTGATTTTCTTTCAGGACAATGCTTGGCAAGCTGCTGCTCGCCCAAATTTGGCCGTGTGGGTGTGGGTTAGAACAACCATTCACGGCGCCTTTGTTTTCGAATATTTGCACCCATTCATATTGTTGACCTAGATCTTCGTATTGCTGACACCAAGTATCGACAATCGAGAGAACCGCACTTTGTTCCATTTCTGGCAGTGTCTGATTATGTAGTTCACTGTAACAAATCACCCTATTGAGGCCAGTTACTGGCTGACTGATAAATAGCCCGTCGCTTTTTTGCCTATCAGGTGAAGTTGATGTTAATGCGGGAAAGTCGTTGTCAAATACATGAGGACCTGCGTATGTGGGGTTTACGGTGCCATTGATTCTGGTATTACCAGAGCAAAGGAAACAATTAGTATCATGTGAGGGTTCGACATCCGGCACTAATTCGGTTTGTCCCTGCCAGGGTCTCTTTGTCCGATGCGGAGAAATCAAAATCCAATCGCCCGTTAAGGGATTCTGTCTTCGATGAGGGTGGTGTTTTAAATTTTCCATATGAATTCAGATTGCAATACAATGTTCCTATGATAATAGAATATGAACCCTTCGGTAAGTCCAAAAATAATATCTCTGTAGGATGTTATACCCTACAAAACAATAATGGTCTTAAGGCTAAAATATCTGACTATGGTGGTACTTGGCTCTCAATGTTTGTGCCTGACAAAAATAGCGAATTTGCTGACGTCATTTTAGGATTTGATGGGGTTGATGGGTATGAAGAGAACCCTTATATATCCTGTATAACCGGGCCTTACGCAAATCGAATTGCAAATGGTAGATTCAGTCTTGATGGAAAAACTTACCAGTTGGAGATCAACGATCCACCTAACCATTTACATGGAGGTAGTCAACAGGGGTTGGATAAGTGTTTATGGCTTATAGAGCGAGAGGAGAGCAACAATCGTTTAGTACTTAAATATACCTCAGTCGATGGAGAAGCCGGTTATCCAGGGAATTTGATCTTGGAGGTATCGTATCAACTAACTGATAAAAACGAGTTTGTCATTCGGTATCACGCAACAACTGATGAGGCAACGCCAGTTAACTTAACCAATCACGCTTACTTCAACTTAGGTGCTTCTAACAATATCCTAGATCATTATCTACAACTCGATGCCGATTTATACACGCCGGTTGACTCGGGTAATATCCCTTTGGGTGAAAATATTTCGCCGCCGGAAGCGCTAGATTTTCGGCGTTCGAAAGCGCTTGGTACTGCTATTCACGGTTTATCGCGAGCAGCGCTAGCTGACCAATTTGTTGGTATTGATCATAATTTCGTTTTTAACAATTATGATGGGGCCCTTCGAAAACAAGGTAAACTGTTTGATCCAGGATCTGGTAGATCAATGACTGTCCATACAAGCGAACCGGGAGTTCAGGTTTATACGGGCCAGCATTTTAGAGATGTACAGGGTAAAAATGGGTGGTCTTACTCAGCGTATGCTGGTGTTTGTTTAGAGACTCAACACTTCCCAGATTCACCCAATAGGGCGAATTTTCCGACTACTATTCTCAGGCCCGAAAAAGTTTTTGAATCAACTACCCTCTACCATTTTGAAGTATGACAGACACTGTATTGCCAATTCTACTGCCTACCTGCCCAATATGAATGCGTACCAACACATATTCTTTGGGGTAGCGCTATTTTAGCAATGGGCCCCTTGGTAATGTCTTTAGCATCAAATATTTGGCACTGAGAAGTATCCGTTTTCATATCAGTGGTATAGGTCAATAAATAACCATCATCTTCACTTACTCCTCCTTCTGCAGAAGGAGAGGGTGCCATCGGGCTCTCGCTTGCATAAACGCCTTCAGGGAATGTGTACTGCTGACGTTGACCCGTGCTTGCGTCCAAGCGAACTAGGCCATTAAATAAAAACCAGCCAGGACTTGTGGTCATCGCCCAGGAGTATTGATAGGGCTTTCCTGCGAATTTTGGATTGATCATACCAAATTCAGATAAAGCATCTTCCAATGGACCTTCATGTACGGCGCCAGTTTTCAGATTAAAACGCCATCTGTATGCGTGGGCTCCAATGGCATTGATATCTAATATACTAAAAGGTTTGAGCGCGTCAGGTAAATTGTCTACGTTCTTGCCTTTCGCGGGATCTTGTTTGTAACCGTCTAGAATAATTTCATCGCCTTGTTCATACGCATTTATCCAGTGCAATACATAGGCAGGCTTTGCTTCAAACCATACGATATCTTCTGGTTGACCGCGCCTGGGAACGATAGCGAATCGGCTGGGTAGTGGGTGAAATCGAACAGCATAGGCACCCTGTTTTAATGCCTCAGCATCCCAAAATAAAGGCAGATCATTCAGTATTGCGAAGTTGCTTGTAAAGGCCATGTCGTGGGGGAGACGAGGGCCGGGTAATTCAATAGGGATATAGTGGACAAGTTCTCGCTCTTTGTTTACAACGCCATAATGCATATAAGGCGCCTGTGTGGAGTAGTTAAAAAACAACATTTCACCTGTGGCTTCATCTACTTTTGTATGTGCGGAAACGCCCCAGCCCGGGGTAATTGCATCTGTCCATTTAGCTTTGCCTATGGGGTCTAGTGTGCGTGGCTCAAACTCATAGATGTCACCACACTGATAAAAGCTGGTTGCAGCAACACCCCCATGTATCACGACATCAGTGCTGGAGGAATCCTTTAGTTTTGTACGAGCACCCCAGCCATCTCGTAGGGATTTGTCGGGACGCTCGCGTAATCCTGCCCATAGCGCTTTGCCCTCGGCATTTTCTTGAGCGAGTCCATCTGTGGGAATAAAACGATTACGATATTCACATTGCCCATTCTCTAAGTGGATTGAATGTAGCATGCCATCACCATCAAAAGGGTGGTAACGACCAAGTGAGTCATGGACAGGGTTTTCAGTATTACGAATGTAAATCCCATTTAAGTCAGCTGGAATCTCGCCGATCACTTGTGGCTCAAAAACATCATATTCTTTCATATTGGGCTGCCAAGGGCC
Organism: Flavobacterium sp.; assembly: GCA_047616645.1. Taxonomy (GTDB): domain Bacteria; phylum Pseudomonadota; class Gammaproteobacteria; order Pseudomonadales; family Azotimanducaceae; genus JAHRVQ01. The sequence goes on along the minus strand of JBLHIH010000004.1, from coordinate 20,328 downwards.
CGTACGGTATGGGTGGTCATCATCCACTGGCAAGGTAGTTTTGGCTTCGGATATTAGTTTTGATTTCATGAGCTTCTTATTTCGGACATCTGTCTTTACTGTATCTCTTTCAAGCGCCAAAACCAATCTTCTGAAATCTTCTATAAATAGATCAGCTGGGACTTACCTGCCGAGATTGCTAGCGGCTGCGCTACTCACCACTCGTGTTACTTTGGTGACCTGAATACAAAAATGGCGTATCTTATCTAACTAAACTAATGAGAAGAGGTCGGAAAACATGGCATACGTAGAGAATATGACGGTTCATGATGCCGATTCCCATGTTATGGAATTGCCCGGGACCATTGATCAGTATTTGGAAAAAAGGTTTGTTAAGGCATTTCAAAGCAAAAATACAGTGAAGCAATTTGAGATTGATTGGGCTAAAGAAGCGCGACAAAAACAGGATGATGTGGAATTTCGCAGGGGTGATGCTGAGAATATTCTCCTTAGAAAAAATCATGAAGCGCTCGGATCTTTTCGAAACATTGACAGACCAAAGGCGCTTGATCTACTCGGCTTCACTAGCCAATTAGTCTTTACAACCTCAGCTCTCAGTAATTACGGACTTGAACAAAGCGACGAACCCGATTTAGCCATAGCCAGTGCCCACGCTCACAATAGGATGATGGCTGACTTTTGTGGTGTAGATCCTAGGCTGCTGGCAACAGGATACGTACCCCTTGTTGATATTGAGGCAGCACCGGGGATTGCCCTGCAAGCAATTGAATTAGGCTGTAAAGCCTTAGTACTACCTTGCAAATGCCCAAAGGATCATTCCCCTTCACATCGCGGATTTGATCCATTGTGGGCATTGGCCCAAGAGGCTGGATTACCCATTCTGTTTCATGTTGGCAGTGAGGAAAAAATGGCAGATGCCTATTTTGAAAATGGGTTGCCAAGAGTAAAGGACTTTCACGGGGGAGATGAGAATTTTACGTCGTTGAGCTTTATGAGTATTCCCTTAGCGCTCTGGCAAACAATGTCTTCACTTATTATCGATGGTGTATGTGATCGATTTCCTAAGCTTAAATTTGCTGCGATCGAGTTGGGTGCATCATGGGTGCCAAGCTGGATGCAGTATCTTGATGCAGGGGTTGCCGCATTCTCAAGAGGAGAAGAGCGATTGCAAAAACTATCTGCAAAACCGAGCGAGATAGCGCAGAGACAATTTCGGGCGACACCTTACCCCCATGAAAATACGCGTTGGATTATTGAAAACTCAAGTGAGGACATGATGTTGTTTTCTTCGGATTTTCCCCATGTTGAAGGAGGGAGGAATCCTCTGAAGCGATTTAACGATTCGCTAGAGGGTCTACCTATGAATGTTCAACAAAAATTCTTCAGGGATAATTTTATTGATTTAATGGGTGCTGGGCTTGATGAGTCTATACATGATCATCCGAGTATGAAGTTATAAATTGATGATTAATTTTTAGTGCAATTGCAGGGCCATGCATTTTTAATACAATTCCATAAATTAATTATTTTGTAACAAGAGGCATAGAGATTGATTGTTAGTTGAAGGCCAAAAAAAACCTTAGAATGCAAGCACTGGCAATTTCCTCTGCAAGTAAACTAAGCTGTCCTGCCATTAAACTGGCGCTACCGGATTATTTGCCCGAGGGCGCCATGAATTTTTGTCAGCCACAAACGTTTACGATTAGATCGTTATCTCCCGTCAGTGGATCGGTTGTGATACCCGATAGATCAGATTGTATTAGCGCTCGTACAAAAAGGGCCATATTGACATGGATATGCTCAATACCTTGGGGATCTCGATAATAATAGGCGATGTCCGCGCAAAGAGGAGTCCAACATTTCTTGATCAACAAAGGCCATAGGTAATGGTTTCACTTGTCCATCCTATCAAAATTCTCTATTCATAAATATTGCGTCATTCAGAATACGAATCCTAAGTGCATTCCTTATAAATCCAAATCCCCCCCTGCCAAATTGAGGTATAGTCAGGGAACCTGTACATGACTAAGAATTTTTCAAGGTGTTTTATGTTTCAAGGCTTACAATTTGATCCCATATCCTTACCGAAAGTCGCTGAAGATTTACGTCGGGAAGTCAGGGGATTTGTCGAAGCGGAATTACGAGAAGCCGAGAGGAGTGATGGGTATCTTCGTAATTCAGATTTTAATACAGGCACATCTGTCGACTTTTCAAAAAAGTTAGCTGAAAAAGGGTGGGTAGGGATGACTTGGCCTGCTGCCTACGGGGGTGCTGAGCGTTCATTCTTGGAGCGTTATGTCGTTACCGAGGAAATACTAGCCGCAGGTGCTCCTGTGAGCGCGCACTGGATAGCGGATAGACAAAGTGGTCCATTATTTCTTAAGTTTGGTACAGAAGAGCAGAAGCAGTTTTACCTTCCGAAAATCATTAAGGGAGAATGTTTTTTTTCTATCGGTATGAGCGAACCTGATTCCGGTTCTGATCTCGCTTCGATAAAAACACATGCAAATAAGGTGGATGGTGGATGGATTTTGAATGGCAGCAAAATCTGGACAAGTGGCGCCCACATGAATCATTACATGATTACCCTGGTTCGCACAGATACAAAAAGTGAAAATCGACATGCTGGTTTAAGCCAGTTTATTGTAGATTTGTCTCATCCCTCGGTCACAATTTCAAGTATCGAAAATCTCTCAGGTGAAAGCGGTTTTAATCAGGTGTTTTTTGATGATGTTTTTATACCTGATGATGCCGTTGTCGGGGAACCGGGAAATGGTTGGCAACAAGTAATGAGCGAGTTGGGTTACGAGAGAAGCGGGCCAGAAAGATTTCTCAGTGCTTTTCGGGTTCTTGTTGAGTTTATAAGAGTAGTTGAGGCGGACCCCAGTGATGCACAGTTAGTCCTGATTGGTAAACTAACTGCCCACCTTATAACACTCAGACGTATGTCGATTTCTGTGGCAGGCATGTTAGAGGGTGGAAAACTGCCTAATGTTGAATCTGCGCTAGTAAAGGATCTCGGCAATACTTATGAGAGATTGGTACCAGAGCTTATTCGTCTCAGTAAACCTCTATATGAGAGGAGCCCGCGCTTTATGGATACCTTAAATCAGTGTGTCTTACATGCACCAGCATTTACTTTAAGAGGAGGGACCCGTGAAATACTACGTGGTGTTATCGCGCGTGGATTGGGGTTACGCTAATGAATGAAGATCAAATCTTAATGGTTGATACTACCAAGCGCATCTTAAATGACCACTGTGCTAAGGAAGTTGTTGATGCAGCTGAGTCTGGTACATGGGCATCCAGTTTATGGGAGGCCTTTGAGTCAGCAGGTTTGTCGTTGGCAAACATACCAGAATCTCTCAATGGCTCGGGAGGACAGTTCTCAGACTCGCTGTTAATTCTTCGTGAGGCTGCGAAGTTTGCTGCACCTATTCCACTAGCGGACACGCTAATTGCGTCGACCTTGTTGGCTGAACTTAATGTCCAGGTTCCAAAGGGGCCTATAGGGCTGGGAACAGGGGAGGTTAATTTTATAGAAGATCCTAATAGTATTCATATATCTGGTCGCTTAGATGGACTGGCTTATGGCAACGAATGTGATCACTGGTTATTAGTTAACCAGAATCAAATATGTCTTATAGATCGTCAATCCGCTTCAAATATGGTGGATATTCAAACCCACAGTAATATTGCGGGTGAACCCTACGTCAATGTTTTGTTTAACAAAAATGTAGCCAAAGCACGACTGTTTGCTTACCCCAATGCAATGGAACGTGTTCAACAACTAGGGGCTATTACCCGGGTTCAGCTGATGTCTGGCGCGATGAGTTCTATACTTGAATTAACTGTTCAATATGCGTTAGAGCGAGAACAATTTGGTCGACCCATCGCCCAATTTCAGGCAATACAGCAGCAATTAGCTGTTCTGGCGGGTGAAGTATCGGCCTGTCAAAGAGCGGCTGATACCTTATTAGATGCGTCAGGCGTCTTTAATATTGCCATTTCGAAGTCACGCTTGGGAGATGCTGTCGCGCCTGTTTGTGAAATAGCACATCAAGTGCATGGCGCGATGGGTTACACCCGTGAGCATCCTCTAAATCTGCGAAGTCGACGACTTTGGGTCTGGCGGGATGAATATGGAGAGGAAGTGTATTGGCAGCACAGATTGGGGTCAGATCTCTGCATGAGTGGTGCCGATAGTCTTTGGGATAGAATCTGCGATGTTGATTAAAAACACCGCTATCTGGTGTTAGGGGGATTGTTACCCTCTAAACTGACTATGTTCATTATCTTGGCCTTCCAAACTTGCGTAAGATCCAAGATACAGCTTTGTTATCCTCGCAGATGCTTGTTTCAATCTAAGCGAGTAGCTTGTAACGTGAGTCTAGGTCAATGCTATCTCCGGTATTCGATACTCTACCGGTATTGACTAACCTTTCCATGGCAGCCAATACAGATCTTGCTGCAGCACCATGCAAGGACTTATCGGTATCTTTGTACATCAGAGGCACCATCGATGCTATTAATTCTAATCCTTGATTCAGGCAATCGATTATTTGATTTTCTCGATCAACCCGGTGATCTATATAGGATTGGACATAGGATTTGACGTCCTTGATGCAGGTGCCGTGGGTGGGCCAGTAAATTTCATCTTCGCGCCTTAACAGGAGTGCTAGAGAGTCCAAATATTGGGTCATATTGCCGTCGGGTGGCCCAATAACCGTAGTAGACCATCCCATAACATGGTCTCCAGAAAAGAGTGCAGCTTCCTCCTTTAATGCAAAACACATGTGATTTGAGGTATGGCCAGGCGTAAAGACGCACTCTATTGTCCATCCTTCTCCTCGAATGATATCACCATGACGAATTTCAACATCGGGCGTAAAATCCATATCCGCCCCCTCCAATAAAACAACTGAATCGCCATTTTTATGCCTCCCATGCGGTCCATAACCATAAGTTGGACACTGCCAATAGGCCTTCAATGGCGCAGCGGCGGGGCTGTGATCATAATGCGTATGTGTAATTAAAATGTGGGTAACTTCTTCCCCTGCTAAACATTGTTTTAAAGCTTCTACATGCTCATCCAATAGGGGGCCGGGATCAATGACGGCAACCTTGCCGTGACCGACGATATATGTGCCAGTGCCATTAAAGCTAAAACCGCTAGGGTTTTTTGCTGTAACTCGTCTAATGAGGGGCGAAACTTGCTCAATAGTGCCATATTCAAAGTCGTATTTTTGGATAAAAGGAATCATAAGGTGCTGACCTATTGTCAATATATTTAACACCTGAAGTTTACCCTACAAAGATCCTTAGTTGTAAGATAGCTCAGGTATAATGCGACGCAAGGCTTGAAGCCTTGATTACAACCCTTTATAAAGGGAGTTATTAAAACCAGTTTACGATTTGACACATTGCCGAGGAAATGTTGAATGGCATCTGATCAAGTTTCGTTTAAGCGATTAATTGAAATCGGGATAGCCCTATCCTCAGAGAAGGATTCTGATCGCCTAATGGAAACCATTTTGTTGGAAGCGAAGGACATGGGTAATGCCGATGGCGGTACTCTGTACATTCGAACAGATGATGACAAACTTGAATTTGTTATTTTAAAAACTGACTCACTAGGCATTTCACAGGGTGGAACGACTGGAATCGATATAACTTTACCTCCAGTTCCAATGTATGATGAAAATGGGCGGCCTAATCTAAATGCCATTGTTAGTTATGCGGCCATTTCAGGAGAAACGATCAATGTTGATGATGCCTATATCGTAGATGATTTTGATTTCTCTGGCCCAAAGAAATTTGATGAAGCAACAGGCTACCGATCTCGATCATTTCTAACAGTCCCGCTAAAAAATAACGCCGAGCGGGTAATTGGTGTACTGCAGCTACTTAATTCGGTTGATAAAGATAGCGGGAAAGTGGTGCCTTTCTCTCGGGAAACACAACCCCTAATAGAAGCCTTGGCGTCTCAGGCGGCAGTCTCCTTAGAAAATCACAATTTACTGGAATCTCAGAAAAAATTATTAGATTCTATTATCGAATTAATGGCGGGGGCGGTGGATGCTAAATCTCCTTATACCGGTGGGCATTGCCAACGTGTACCGGAACTCACTGAAATGCTGACCGCAGCAGCATGCAAATCAGAAAAAGGTAGCTTTAAAAATTTCGATTTAAACGAAGATGAATGGTATGAATTGCATATAAGTGCTTGGTTGCACGACTGTGGCAAAGTGACAACACCTGAATATGTCGTTGACAAGGCAACTAAACTTGAGACCATTACCGATCGTATCCATGAAATAAGAACACGCTTTGAATTGGTTAAGAGCCAAAGAATAATTTCCTATCAGCAGAAGATAATAGATGGAGAAGGGGATAAGGAGGTTCTAAAAAAAGAACTAGAACTTGCCCTACAACAATTGGATGAAGACTTTGAGTTTATAGCCGAGTGTAATCTAGGCGGCGAATTTATGGCGGAAGACAGAATAGATCGGGTCAATCGCATTGCACAGTTAGAGTGGACAATGACGCTGGACGATAATCTTGGTATTTCCTTTGAAGAGGCAAAACGTAAAAACAAACAACCCGCTCAAGCGCTTCCCAGACAAGAAAAACTATTGGCTGATCGTCTAGATCATATCATTGAGCATGACTCAGCTGTTCACTCTACCAATCCTGATAATCCTTATGGATTTAAGATGGAAATGCCAGAGCATAAATATAACTTAGGAGAGGTTTATAATTTGTGTATTAGTAGGGGCACGCTAACCGAAGAAGAAAGGTTTAAGATTAACGATCATATTGTCCAGACTATTGTCATGTTAGAAAACTTACCTTTTCCTCGCCATCTTGCAAGAGTGCCAGAAATTGCAGGTGGTCATCATGAAAAACTGGATGGTACAGGATATCCAAAAGGACTCTTCAAGGATGAAATGTCTATCTCAGCGCGAATTATGGCCATTGCTGATGTTTTTGAGGCACTAACTGCTGCAGATAGACCCTATAAAAAGCCCAAAACTTTAAGCGATAGCATAAAGATAATGGGTATGATGGTTGAGGATCAACACTTGGACGAAGAGTTATTTCAACTATTTCTCACGAGTGGAGTCTACAAAGATTACGCAGAAAAATACTTGTTACCAGATCAAATTGATGAAATTAACCTCGGTCAGTATTTGACTAATTAGTTCCCGTCCAGAAACAGGTGTTTTTAGATGAATTTCGCAAAACTACAAATAAGACAAATCATACTTTCAGGCACTTACAAGGCAATTAGTCCCGCTGAAGTTAGTTTATGGATACTCGCTGGTTAGTTCCCGCCCATAAATAGGGGCATTTGGCTGAAAGCTGCAAAACAGAATATAAGTTAGGTAATACTTTCAATCAGTAAGTTTCGACAAGGAACTTACAAGGGAAGTCGCCCCGACGTTTTCGATTTCTGGATGTACACTAGTTAGTTGCTAATTAATGCTTCTACATGAGCGAGTGCGGAATGTGAAAGTGACTCCAAATTGTACCCGCCTTCTAATACTGAGATAACTCTTCCCTTTGAGTAGGAATTTGCTAGATCGACAATAAAGTGCGTAATCCAGCGATAGTCATCTTCTATTAAATTGATATTTCCCAAGTGATCCATCTCATGAGCATCAAAACCGGCGGAGACAAAAATGATATCGGGCTTGTGGTTTTGGATCTTTAAAAGCCATTGAGATTCTATCTTTTTTCGGTATTCAAGCCCCCGTGTGCCCTCTGTAAGCGGCGTACTAATAATGTGATCGTTGCTAAAGTCAAGAAATCGGTTTGGGTAGAAATTTTCTTGGAAGCTAGAACACACTAACACTCTAGGATCGTCCTTGAAAATATCAACGGTACCATTACAGTGGTGAACATCAAAATCTAGGATAGCCACCTGCCTGATATTGGGATCTTGCAAAGCCATCAAAGCGGAAACTCCAATATTATTAAAAAGACAGAATCCAAAGGACTCTGCTATTTCAGCATGGTGTCCAGGTGGGCGGACCGCGCAGAAAGCACGTTTTGCATCACCCTTAATCACTAATTCTGTTGCTTCGGCGACGGCGCCAGCGGCTAAGCTTGCCGCCCTCATACTTCCAGGGCTCATATAAGTATCGGGGTCAACTTTGACAAAGGACTCTGATGGCTCTGAATTTCTTATTGCCTCAATATAATCGAGAGAGTGAGCTAAATTTAACTGCCCTGGGGAAATTTCTTTAGCGCTAAGTTGTCTCATGTTTTCTGTGACACCCGCACTTTCTAGTTTATTCAAAACAGCGGTGAGTCGTTCTGGGCGTTCTGGGTGCCGTTCCATAAAATGATTAAGACAATCAGGGTGAGTGATTAATATATTTTCGTTCAATGTAGCGTCCTCTGGAGATTAACTGATTTGTGGTCTTTTATAAGCTCAAAATTTTTCTGTAGTGAGGGTAAATAGTCACTTTTGTGAGGAGATGCCCCATGAATTTCATCAAGGATGACAGCGCGACAATCGTGAAGACAATTTTGACCTCCTTTGACGACAGTAAGCGCTTGAGCGCCTCTAAAGGACTAATATATAAAACCCTGCTTGCTTCAGCTTCATATTCCCCTAACAGGAATGGGTTTATCGCCCATAAAAATGCTGTGTGTGTTTTGCCGCTGCCAGTTGGTACAGTAACAACAAGCTTGTCTCCATTGGCAATTTTAAACCACGCTTTTTGTTGGATACCGGTTATTTGCGCGAAATTATCTTCAAACCAAGTTTGGATTAGGGCTTGGTATAGAGAGAGGGTTGAACGCGTCATCTTGGATTATCAATTTCATAAATAGCTCTAAAACAGGATAGGTTATCTTTATCACCCACTCAAGTTTACATGAGCAGAATCTAAGCTTTAACCACCTTGACCCTGTTCTTGGACAAAGGTATAACAAGTGTCTAGTTTCCTCAGTATTACCGCTGCGAGATTGTAGTTGAGTGTACGTAGGTGTAAGTAAGTCATTAGAAGTTAAGTATTTGCTAGATTGTAAGTATCAGATCGTAAACATCAGATCGTAAATAAGTGTTCAACAGTGGAAGGAATTAATGAAGCCAACCGATATTAAGAACCCCGAGTACTTTCATAAAGTTGTTGATTGCCAGTACGCCTGTCCTGCGCATACTCCGGTACCAGAATATATTCGTCAAATTTCAGCCGGTGATTATACCCGGGCCTACATGATTAATTGGGAGAGTAATGTCTTTCCCGGTGTACTAGGACGAACTTGTGATAGACCTTGCGAACCGGCCTGTAGACGCGGCCGGGTAGAAGAAGAGCCAGTGGCAATATGCAGACTAAAACGAGTAGCGGCAGATAATAAAGGCGAAGTTAAATCGAAAATGCCTACAGCGCCCAAGGAAAAAAATGGAAAACGACTCGCTCTCATTGGTGGCGGGCCAGCATCCCTTACCGTGGCTAGAGATTTAATTCCGCTAGGATACGAAATTGATCTCTATGATGATCAAGCCAAGGCGGGGGGTATGATGCGTAGCCAGATTCCTTCCTTTCGATTGCCGATAGAGGTATTGGATGAAGAGGTTAATTACGTTGTAGACATGGGCTTGAATGAGGTTTTTGATACCTTTGTCGATTCGATGAAAAACATTATAGAAGGTGGCTACGATGCCATTTTTGTCGGTACCGGCGCACCAAGAGGTTCGAACTTAGATTTACCCGGTCGCAATGATTCACCTAAACACATTCACGTTGGCATCGATTGGCTTTCAAGTGTTGCTTTTGAGCATGTAGAGAGCATCGGCAAAAAGGTATTGGTCTTAGGGGGTGGTAATACAGCAATGGATTGCTGCAGAACCTCAAGGCGCTTAGGTGGCACGGATGTCAAAGTTATGGTGCGTAGTGAATTCGAAAGAATGAAAGCATCACCTTGGGAAATACAAGATGCTGTTTCAGAAGATATACCGGTATTTAATAATCACGTCCCACTCGAATTTGTTCATGAGGATGGCAAGCTAATTGGCGTACGCTTTCAACGTGTTGATGTTCAGTATGATGAGGCAGGTAAACGTAGCCTAAAACCCCTTGACGAAGATCCAATCCTGTTTGAGTGTGATGATGTCTTAATTGCCATTGGTCAAGAGAATGCTTTTCCTTGGATAGAACGGGATCTAGGTATTGAATTTGGTGATTGGGATGTGCCTAAAATCCATAAAGAAACCTTTCAGTCTACGCGTCCAGAAATCTTCTTTGGTGGAGATGCCGCCTTTGGGCCGGAAAATATTATTACCGCGGTTGCTCACGGGCATCAAGTGGCGATTTCAATTGATTTGTTTTGTCGAGGAGAGGATTTACATACGCGGCCAGCCCCAGGAACTTCTCTTGTGAGCCAAAAAATGGGCATCCACGAATGGAGTTACGGCAACGATATTGCAGAGGACATTCGTTATATTGTTCCACATGTGGATAAAGCCATCGCGTTAAATGATCGCCATATTGAAGTAGAGTTAGGGTTTAGCCTTGAGTCTGGACTAAAAGAAGCAGAGCGTTGTCTTAACTGTGATGTGCAAACCGTTTTTGAAACGAAACTGTGTATTGAATGTGATGCTTGTATGGATGTTTGTCCAACAGATTGCATAAATTTTACTGATGATGGTGAAGAAGAAGATCTACGGGGAAGACTCAGAGCCCCCGCTAAAGAAATGGATCAAGATCTTTATGCTTCAGAAAAACTTGAGCAAACAGGTCGAGTGATGATTAAAGATGAAAATGTTTGTCTCCATTGCGGTTTATGTGTTGAACGATGTCCCACTGGTGCGTGGGATATGCAAAAATTCCTCTATGAAGTGACCAAAGCGGAGATCGTTTGATGAGTGCACAGCTAGAGAATGAACTTACTCGAGGCAAAAAAATTAAAGCCGTAAACGATTTCGTAGTGAAGTTTGGAAATGTTAACGGCACGGGTTCAGCAAGTGCAAATCAACTTTTCGCAAAGGCAATTTTTCGAATGGGAATTCCGGTCGCACCGCGAAATATTTTCCCTTCAAATATCCAAGGTGCGCCAACATGGTATGAGGTGAGGATTAGCCAGAAAGGGTACTTAGGTCGAAGGGGAGGTGTTGATCTATTCGTTTGCGTTAACCCACAAAGCATGAAAAAGGATATATCGGAAGTATTGCCCGGTGGGTACGTTTTATACGACTCAACTAAAGCCTTGGATATTCGACTCCAAAGAGACGGCGTTAATTTTATCGGTATCCCCTTAATGGAAATTTGTCTTGCGGAATACGCTAACCCAAGGCAGCGTCTACTATTTAAGAATATCATCTATGTTGGAGCCTTAGCAGCATTGTTAGATATAGATTTCAGTGTCTTCCAAGCCTTAGTGGCAGATCAGTTTAAAGGGAAAGAAAAATTGATCAGCCCCAACTTACATGCGTTAGAATTGGGGTATCAGTACGCGACTACCCACTATGATTGCCCCCTCGGCATTCATTTAGTCGGTGGTAAAGAAGCAGCCCCACATATTAAGGAATTTGAGCACATCCTTATGGATGGGAATACGGCAACGGCTTTAGGCGCGATTTACGGAGGTGCAACCTTTGCAGCTTGGTATCCCCTAACCCCATCAACTTCAGTTGTAGAAGCCTATGAAACTTATGCAAAAAGACTACGTATCGACGCGGGAACGGGCAAAAATAATTTTGCAATCGTGCAGGCTGAGGATGAACTAGCAGCAATTGGTATGGTAATTGGTGCATGTTGGAACGGTGCTAGAGCATTTACGGCTACCAGTGGTCCTGGCTTGTCTTTGATGTCTGAGTTTCTAGGTTTGGCCTATTATGCAGAAATCCCCACTGTCTTAATTGATGTACAAAGAGCAGGACCATCTACCGGTATGCCAACAAGATCCCAGCAGTCAGATATTCTGTCTGCTGCCTATGCCTCCCACGGTGATACCAAACATGTGCTGGTTTTTCCAGCAACAGCTGCGGAATGCTTTAGCATGACAGTCGAAGCATTTGATCTGGCAGACCAGTTACAAACACCCATTATTATTATGTCTGATTTGGATTTAGGCATGAATGATACGATGTCACCACCTCTTTATTGGGATGATGATAGAAAGCTAAAAAAAGGAAAGGTATTGGATGCAGAAGCCTTGGATGGACTAAGCGAGCGCTTTGGTAGATACCTCGATGTTGATGACGATGGTATTACCTATCGAACACTACCGGGCACACATCCTGAAAAGGGGGCCTTTCTAACAAGAGGAACGTCGCGAGATGAATACGCAGCCTATACAGAAGATGGCGATGCCTATGTTAGGAATATGGAACGTTTGTTGAAAAAGTTTGAAACAGCAAAGCAATATGTACCTACTCCCAAAATTAAACTTACCGATAAAGCCAGCTCCTATGCGTTGATTTTCTTTGGTACTACTGCCAGTCCAGGTTATGAGGCTATCGAAATATTAGAAGAAGAAGGCATTTCATTAGATTCAATGCGTATTAGAGCGTTTCCGTTTAACAAAGCAGTAGAGAGTTTTGTCAATGAACATGAGTTGGTCTTTGTTATTGAACAAAATAGAGACGGACAAATGCGTCGTTTATTAATCAATGAATGTGAGATGTCACCGAAAAAAATGATCTCGATATTACATTTTGACGGTTTACCTATCACCGCCAATAAAATTGTAGGCGTGATGAAAGAATATATTGGAGATAAATCAAAGGTTACGCCATTGCATGGGGTAAAAGACAGTTCACCAGAGGGTGTTGAATAATGAGTTACTTAAAGCCAGTTTTTAATCATCCTGATGCAGAGAAAAATAACCTTGGTCTGAGTCGCGCTGACTATGAGGGCGGTCTCTCAACTTTATGTGCCGGTTGTGGTCATGATTCAATTACCGCCGCTATTGTTGAAGCCTGTTTTACATTGCCTCTTGACCCACATCGTGTTGCGAAAATGTCAGGTATAGGGTGTTCTTCGAAAACCCCTGCCTATTTTTTATCGAGTAGTCATGGCTTTAATTCTGTTCATGGACGTATGCCGTCTGTTGCCACGGGTGCAAATATTGCTAATCGGGATTTGGTTTATATAGGCGTTTCTGGTGATGGTGATACAGCCTCAATCGGTATGGGACAGTTCGCACACATCGTGCGTCGAAACGTTAATATGGTGTATATTGTTGAGAACAATGGATGTTATGGATTAACTAAGGGGCAAGACTCGGCCACAGCAGATTTAGGTTCAAGTAGTAAGAAGGGTGCTATTAACCCGTTTGAGGCGATCGACCTTGCCAGTATTGCTCTCCAGCTTGGAGCGACCTTTGTTGCAAGATCATTCTCCGGAGATCGTGATCAACTAGTACCCTTAATTAAAGCAGCTATTAGCCATCAAGGTTTTGCATTTATCGATATTCTTTCACCCTGCGTTACTTTCAATAATCACCTTGGATCAACTAAGAGTTACCCTCATATCAGAGCGCATAACGATATGGTGCCCGTTGATTTTGTACCGATGAGAGAAGAGATTCGGACCCAGTATGACGAAGGTAAAACCCAGGAGGTTTTGCTTCATGATGGCTCCACAATAAGGCTGCACAAATCCGATGATGATGGTCACGATATTGGAGATAGGCAGGCAGCATTGTCGGCAATTTATGATCATAATAGCAAAGGTAGGACACTGACGGGTTTGTTGTATGCCGAACGAGATACTCCGGATCTCCATGGCACACTTGGTACAGTTGCGAAGCCCCTGTCACAATTGACGGGTGATGAATTATGTCCTGGTAGTTCAGTGCTAGATAGTATCAATGCTGGGCTGCGTTAATGAGAAAGCTGGGTCTTTATTCAACGCTGTTTATGTTAACTATGTTTGTTAGTCAACAGGTATATGGGATTGAAATGAAAAAATCGATTGCCAATCGCATATCCATTCTGGACGAAAAAATCACCTTATATAAACAAGAATCTGTTTGGTTCGGCATGTCCTGCCAGTCAACGCCCATTGGATCGATTTCCAGCATAAAGGAATTGTCGATCGGGGATACCGTCTCACTTAAAGATGAAACATTCAAAATTGGTATCATTGCGGTTAACGAAGTTCTAGAGGGTGTTGAAGTGCTTGGTAAGCCATTGTCTACCAAGGGTGATGTCATTTGCATGGCAGCCTCAGATGCAGGAAAGCTACCCTCTGCAGAGGGTTGCCAAGCTTTGTGGCTTCATATATCTCAGTGCAAGGTTTCAGAGGAGCTGCAATCGCCAATAGAGGTTTTGGATGATTTGCTAGGAACCCAGTAAATAAAGTAAGGGGGATGTCTCCTAAGGATGATAATCGATAGTGAAAGTAATCGTATTTTTAGCTGCTATTTTACCCTGTCTTGTTTATGCAGCAGCGGTAGATTATGAAAAACAATCAATTACCATTGCGCTTACGCAAGAACCTCCCAGCCTAGATACCACTCGCACCACTGACCTTGTTAGTTTCTTTATTTTAGGTCATGTGAACGAGGGGCTGATTAGATACGATAAACGTGGACGACTGAGTCCCGGTGTTGCCTCGTCTTGGGTGCAGAAAAAGGGCTCAATTGTATTTCAGATAAGAGATGATGCTAAGTGGAGTGATGGATCTAAACTGACTGCCTCTGATTTTGTATACGCTTGGCAATTGATGAATAACCCAAAAACTGCTGCACCTTACGCCTCCATCATGTACCCCATAAAAAATGCTGAGAGAATTCAAAAAGGTGAACTGCCACCATCTTCTCTAGGCGTTACAGCAATTGATGCACATACATTAAAAGTAGAGTTAGAAAATCCCTGTGGTTATTGTGTAGCGATGATGGTTCATGTGGCATTTTATCCCATCAAGGCTTCTTTTTACGAGAAACAGGGAGAACGTTACGGTGCAGATGTTGATAATTTGCTTTACAACGGTCCCTTTTATTTGAGTGAGTGGACGCATGACGCTCAAATGAAAATGCTCAAGAATGATACTTATTGGAACAAATCAAAAATTTTACTCAACGAAATTAATGTTGGATATATAAGCTCTGATAATAGAACGAGATTAAATTTGTTTAGGGACAATAGTATCGCACTGGTAAGGTTAGGTGCTGAAACAGTAAAGGATGCCGCAGCGCAAGGATTACGCTTACGAACATTCCTATCCGGTGGCGTGGCCTTTCTTCGATTTAATATTGAAAAGACTCACCCTACGCATAGTAAAAAATTAAGGCAGGCAATACGTTATAGCTTTGATCCCGCAGAATTCGTCAATAAAGTCATCGCGATACCAGGTTACAAACCGGCACATTCGTTTTTTCCTAGTTGGATTGAAGGTAGGGAAGATAAATTTATTCGAGAGCACCCTGTCGAGCAGACTGAAGTAGATTTGATAAAAGCAAAACAGTTAATTACCGAGCTAAAAGATGAACTGGGCCTCGCGGAATTGCCCGCATTAACACTCTTAACGGTGACATCGCCCACTGGGACAAAAATTGCTGAATACTTTCAAGGGAAGTTCAAGCAAGAGCTTGGGCTGGACGTCAGAGTAGATCAACAATCATTTAAGCAATATATCGATAAAAACGAAAAAGGGGACTTTGATATTAGTCTTGCCAGCTGGTATCCGGATTTTGATGATTTGATGACCTATGCTGATTTGTTAGCCAGCTATAATGCTAATAATCGCGGTAAATATGATAACCCTGATTATGATCTCTGGTTGAGCGTTTTACAAAACGCTTCTGATCCTAAAACGAGAATGGATGCCGCTGCTAAACTTCAAGAGATAATTATTGAAGATGTTCCTGTGTTGCCGATGGCAGAAACAGGATCTGCCTACATACAGCATTCCCGACTTAAAGGTGTTGTGCGTCGAGTACTTGGCTCAGACCCTGATTATACTTTTGCTCGGGTTATCAAGAAAAAGCAGAAATAGAGGTGAATTTTTTAACCTTCTTTAAGTTGTGTAACAAATGTACTAGATTCATTTATTGCAGATTGCATGGTGGAGATCAAACGTTCAACGTCGTCATTCACACTAGTCAAATCACCCTTGAGGGACGCGATGGCACGCGCATTAAGATTGTGCTTTAGATAGAGTCATTATCTTTTAGGCTGGAAAGCACCGGATCAATAGTGCGTTCTGCTTTACGCATCGCCTTCATGAGTCTTTCATATTGTCGTCTAGTTTCTTGAAGTTTTCTTTCACTATCTCGTTTTAAGCTCGCACTAGTATATGCTTGTAGTTCACCTTCCCATTCAGAGAAGAGGGCGTCAGATACAGACTCGACGCCGTCGATCTTTGAGCTGATATTTTCGGCAGCAGAGACGCTATCTTCATACTCTGTGTTTAGCGTGTTATACACTCTTTCAAGATCGCCCCCATCAAAATTAAGCGCAGTTTGAAATTGTTCTAGGGCATTCTTAAATTGTTCCTGTCCTTCTTCTTGGGCATCTTGGGCTTCTTCGATTCTATCAATCATAATTTCACGCTTATGAATGCCAACTTTTTCCAAAGCGTCGTAGTAAGTACTTTCACAAGCACTTACTAAAAATAGACATAAACTACCTATTAAGAGTTTTCTCGCAATCATAGGATATTCTCTAGGAAAATTTGAGAGAGACTTTGTTCTAATCATCTTTATTAATCACCTTTATTAATCGCCTCAACAATTCTATCTGCTCGCTTATCAGCTAGATGAGTATGAACAACAAAAAGAGCGTGGATGACGCCGGGAATCCAAAAACACAGTGTGAGAATGATACTGATGATGCCTTGAATTGGTTTGCCTCATAAAAATACAGCGATGGGTGGTAATGGTATAGCGAGTACGTATCTCATATTAATATCCTTAGGGTGGTCGATTTTTGGTTTTATTATGTAACGTAGTGTTGAAACTTTTTATGTGATTTCTTTATGTGATTTCTTTGTATGATTTTCTTATGTGAGACGAGTATCCAAGTTTATGTAGTCAGTTTTTAATCACGCGATATCAAAATAACGTAGAAATTCCCACTCAGATATACGCTCGCTTAAAGCATCAGCACCTTCTGTGTGGAACGCCAACCATTCAGCTTCACGTGTCTTTGCCCAATATTCTACTCTACTCCTGCCCAAGATTTCCTTCAAGTAATCATCATTTTTCAAGCATTTTGCGGCTAAACTTAGGCTTGTTGGTAGATCGTTTTCTGAAGGTTTTAGACCCCATGCGAGATTTTTAAATTCTTCTGGAGGACTAAGTGCGTGTTTTAAACCAGCGAGTCCCCCTGCTAAAATAACTGAAAGTGCTAGGTAGGGATTAGTATCACTCGCCCCAACTCGATGTTCTACTCGTGCAAGTTTTTCACTTTTAGAAATTATTCTTAGTGCTGTCGATCTATTGTCTTCTCCCCAGGTTCTCGTCATGGGAACGGCTGAGTATTGTTTGAAGCGTCTAAAGGAATTTGCACTCGGACAAAGGTAGGATACAGCTCCGGGCATTGTTTCAAGAATACCCGCAATCCAATTGAGCATAAGGGACGACCGATTTTCTGGCGCTGATGCATCATAAAAAGCAGAGTCACCTGTCTCGCCTTCTTGAGAAGGCAGATGTTGTAGAGAATGATGTATATGCATACCACTGCTATAACCTTGCACCGGTTTTGGCATAAAGGTGACAGACAAATCCATATCGTTGGCAACTTCATATAAGACTTGTTTCGTTCTCACGACATTGTCAGCGGCCGATATAGGATCTGTCGGGGGGAGGTTAAGTTCGACTTGACTGGTTGCTGCCTCGTCATTCCATGCTTCCCATTTTATGCCCTTCCACTCTAGTCTTTTAATGACTTCATTCATGAAAGGGCCTAGCAAGTAAGCATTTCGTAAACTGTAGATACCCGGGGTGCCACCGGCAGAAATAGGGGTGAGGTTTGTGTAGTGTTTTCGTTTCGCTTCATCAAAACTATCTTTGAATACAAAAAATTCAAGTTCGAAGGCAGCTTTTACCGAGTAACCTTGGTTTTTTACAAACTCTACCATCTCCTTAAGCGTTGATCTTGGGCATAATTCAAGTGGCTCGCCATCTGTATTTGTGAAATCGCAAATGCAGTGCCCAAGCCGTTTATCCGTCCCGTCAGAAATAAGCGTGCTCATGTCAGGGCGCAGATTAATATCACCTAGATTAGACGCTCTTTGGTGGTGCCATGCAGTCATGTGAGGTGTGCCGCTAAGGTCCATGTTCAGTGCCATGTCAGCAATGGCAGATCCTTCCGGAAGAGATGCGAAAAATTTGCTGCGTTCTAGATACTTACCGACTCCGGGACCATCCAAGCTTGTCGCATGAGAACGGATGACACTGACGTGATGCCGATCTAGCCATTCCGAAAGCGCGTCCATGTCTATTTGTTCCACTTATCGATCACCTAATAACATTTGTAGCGTGACATCACTGAGAATGACGAGATGTTCGAAACTCATTTCGCTATTCAGAGTACCTTTTATGCCAGACTGAACAAAAACGGCTTCTCCGCTTAAAACCTCTCGTAAATTATTTGCCGTTCCCGAGATAGTCGCCTCTGGGTTTTCCCCTAAAATATGTTCCTGGGCGTCGTCAGTGCATTCCAACTTGATGCCTCTCGGCATGCCAGAGTAGTCTTTATTTTTGTCCCAAAACGTATTGGCAGAATCTACCCAACTTGGTTTAGGAAATTGGAGAAGACGTCCAATGTTAATGGCCAATAAAGGGTGCTTCCATAGATTTTCTACCTTGGTCTTTTGTGGTCCAGAACCATCTATTGATGTGTGAATTATTACTTTTGCGCGCGCTTTAATGCCAGAGAATAGCGATATCGTGCTCCCCTTAATATCAATGGTTAGACTTTGGGGTCCGGTATTTGACTTTAAAGCGAAGCAGCCTTGCGTACGTCGAACATTCTCGATAAAAGCCGGGTTATCAGATGCATTGTTGATTTTATTCGCGAGTATTTTAACTAACGGACAAGGATCGTTTTCAAGTAGCAAAGTGAGTTTTTTCGCATTTGAGTCAATAGCATGTTCATCTGAAATATTGATAGCCAATCATCCTGTTTCGCGTTTATGCCTTCTCGACAAATTCTACCACTTCGAGGTTGAATCCTGATATGCCACTAAATCGTGTTGGAGAGCTCAACAATCTCATCTTACTTACACCAAGATCACGGAGAATCTGTGATCCGATGCCGATAACACGATAGCTTGCAGATTCTGTAGATGCTCTTTGCACAGGGGGAGTTTTAGGAAAATATTCGATTTGATCCAATATTTCGGCCTGCGAATTATACTGGTCTACTATGACAAGGACACCGGCGCCAGCCTCAGCTATATAAGCCAGTGAATCCTTTGCAGACCAAGAAGGCTTAAATTCTGGTCTTTTTGCAGATAATATATCTCGAAGCGTATTAATTGTTTGGACTCTTACCAAGCAAGGTTCCTCAACTTCTCCTTTGATCAGCGCAGTATGTACAGAATCAGAAATACGATCTGTATAGGTTTTTAAGGTAAATGGTCCAAACTCTGTTTCAATTTCCTTTGTTGAAATCAGATCTATCGTCTTGTCGTTTAAATTTCGATAGTGAATTAGGTCTGCAATAGTGCCAAGTTTTATTCCGTGGCGCTCGGCAAACTTCTCTAATTCGGGACGTTGCGCCATAGTGCCATCCTCGTTCATAACCTCAACGATCACGGATGCTGGCTCATACCCACTTAATCTTGCGAGATCACAACCCGCCTCTGTATGCCCAGCACGTGTCAGCACACCGCCATTTTTCGCTATTAATGGGAAAATGTGCCCAGGCATCACTATATCGCTGGGTCCGGCATTTTTTTTAGTGGCTGATCTTACTGTTACTGCTCGGTCAGCTGCTGAGATACCAGTGGTTATGCCCTCGGCTGCCTCAATGGATACGGTAAAATTTGTTTCATGGAGTGAATTGTTTTGCTCTACCATCAATGGCAAGTTAAGTTGCTTGCCTCTTTTTTCGGTCAGGGTTAGGCAGATAAGGCCGCAGGCTTCACGCGCCATAAAAGTGATGTGCTCACTTGTCACTACTTCCGCGGCAATGATGAGGTCACCCTCATTTTCTCGATCCTCATCATCCATGATAAGTACCATTTTGCCTTGGCGAAAATCGTCTAAAATTTCTTGCGTGCTACTGATTGGCATTGATTGTCCGTTTTGATTGTCCGTTTTGGCTATTGGTTTTCTAGAGGCGATGGCGCTTGGCCCCAAAAATTTAGTATACAAGAAAATGGACCTAGGCGCTCATTGGCTTATCACGGTACAATTCTG
>JBLHIH010000003.1:0-81723 GCA_047616645.1 Flavobacterium sp. | reverse complement strand
TCAAAGTGTGGGTGATCATTTTTATTATTCATATCAGATTTTGCCTACTGTCCACCCTTAAGAATAGAAGAAAAACATTTCATTCATTTTGCAACAAGGATAATTCGCCTACGTGATGACATTTAATGGTGTGCCAAACTGAGTGATGAGCGCACTAGCTTAGAAAATCAATAACTGACGTCCAGGCATGTTTATCCTGAACTAAAAAAATATGCCCGCCCTCGAACCATTCAAGAGAAGCGTTTGGTAAATTGGACTGCAGAAATGCTTGATTCGGTACAGGTGCAATACCATCGTATTTTCCTGCACAAAGTAAAATGGGCATAGTCATTTCGCCTAAGCGATCACTGAGGTCATGATCCGCCCTTGCTTGTAATTGCAGACTTGCACCTCTTTTAAATTCTGAGCTTTGATGATCGGCGATGGCATGGCTTTCACTGTATTTGATCATCAGGTCTATCTTTTCCGGATTCTTCGCTTGCCATTTTTCATCACAACGAAGATCTGATATCCCTATCATCTTACGTAGTCGTTCTGTTGGTGAAATATCGATAGGCAATTCATGAAAAGGAAAACTCATCGAGCTTCCTCCTGCAGAAGTACAGCAAAGAACTAAAGAGTCAATTCTATCAGGATGTCTTAGCGCAAGATGTTGGGCAACCATGCCACCAAAAGAAACCCCGACGACATGAACACGATCCAATTCAAGTTGATCTAACAAATTTGCCGCATCATCGGCATATTGAGCCATCGAATAAGGTCCTTCGGGCTTATCCGTTTGTCCAAGTCCCCGTTGATCAAAGGCAAATACTTTCATTGATGTAGAGAGTGGCCCACTAAGCACGTTGGGCTTTACTCGGAGATCAGCGCCTGTACCACCAATAAACAAGACAGGTGCTCCTTCCCCTGCAACTTCATAATAGATCGATATTTGTTGTGTCTTGATGTATGGCACAATTTACTCCATATAGGGTAAGGTACTTATTCCTTAATATGACTGCAGGATAATGTTTTGATGAAATTTCTTATCGGACTTACTGGACTTTCTACTGGGCAATTTATTAGTGTATTTGCTGGCTTGGTTTTTCCAATTTTAGCCCATGCTCAAATGCATGACCCACGCGCCATCAATGCAGATCCTTTTACGGCAAGTGAGACTATCTCACCCAAGCTTTCCAATCTAGGCGATCATCATATTCCAGTGACAACAAGCAATCCTAGATCACAATTCTTTTTTGATCAAGGCTACAGATTAACCTTAGCCTTTAATCACTCCGAAGCACTTCGCTCATTTAAGGAAGCTGTCAGAGTAGATCAGAACAACGCGATGGCTTATTGGGGTATCGCTCTGGTTCTTGGGCCAAATTTAAACTTACCCATGCAGGCTACCGTCGTAAAACCAGCTTGGGAGGCGATCCAAAGCGCATTAGCACTAAAGACCGGCCTGACTAAAAAAGAGGCTGACTACATTGACGCCCTCGCTGTCCGATATTCATCAGATCCTACTGCAAACAGAGCAGAGCTGAATGCAGCTTATGTCGATGCTATGAAAAAATTGGTGGCCAACTATCCAAACGATCTTGACGCAGCAACCCTCTATGCTAGCGCATTGATGAATCAGAATCCTTGGGACTACTGGTACAAAGATGGCACGCCAAAACATGATACAAGCCATGTATTAGAAGTGCTTCAGGGTGTGATTAAAAGAGATAAGCTGGCTGCAGGTGCTCATCATTACCTTATCCATCTAACAGAAGCTTATAGGCCAGAACTTGCTGAACAGAGCGCTGACCAACTTGGGGGTTTAATGCCAGCAGCAGGTCACCTTGTCCATATGCCCTCTCACATTTATATGCGAGTGGGCCGTTACAAAGATTCTTATGATGCGAATGTAATGGCAGTAAAAGCCGATGCGGGATACTTAAGCTCTTGCCGAGCCCAAGGTATCTATCCTCTGATGTACTATCCACACAACACCCACTTCTTAGTATGGTCTGCAATGTTTCTAGGCAGAAGTGATGATGCCATGAATGCAGCTGAGCAAGTTGTTGCAAATATCCCTGATTTCGCAAAACCAGAAGAGTGGAGTGCAAGCGAAACATTCCGAAGCCAGAAAATGGTTGTATTGGTAAGATTTGGTCATTGGAATAAAATGCTAGCTTACGCCAAACCTGAGAAGAGCGATAAGTTCATGACAGGCCTCTGGCACTATGGGCGTGGGCTTGCACATCTCAACAAGGGCAATATTGCTCGCGCAAATGAAGAGCTAAGCTTTCTGGAAGACATTCGAGCCTCTCTAAAGGAGGGGAAGCGATATCAAATTGGCTTTTCAAGCGCAGACTCACTTTTGGATATTGCTATCGGTATTCTTGACGGAGAAATATTAGCCAAAGATGGAGATGTAGAAGCAGCACTTGCCCAGTTAGAAAAAGCTGTCCGTATTCAAGACGGATTGATGTACAACGAACCACCGTCTTGGTATTTCCCCGTACGCCACATTCTAGGCGCAGTCTTACTTGATAGCGGTTTAGCATCGGAAGCTGAGGTAGTCTATTGGGAAGATCTAAGACGTAACCCCAATAATGGGTACGCATTGTTTGGTATTATTAAAAGCCTTGATGCACAGAATAAAACACTTGTTGCAAAAACCATGAGCGAGAGATTTGACAAGGCTTGGGCTTATGCAGATGTAAAGCTCACGAGCTCTAGGTATTAAGAATTTTCCTGAGGGCTTGGTAAGTTTCATCAGGATAAATGTCAGGATGCTGCCTTCTCAGTTGTCGCATTAAAGTCTTTGCTGTCTTGAAATCATCCAAGTCATCCGCAGCCATTTTGGCGGCACCTAACAATATTTTGGGGGTGCCAGGATAATTTGGAAAGTCCTTCTCGAAATATGTCAGTATTGATACAGAGATGCTCTTCTGTTTAAAAGTGCTCGCAGCCTCAGATAGTGTTAGCAGGGTGGACGCTGACAATAACTTGTATTCCTTATTATTATTTTCAAAGCAAAATTCTAGAGCAGACCACGCTACATTAATTTTTCCTTGTTTAACCATACGTCCAATATATTCTTGACCCATCTTGACGGCCAAACTAGGTTCTGCCCAACGTTGTATGCGATCAAACAATTCAGCTTCAGATTCATAGCTATCTTCTGCTAGTTTACTTTGCAATCTCTCCAATACAATTGCTTGCTGCCCACTCATCCATTGTAAGTAAATCGAATCACAGAAACCCGAAAGCGCTTTGTTTTCTGATTTTTGTGTTTGTGATCTTTCTATATCTTTACTGTACAGAACACTAAATCCTAAAGCATCCGCATTAGAATGTATGACAACACCAAGACTTCGAAAAAGTGTGATCAAGGTTGATAGAAAAACAGCCATCGTCACTACATTCAAAAATCCATAATCTACAAACAGTGCAATATACCCAATAAACAAACAACAAATTTGTAAAAAAAAGTATTGCACAAAGCGAGTATCAAATTTCACAGCCATCAATACCGCCACCCATTTCAGAGGATTAAGTGCGGAAAATAGTTCAGATTCAAGAATTAGGACAGAGATTGCGAGGGGTATTATTATCAAACACAAGCATAAATAGGCATACCGAAGATTAACTGACTCCATCAGCAGGAACTGAGATAGGATTGCGGACAAAATAATAAGGGCCTTAAAAAACCGCCCTCTCTCGCTCTTTAAAATAGTTGTCGAGACAACGGGAACCTCTTGGTAACCCAAGCTACTGTAATCGGTAATCAAGAATAGAGAACCAAAAAATGCTATTAAACTAAAATAAATTAACATGATCGAATAAGGCAAAGCGATAGCACCTACGTTTCGAGCAATGGCAAACAGATAGGAAAAGATTAAGGTAAACAAAAGAATAGTCAGCAGATTTCCTAACCTAAAAGGAAAGGAGTAAACTTCTAATGCTTCAAATTTATCTATCCATACAGGTTGACCTAACATGAAAGTAACCCACTTTAATATAAGACCTGATTAATCATTTGGATTTCCATAAATGAGTAATATTCACACCAAAACACTATCCATTATACGGGCCTTCTGTGATGAAGATAGCGCTGATCTTGTACGCATTCATGATTTAGCACGTCCTATTGAACTTGAAGGCTCATGCGACCCAAGAGCATTTGTTCCATTATTAACAGATAAAGAGGATTTGGCAGAATTTAATGCTTCACAGAAATTTATTGCCACAATTAACAATCAAACAGTCGGCTTTATCGGCATAGATCAAGACACCATTGGTTGGCTATATATAGACCCAAGCCTAGCAAGAAAGGGCTTAGGTAGAAAGCTACTACAATACGCATTAAGCCAAATTAACGGAGCAAGTCTCGTATACGTATTGGATGGAAATGAGCCAGCCATTAACTTATACCAAAGCGAAGGTTTTAGCGTGATAGAAAACTTCAAAAGCCAGAATAATAACTACCCCTGCAGAGTGCTAAAGCTGTCTAGAAAGAATACTAAGCGCTAGATTGTCGCCATTTCTGAAACAAATTTTATTGACTTAACCCTACCAAGTTGGCTCGAGAGAAATTCACTATCGGATAACGATTCACGCCTTTAAGCCGTCTATCCTGAACATAAACCCAGGAAGATTCGAAAGTTGGGATAATAGGCACTTCTTTATAAATAATGTGCTGCATTTTATCAAAGGCCTGCATTCGTACCAGCTGACCTTCTGTACTGTGAGTTAAATCCATCAGTCTATCGTATTCTTCATTTTTGAATCCCATATCATTGAAACTACTTTCGGATTGAAAGATTCCTGCAAAGAAAACAGGGTCACGAAGGGCTCCACCACAAAACCCCTGCCGAGCGATATCAAATTCACCTGTTCGCATTTTCACCAGACTTTGCTTGAATGTTTGCTTGTCTACTCTTACATCCAATCCCAATCCATTAATCAATTGAGACTGTACAAATTCAGCTTCTATTTGCCTCGTCTCGTTAATGAGCATTATTAATGGTGGAAATTTATCAATGCCAAGTTCTGCTTTTGCCTCTGCAACCAGCCTGCGCGCTTTTTCAGTATCAAATTCAACTATAGGTGCTGGGTATTCTTCTTGAAAGGAGCCTTCCACGCCTTTCATACGTTGGGTAAACACGGAGTCTACTGTTCTTGTTCCAGGCAAGCCTACGATCGTATTGGTGTAAACATTCCGGTCAATGGCAAGTCGAATAGCTTTTCTTAGTTTGAGATTATGTGTTGGCCTATCCTCTCTTAAATTCAACATAATCCAATTAAGGCAGTTTGTTGGGGCTTTTTGTACTCGCAGCCCATATTCCAAAGTATCTTTTAATATATCCTCGTTAAGACGCAAGCTCGCAAGCTCATTACTCTTATACAAATTTAATAATGAACGCGTATCCGAAGTGATATATGCGAAATCTATGGTATCTACATTAATATCCTGTGCGTTCCAATAATTGACATTTTTCTTCAGGGTAAGTGAAGCAGCATGGGTCCATGATGCTAAAATATAGGGTCCGTTAGAGAGAGTATTTTTAGCATCTGCAGCAAATCGTCCCCCTTGAGATTCCACAAAATCCTTTCTCAAAGGTCCATAGGGAACAGAACTAAACACCGTTAGATAATAAGGTGTAGGGTTACTTAACCTTACTCTCAGCTCACGATCGTTTACCGCTTGGACACCGAGTTGCTCTGGAGGTTTATTGCCCCTCAGAATATCCAAAGCATTATCAATAATGTAGGCAAAAAAAGTTGAGCCATTCGCGGCGCTTGCAGGATTTACTAAACGTCGCATCGCATAGACAAAATCATGGGCTGTGACCGGTTTACCGTCACTCCACGTAGCATCTTCCCGCAAATAAAACGTGACATCTAAACCCTCTTTTACCCATCGCTCAGCAACACCTGGGATAATATTGCCTCGTTTATCCATTTCGACAAGACGCTCGTTTGTCATGCGCAAAATAAGGCCACTCACAGTGTCAGTAGATAGGGAACTGTCTAAATTAGGCGGTTCACTTGTCAGGGCTAGCGTGATTAGAGATTTTTCAAAATCGATAGCATCAGATTTTGCCAAAGAGCATGACATCAAGATTAAAAAAGATAAGAACGCCTTTAGGATGGTCATTATCAGCACCGCTTAGAAGTCTAGACTAGAATACTATCAGTACAATAGCAGGACTACCAATTGGGTCTGAAACCTACTTACCAGCACTAAAGCTCATCATTAGGAAACCGGTAAAGGCCGCATTGTTCGGTGAAAGGCAAGGATCTACTAAACTTTTCATCTCAATAATAGTGGAACGAAATTTTTCATAGAAGTCCCAAGAAGGCCGAGGTTTATACAATAATTCTTCAAGTTCTAACTGATTGATAATGGCTTTCGCAGTGGTTGGCTTTACAAACACTTCATTTTCAAGATCAAAATAAACCAAAGCAATGGTAATCAGACTCCATCGCGCTAATTTACCATCACTTAACAAATCTAAAATGGCGTTAAAACCCGTTTTTTGATTGCCGTAAAATAACTTCCTATATGCAGCTACCAAGGCAAATCGATCTGACTGACTTAAGCTCGCAACAAAATCTCGAAATTTTGGCTTCTCAAACATCGAGACCATTGAGGAGCGAGAGACTAACTTAGTCAGATTATCCAACAATGCATTCGGATTCTTAAATGCTTTTTTGCTGAAAGCTTCTTGAGCAAAGTCAGACATTTTGGACACCGGATGTTTTTTGCCTATTACCTGCATCTCGGGATGATCAAAGCCCCCTGGATACTGATTTAAAAACTGTGCCTCAGCTAATCTTAATTTTTCCATATTCATTTTAGATGCGACTCCCGTGCTCTACCTATTTTTCCCAGAAAGGCTTCTACTTCATTTCTCGTACAATCATTGATTGGCTAGCTGTCGCTAATAATGTTCCCGTATCACTCCACATATGAACCGTACCGTAGGCAAAACCCTTACCTATAAATTCTAAGCGATTATCACAAAGGATCCATTCACTCTCGACCAAGTTTGCATAGCGGATGGTGTTATCAAGGCTCGTGCAACCAATAACCTTACCAAGCGCATTGCCGATACACGAAGGCATGTAGTCCGCCATAATAGCCAAGGCAGCTGCATCATGCCGTACTCCAGGCATTCTTGCCCAGAACAAACTTTGACCATCATTTGTTGGGGTGCCTTCTCCCGAGAAGCCAAACATGCCTCGGGCCATTCTGATATCGACATGATGATGTAGTGATTCGCCTTCCATTTCCCTTTTTGAATCATCACAATCCTCTGGCCTCGGCGCACTTGGCATACTTGTCCAAATACCTTGGTGTAAATCGGGTCTCGTACCACAGGCACCCAATATAGTGATAACTTCTTGATCACCTAGGTGGCCAACAACCCGTCCTTGTGTCACGCTTCGTCCTACCGCTGGTAGTACCACTTCAAGATCCAACATTACAGGCTGTTGCGTTAAGGAGAGATATTGCCCTGTTGCCCATATTATCGGTTTTTTAGAAGCTTGTTCTAGCGCAACAATTCCCGCAGCTAAGCCTACGCCTCCAAAGAGAGATCCTCGACCACCGGTTGTTTTTTCAATAACGGGAAGCTGCCATCGCGGCGTACCAGCCAAATGAACAAGTTCCAAAAATTCCGCACTGGATATTTTCATCTCAAATCTGCCTTTCTCAAATCAAAACTGAAATAGTAGACTGCCCTCCGCCCTATGAAGAAGTAAAATTTGTCTAGGCTATGGATGCTTATAGATACAAATACTGCGCAGTAGAAAAGGTTACAGTAGAAATGCTTACATTTGCATTTACACACAATGGCGTTTACATTTCCTGAAACAAAACTTAACTGAAACACTTAGTAGTAAAACCTAATAGCGAAAGCTGGAGATCACATGGCCATTTCAGAATCAACAAGCGACGAACTTTTGGTTGTTCAAAAAGACCATATCGCCATTATTACCTTGAACCGTCCTGACAGGTTAAATGCCATCAGTCGAAAGATGCTGCAAGCACTTTCAGACAAGATAGTCGAAGCAGACCAAGATCCAGATGTACGCTGTATTGTTTTGACAGGTGCTGGTAAAGGGTTTTGTGCAGGTTTGGATCTAATCGATGTCGGCCAAGGCGGTATCGGCAGCAAGTCGAATAAAGGAAGCAATCGGCCTAAGCAACTTTTCAATTTGCGAGATGCCCCGATTACCGTAATGTGGAATATTGATACCCCGATCGTATGCGCTTTAAATGGCGCTGCAGCTGGGTATGGGATGGACATTGCCTTACTTTGCGATATTCGCATCGCAGGAGAATCCGCAAAAATGGCCGCTGTTACTGCAAAAAGAGCCGTTGTACCCGAAAGTGGCGGAACTTGGCTGTTACCCCGATTAATCGGATGGGCAAAAGCCTCAGAACTTTACTACCGTGGACGAGTTGTAAAAGCGCAGGAGTGCCTCGAAATAGGGCTAGTTAATGCGGTTGTGCCGGATGATGAACTTATGGATGTTGCCATGGAATGGGCTGGCGATATTGCAGCAAATGCACCTCTTGCTGTGCAAACGACTAAAAGAATGATGAGGATGGGCTTGGAACAATCTTATGACACATCAGTTGATCAATTGATGATGCACTTAAGCGGTATGTTTGCGAGTGAAGACTTTGAAGAAGGCGTTAAATCTTTCCTTGAGAAAAGAAAGCCCGAATTTACAGGTCGATAAAAGGGGATTTTATGCCAAGCGTTGCGCTAGCCACCTTGTTATTAAATCAGCATGTCTGTCTCTGGCATCAGTGGGGGTCGTTAAATAATGATCTCCCTGCGTGAATTCAATCGTCTTATCTTCACTGCCTAAAAGGTCATATATTCCTCTCGCATCGCTAGGAAATACACCTGTATCTCCCAAAGTTTGCATGACTAAAGCGGGAATGGTTATTTTTGGAAGGTGATTTGTGCCACGACAAGAGGCACTTTTTAGACTCCACATACTGAGCCAAGTTCGAATGGTATTGTTTAAACCAATGCCTCTCGGGCTAAAGTTTGAACGCATTGGATCTCCCGCATAACACAAACCAACAATTCGATCCGATGGATCTATCTCTCCATCCATCAGACGAAGATCCGCCCAAGTACGATACATATTAAAGGCGCGATCGAAAAAACCAAGTTCTTTAAGGCGCGCCAGTTCGGCATAGCACCAATCTGTAATTCTATGATTGCGTGCCTTCTGTGCATTTCTATATTTGTTGATGAATTTTGTTGAGTAGGGAGGGCCATTTTCTGGGTTATACATATTAAGCGATTGATCAATACTGCTGGGATCCCTTTCATCGACGAGAGATGGATCCATCCAATCCGTCAAAACCTCCGGCCTACCTGCATGCGAACACAAGGAGATATAATAATCTCCAGGGAGCAACTCTTTTGCCGAATCAGGCATTTTTAGGCCAGGCGTCGCTTCAAGAATTGGGTCAATAGCTTGAGATTGATAAGCTGCCATGAGGGAGCCACCACCAGAGTTGCCAAGCAGCACAATATTGTCAACGCCGGCCACCTCTTTTAGCCATCGTACCCCAACACCAATATCTACCAAGGCATGTTCTAGCAGAAAAAAGGCTTCATTTCCTCGAAAGCGGGTATTCCAACCCAAAAACCCAAACCCTCTTTCAGCCAAAAATTCGCCAAGATAATGTTCACTAAAATCGACATTGTAATGCGTGGCAATAAACGCAGTTGTTGGGCTTTCACCCTGCTGAGTATAGTATAGTCCCTGACAAGGATGAAAGCCTGCTCCGTTTCTCTGTGCCGTTGGCGATTCCATTGCTACAAACTGACGATCTATCACTATGTTGTAACAGCGTCGGCCAGCTTTGAGAGCAATACTTCCGTATCACCCCAACCAATACAAGCATCGGTGATACTTTGCCCGAAGACTTCGGCTTTTCCATTGACCAATTTTTGATTTCCTTCTTCAAGGAAACTTTCTACCATCACACCAAATATTGGAGAGTCTTTAGCTTGTAGCTGCTCACAAATGTCATCGCAAACCGTCATCTGTTGTTTAAATTGTTTATTACTGTTGGCATGACTAAAATCAATCATAATTTTCGGACTGAGTGCATTTTCCTTTAGTTGGCCAGTCACTTTTTGTACATTTACCGCATCATAGTTTGGCTTTGAACCACCTCGTAGAATAATGTGACAATCACCGTTTCCTGTTGTTTGCACTATCGCTGAGTGGCCAAATTTAGTCACTGATAAAAAATGGTGAGGAGAGCTTGCAGCACCGATGGCGTCTATCGCAATCTTGATATTCCCGTCAGTGCCATTTTTAAACCCAACTGGACAAGAAAGTCCCGAAGCTAATTCTCGATGAACTTGTGACTCTGTTGTTCGCGCACCAATTGCCCCCCAGCTCATTAGGTCAGCAAGATATTGAGGCGTTATCATATCTAAGAACTCGCCTGCTGTTGGCAATCCCTTTTCATTGATCTCAACCAACAACTTACGTGCTTGCCGTAATCCATCATTAAGTTGAAAACTATTATCCATATAAGGGTCGTTTATCAAACCTTTCCACCCAACGGTAGTTCGAGGTTTTTCAAAATAGACACGCATGACAATCTCTAACGCATTTTTGTACTTTTCTCGCAAGGCAACAAGTTTATCCGCATAAACCAAGGCTGCCTCTGTGTCATGAATGGAACAAGGTCCAATGATGACTACTAGCCTCTTATCCTCTCCTGAAAGTATTTTCTGAATACTGCGCCGGCTTTCGAAAACTGACTTCGTTGCAGCATCACTGCAGGGATATCGTTCTAGTAATGCAACAGGAGGAAGAAGCTCCTTTATTTTATCAATGCGCACATCATCAGTTTTAAATGGCATAGGACTCACTTAGGCTAACTTGAAGAGCTTGGCATTATAGAGAATTAATTAGAAATTTAAACCAAAGCCCAAAATCTATCCAAAGTTACTTAATGAAAAGTAGGCTTTCTTTTCCCAATAAATGCTGCAATAGCCTCTTTAGCTTCATTACCGCTACTACATTCAATCAGATGTTTGGCTTCTAAACGCAGGCTTTGTTCTAAGCTTAATTCATCACTAGCATTCAGATTAATTTTCATTTTTTCGAGTGCATTTGTTGGGCCATTGGCAATTTTACACGCATACGCAAAAGCGTCTTCACGGAAGGTCTCTTGAGTAAAAACCTTATTCACTAATCCGATGCTAAAAGCTTCCTGTGCCTTTACTCTCTCGGAAGTGTAATAAAGCTCCTTTGCCTTTGATAAGCCGATCAGCCGAGGTAGAAACCAACTCCCACCGTAGTCACCGGACAATCCAATGTTCGCAAATGCGGTCATTAGAAATGCATTCTCTGAAGCTATGCGTAAATCACAGGCTAATGCAATGGATAGACCAGCACCAGCGGCGGGTCCGGGCAAAGCCGCAATAGTGACTTTTGATAAATTGTGAATACGCATTGTCAGCGTCATTTGTTTTTGGGTAAGTTCTTGAATACGCGCCTCTTTCGTGAGGACTTTGCCACTTCCTCCAGACATACCACTCACATCACCGCCCGAACAAAATGCATTTCCAGCACCTGTAATCAGGACGCAACCAACCCGATCATCGGAATCTAGCAAGCGTAGCGTCTCCCTTAGCGCAGGCGTTAAAATGTCCCCAAGTGCATTTCTCTTGTCTGGTTTATTAAGCGTGATGGTTGCAACACCTTGGCTAATTTCACAGAGCAACTCATCCGTTCCTGTCTCTATTCTTATCATTTTAGACAACCTGAATTAGCATAAAAGCAGGACAAAGTTTATCTACATTACGGAAATAAAACAGCTTATTCGCTGAATAAATACAGAATATTTAGCCATTTACAAGGTCTCGCTTAGGCCTCGAGATAACTGTTAAGTTCTTGAGAAAGTAAGGAATATTCTCGCTCACATTCAGGAAGAATGCGGTTTACAAGGGCCATGTTCTCATCCACACAGGTTTGCTCGCCTCATAACCATCCATCTCTGGCATTTGACAGTCCATCAAAACTAATGCGTATTCTTCCCCATCCATCGCCGACTGCAATGATTGAAGCGCCTCTAAACCGTTTGCAGCAATATCAGCTTTCAGACCAATGGACGCCAACATGGACAAAGCAACTTCTTGGTTTATTTGATTATCCTCCACCAACAACAAACGGCATTGGGGAACTGTATCGCTGGTCAAGCCATCGCTTAAAGCTGTACCCATATCATTTTCTTTGGTTACTAGGTCAAGATAATGCTTGGTGACAAGGGGGTTCCCACGTATTTCTGTCTCGCCCCCTTCTATTAGCTTTGACCACACCTAAATTAGATCTTTCACTGTTGCTGGCTTAGGAAAATATGCGGAAAACCCAATGTCTGCAAAATATTTTGCATCACCCTGTGTAGAAACTGATGTCATCATGACAAGCTTTAGATCATTGTAATCTGGATTATCGCGAATTATTCTTCCAAGATCTGCACCATTCATATCCGGCATGGCCATATCCAATATGACAGTTTCAAATTGATCTCTCGATCTGGTGTCAGCAAGTATCTCCAACGCATGCCTTCCGCTTTCAGCTTCGCTTACATCGGCTCCCCAATGAGAAAGCTGACTCTGAACTACCGCACGATTCATTGAATTGTCATCTATTACCAGTATCTTTGCAGCAGAAAAGGGAGTTTTAGGTGCAAGTAATTGAGACTGAGGACTTGTGCCCAGTGCAATATTAAAGGTAAAACAAGTACACACACCTTCTTCACTAATAACTTCTATGTGCCCATTCATAAGCTCGCAAAGTTTTTTAGCAATTGAAAGTCCAAGCCCTGTTCCACCATACTTTCGTGTTGTCTACGTATCGACCTGCGTAAACGAGTCAAATAATTGGGCTTGTTTACTTGCTGGAATACCTATGCCCGTATCTATCACTTCGCAATTGAGTCTAAGCTCGCCACTTATTTCTTGGAGATTGGCTCGAATGACTACTTCACCCTCTACAATGAACTTGAGTGCATTGCTAACTAAATTCGTCAAAACTTGACGCAAGCGGCCAGGATCACCTTGTACCATTGTTCTCTCAATGCCTTTTACATCAAGAATCAATTCTGTTTTTTTTCTCCTGTGCTTTCAGAGCCATCGCTCCAACAAAGTCTCCTAAAAGAGAACAATGATTAAAATCGAGTATTTCCAGTTCTAGTTTTCCAGCATCAATTTTAGAAAAATCTAAAATGTCATTAATAAGTGACAATAGTGATTTTGCACTTTGCTGAGCAATTCTCGCTTTTCTATCTTACCCCTCAGTCAAGTTGTCATCAACAAGAAGTCCGAGCATACCGAGAACACCATTCATAGGCGTTCTGATTTCGTGGCTCATACTAGCCAGAAAACCTGCCTAAGACTCTGCAGCTTGAACAGCAATTTCTTTCGCTTCAAAAATTTCACTCTCTAAACGAAAACGTTCTGTTACATCGCGAAAACCCCATACCCGAACATTATATTTCCCCTCAACGTACAAAGGCATAGAAAAGCATTCCACCACCTTATCATCGATCAGATTAAAATTGCCTTCCCAACTTTTATCAGTGTTTTGTAAAGACGCAATAACACCTTGCATTAATTCAGGAGAGACAAACAGCGTCAACAATAACCTAATGGTTTTATTCAAATCCTGATTTTCAACTAACGCCCTTTTTAAGCCAAACATCACGCAGAACTTTGAATTTACACGTAAGCCAGTACCAAAGTTATTAGTGACCAATAAAGACGACTTCACTCTGGATTTCTATCTTTGAGATACTGAGGTGGATGGGGAATGTTTCCCCTGACTTTCTTTTTCCTTTTGTACGGCGAGATGTTCCAACAATTGCTTTCTCCCCGGTCTCAGCGTGATGTAAAAGATAAGCATCATGACCAAGGGCATATTCAGCGGGCATCAGAATTTTAATATTTATCCCCATTAATTCGTTTTCAGAATATTGGAACATCTGCACAGCAGCATAATTTAAACTGAGAATCTTTCCTTTTTCACTTATGCTAACAATTGCATTGTGCGCGGCATCAACCAAGCAATTCGTCCTTAGAGAAGTTTAAAATCTATCTTCCCTGTAAGCTTAGTCAAGAACGCACCATATGCCCACTTTAGCGCCTTTTAATCTAGAAGGGGCTTTATCATATTAATCACCACATTTTTCGAACCGTTTTCGGCAATTTGGATATCACGATTGAGTTCTATATAGCCCCTAGCAAGGTATAAAGGTTCACCTGGTAAGGTAGATCCTAACTCAATCGTTTTAAACCCAGCATCTTTAGCTGCGCTCTCTCCCAAATCTAGTAGATAAGTGCCGACACCTTGCCGCGCCCAATCAGGATGAGTGTACATTGCCCTAATTCGAGCAGCATCCAATAGCGGATCACTTAAACTATCATCGCGACCAATAGTGTGATCACCTCCATACAAGGTTTTTCTCTTGCCCCATCCACCACAACCAATTAGGACAATTACATCCTCAACAAGCGTTTCAACAATGAAATAAGTGCCATCTTCAATTAATGAACGATCAACACCCATGGTTTCTTGTGCGGCGATAATCTCTTCAGCGGACAGAAATTGCTTCATATTCTCAGCAATTGATAATTGCATGAGTGATATAATCGCAGGAATATCCCGAGAAGTGGCAATTCGATAATTCATGACGAGGGGCATTGGTCAAATACCTTAGGAATTAAAATGGGTATCTGTAATGGTCTAGTTAAACCGGACACCAACACAAGAGATATTATCACTTTAACAGAGGTCTTCAATGAGAAGACGACAATGTTGATACACTCCTGCACTCAAACATGGGCAGACTTCTTGATTGTCGATAAAACAGATGGATAAAACAGATGGATAAAACAGATACCTACAAGCAAGCATCTGTATCTCTGGATCCGACATCACGCTGCCATACCAATACCTAACTGGTATTTTATGTGGCGATTCGGCCCGGTACATGGCGAGGTAAAATTGTCAGAGAAACCTTACTCGTAGAACACTGCACTGCTTTGACGGGTGAAGGCAAGTCTGACTTGGGACTTTACCGTCGATGCAGGAAAGTGTAGCCATTAGCGAGGATTCCAAAAGCCATCAACTCGTTTCGATTCGCTCTGAACACCTGAATCAAATTTAAGACTTAGTCGTCGACGAAGCCCGCAAACGAGTTGATAATGCTTTGAGTGTCGTATTGTTAGTGATTAAGTTTTGGCGTACAAATCGAGCGTCTCAGCAGAAGCTGATTCGGCATCAATGTTCTCCAAATACTCAACAGCAGCCTTGATAGCATCCGCGCGACATTCAAAATTTACGCCGTGAGATAAGCAATATTCGTTATTAAGATCGCTAAGCATTTTACGGACATCGTCGCTCATAGCTGACACGAAAACTTCTTTGTTAGCCGCGTGCGCGTCGCTGCCAATAGTCTCAAC
Source organism: Flavobacterium sp. (assembly GCA_047616645.1). Lineage (GTDB taxonomy): Bacteria > Pseudomonadota > Gammaproteobacteria > Pseudomonadales > Azotimanducaceae > JAHRVQ01. Next base: position 66,223 of record JBLHIH010000003.1, on the reverse strand, counting down.
AGCTCTCGCTGCTGATACATCAACGTGGGGAACTTGGCTAAAATCTAGAATCAGTGCCGATACGTCCTTCGATTTTTCCCGTACCTGATGTCCAACATCAGCCGCAGCGCCAAAACTCAATGGACCACCAAAATCAAACAAGCTGATTTTATTACCCACTCTATCGAGCAATGCTACTTCTTCTTCGGTAAGTTCGAACGATAAACCTTTATTATCTACATCGCCGAGAGCTTCAAGTTGTGCATCCGCTATCTGTTTGACAAAGGCGAGTGCTGCCATCACGACACCGGCCATTACCGCCGTGATCAAGTCAACAAAGACCGTTAAAAGAATGACTAGGACCATAAGCGCCAAATCCCAACGGGGACCTTTGTGGGCACGTTTTATATAAGCGAAATCTATGATGTCGTAACCCGTTTTGACCAAGATGCCCGCTAGTACAGCATGAGGAATTTGAGATGCCAATGGACTCAGTGCGACGACGACTGCAAAGAGTACAATACTGTGTGTCATGCCTGATATCTTCGTTAAACCACCGGTTCGAATGTTGATAGCGGTACGCATCGTCGCACCGGCTCCGGGAACGCCACCAAATAGTCCGGCTACCGTATTGCCAATACCTTGACCGATCAATTCTTTGTTCGAGTTATGCCTTGTTCGGGTCATGTTGTCTGCAACCAAAGACGTGAGGAGGCTGTCTATCGCACCTAATATGGCAAGGATTAGAGCAGCTTCAACGACAATTAAGAATGTATCTTGGCTGAACGATGGCATGATGAATGAAGGCAAACCTGTAGGGATGTCACCCAAGATTGGTGCGCCTACGATCATGGCGCTAGCTATGGTGCCAATGATTAGTGCAGCCAATGGTGCCGGTACAAATTTCCCCAAGGTTTTAGGCCATTTGAACACGATCACTAGTGTCACTATGCCAAGTGCTAGGGCTACAAAATTTGGATCAGCAATTGAGCTAGGTATTGCTGCTAATGCAGGAATAGTTCCACCTCCCTCAGGCTCGTGACCAAAAAGCCTGCTGAACTGCAATGCAATAATGATACAGCCTATACCGCTCATAAAGCCGGATACGACTGGGTACGGCACGAGACGAATATACTGACCAAAACGTAGTATGCCAAAAAGGATTTGAAACAATCCTGCTAATACAACGACGGCAAAAACCAGTTCGGGGGAGCCATTCAAGGTGGCATACACGCCCGCGAACACAACAACCATAGGCCCCGTTGGACCTGAGATTTGAGAACTTGTACCGCCGAACAGCGATGCAAGAAAACCAACAATAATAGCGCCGTAAAGTCCCGCGATGGGGCCAGCGCCAGACGCCTCTCCAAAGGCAAGTGCCAGTGGTAGCGCGACGATACCGGCGGTTAGTCCGCCAAATAAATCACCACGCAAGTTTTTAGTATTAAGACCAAACATTCAGGTTGCCTTTTGTAAAACGATTCAGAAAATTGAGAAAGAAGGTGCAGGTTGAGCGAACCCCTCCTGCACGATTTTGGTTAACTAGCGGCTTGCGGATGATTTGCTTCGGCGTTTTGAATAAGATCTGCGTAAAGCTCTTCAACAGGAACAAAGGATTTCTGCGCCTCGTCATAAGCATCTACGGTGCCGTGCTCTATATCATAAACCCAACCATGCATGTCGACTTCACCCGTGCTCAGCTTACTCACTACAGCGGGATGCGTTTTCAGATGTTGCATTTGAAGTAGCACATTCTCTTTGGTCACCTTCGACAATTCGTCGATCGTTGCCTGACCAAACTTCGCTCTCACTACATCAACAGCAGCCCGGGAATGATCGAGCCATTCTTGAACATGAGGCAGTCCCTCGAGTCCTGCTGGATTAAGTGCGCCCTTCATCGCACCGCAATCGGAATGACCACAGACAACGATGTGCTTTACACCTAAGGCGGCAACTGCAAACTCAATCGACGCGGTAACACCACCGGCTGTCCTTGCGTGTGGAGGTACTATGTTGCCTGCGTTTCGAATAATGAATAGGTCACCAGGCTCACTTTGTGTCACCAGGTTCGGGTCGATACGTGAATCGGCACAAGTGATGAATAAAACTTCCGGGCTTTGACCACTGGCGAGCTCCGCGAATAACTCTTTTCGCTCTTTATATGAAGAAGACTTAAAACGAACAAACCCTGATACTACTTTTTCCATGATTTAACTCTCAATGACACTGTGTGATCCAAATGGCTAATTGGCGCGCACTATAGGTGAGCGAGAGTGATAGTTGTTAATCAATAAAATAACGAATGTGATAACATTTTATTATCACTAATTATCTTGGAAAAACATGGAAATTATCAGTCGTCTGAGTTTGAAGCAGATTCGCTACTTCACGACCATCGCGGAATGCGGGAGTTTTCGGCAGGCAGCTTTTCGTCTGGAGGTCACGCAACCTGCATTGAGCAATCAAATGGCGGTACTGGAAAAACTGCTTGGCTTGCAATTATTTGAGCGCACCAGGAAAGGTACAACAACGACGGTAAAGGGTCGTGAGTTGTTGCCAAGCGCCAAGCGAGTATTGGAGGAGATACATGGTTTCGCCAGTAAATCGCGAACACTCTCCGGCGGAGGACTGGGCACGTACAGGCTGGGGGTAACGCCAACCCTCGGTCCCTATTTACTACCGCATATTCTGCCACCCATCCACACGCAGTACGAGAACTTGCAATTGTATGTACGAGAAGAAGCACCGAGCGATCTGGAGTCTGGATTGTTGGATCGTAGGCACGATTTCATACTCAGCACACAACCGATTATGTCGAAGGAACTATCGGTTTTTCAATTGTTTCGCGAACCCCTTAAGTTTGCGTTATCTATGGAACATAAACTCGCGAGCAAACCGCGTTTGAATCGCACTGACCTATTTGGAGAACGAGTACTGACAATCAGTGAACATCATCTATTTCACAGGGAGATTGCTGATCTTTGTGAGAAAGTTGGCGCGGAGGTACGGCGTGACTTTGAAGGAACTAGCCTCGATACTTTGAGGCAGATGGTCGTGATGGGGATGGGAACGGCATTCTTACCAGCACTCTATGTTAAATCTGAGATTCGAGAAGAGAATGAACTGCGCATCGCGGATGTTGAAGGCATTGATGTAGTGAGGAATCATGTTCTAGTATGGCGAAATACTTCACCAGAAAAATCCTTCTTTCGTGAGTTAGCGATTGAGATTCGCCGGATAGTTACGCAGAACCTCAGTGACGTGGTGATTCCGATCAAGACTGTGGGTGAGTTTCAACCTTGACACTCACTGTAATAATAAAGGCCTCCAATCGCAGGCCTTTTATTTAAGACTAATGTAGACAAGTGTATCCAACAATTACATTAGAAAGAGACGTCCCACTGGAGTCTCACTCGGTTCGAATTATCGTCTGCATTTAGGAAATCGTCGTCGACAATCAGGAAGGAGTAATCAAGCGTCAACTTATTGCTGTGACCCGCGAAGTACCAATTTGCACCGATTGTGTACTCTTCACGCTCATTATAAAATGTTTGATCGTCTTCATTGGGCTCTTCAACATAGCCGTAACGAATGGCAAACTCTAGCGGTGCAGGCACTGAAGAGACAAGGTTGTTGAAAAAATAACCTGACTGCAGATAAAAACCGGTTAGATCATTTCTACTACCAGCGATTCGATCATCGATGAATTTGCGATGCCACTCCTGTTGAATTGAGAAACCACGATATTTGAACGCGAATTCCTGGACAGCTTGCTCGACTTTAAACTGGTCTACGCCAGCGACTGAAGATGAGGTGAATCCATCTAGGTTTCCACAGCCCGACGATGACCAACGTGTGCAAGGTCCTTTTGTCGTCATACCGGCAAATGCCAGGCTACCTGTTGGCTTCTCTGTGAATTCGACATCGCCCTGTCGTAATGGAAGATCTCGACCCATGAAGTTCCATTGCACACGTCCGGCGTACATCATGTCTTCATTAGCATTTCGTACGCCACGACCTTCTCCGTTGAAAACACCAACGTAGTATCGTAAATCTGCCGCCGTACCCTTAAATGCGTGACCTCGCCATTGAACGCCAATCTGTCGGTCAATCGTGAAAATACGGTTAACTATTGATCTCTCGACAAATTGCTGGCGACCGGATGAATCCACTCTCTCTCGATTCATGTCGATTTTCCACTGTCCGAATCGTAATCCACCGGCAGCCCACTTAGCAATATCTATACGCCAGTCTATAACACGTGCACTAGATGAAGCTGCGCTGGAGCCTGCGCTTCTGCTTGGCTGAAGGTCAACTTCAAAGTAGTACTTCAACCAGGGTTGGTAGCCATGCCCGCCAATTTTCATACGCAGTCGGCGGGATTCGAAGTTTGATGAATCCTCGGCTGCGAAGTCATCAAGCTGTCTTGGATCGCCCGAGAACGGATTGGTGTAGCGCATCTGGGCACGCCACTGAAGATTAGTTTGCCAATTGCCGTCCCGACTCTCAAGTCGAAAGCCCTTGTTTGTGTAACTTGACGCGACAGGAAAATCCTCGTCAATCTTCGCTGCTACGGCGTCCGCCACGGCAATTTTTATATATGCATCGGTATCCAAGACAATATCGACTTCATTAACATCGTATGACTTCCCTGGAGATGTTTTGCTATGCGACTTCGTTGGAATTTCTGCGGGCATGTTTTCTGCTGGCGCCACGACGAAAAGGTCATCTTTGGTCAGTGATTCCTTTTCGATCAGACTCTCGTACTGCGCTTGCGTGATAACTTTATTTTCTAGCAATATATCGAGCAGTGCCTTATCAGCTGCATAGACGTTCGCCAACGTGCTGAATAAAAGACCCATAGCCAGCAGTATCTTGAAGGAGAACATCAGGCTGTAATTGTTCATTAACATCTTTCTTATTCCTTATTTTTCAACGGGCAGCATTCTGCACTGAGTGTGTGAAGGCTTTATAAAGATCGTATTAATATTTTGTAACTATCCAGCACGTTAGTCGATAAAAAGTTGATCGGTTTTTCTGTCAATATACCTTAGGTATTCATCACTGGTTATGCCTATCCAGACTCAGCTCGTGTTAGAGAGCGCATAGCGGCACTTTTTAATCTCACGCCTACCAACACTCAAGCATCCACTATCAGCAGATCCAAACAGAAAGAAATCGACAAAAACTCAATCAGCATGCAACACCGGCAGACAACAAAGTCATAAAAGCATAACGCTTGTTAAGGTAGATAACACCGATGAAGTGATAGATTTATTAATCGATCGTCTTGTACATGGATGTTCTTCACCCTGTTGAAAATGACAATGTCAGCAATGGAGAAGTGAGATTAAATATAGATTATGTTAATTTTCCAATCACATATGCAATATTATATCTGATATATGCGGACAAACGAGCGCCAGAATATTTCCACTATTAATAGTGGATAGTTTTACTTAGGACAACACGATAAGTATATATCCGGGAAGCATGGCAATTATAGTTAGGAATCTAAGCTTAGGGATTCAGGCTGAGAAAGTTAAGCATAGAGAATTAAAATAAGGGATTAGGTTTATGGACTACAGAAGATTAGGAAAACACGGACTAGAAGTGCCTGTTTTGTGCTTAGGGACAATGACTTTCGGATTACAGGTTGACGAAGAAGAATCCATGAGGATCTTGGATAAAGCCTTATCCCATAGACTCTCATTTCTGGATACCGCTGATGCTTATCCTCTTGGAGGCACAAAGCAAACGATTGGTGAGACCGAAGCTATTATAGGTCGATGGATGAAAGCCCGAGGTAATAGGGAGAAGTTAATTATTGCCACCAAGTGTTTTGCACCTACCAGCGCTCGCCCCAATAACAGAGGTTTATCCCGCCAACACATTATCCAGTCCGTTGAGCAAAGTCTTCGGCGACTACAAACTGACTATATCGATCTCTATCAATCACATGGTTTTGATACCGACACACCTATTGCCGAAACTCTCCGTGCTTTTGACGACTTGGTGCGAGATGGGAAAGTACGGTACCTGGGGTGTTCAAATTACCCAGCTTGGCGCCTTGGAGAAGCTGTGAAAGTTGCAAGCCAAATGGGAATGACAGGATATGCCTCAGTCCAACCTCGCTACAATTTGTTATATAGAGAAATCGAAACAGAATTATTACCGCTTGCAAACCATGAAGGGCTTGGGGTGCTTGTTTACAATCCCCTCGCTGGAGGGTTTCTATCTGGCAAATATAAACCTGGACAGTCACCCGAGCGTGGCACAAGATTTACCTTAGGCACAGCAGCAGACAGGTATCAGGCAAGATACTGGCATGACAGCCAATTTTCGGCTGTTGAAACACTAAAAAACATCGTCCAGGAGAAACATCTAAACATGGTTTCTGTCGCCGTCGCGTGGGTACTAAAGCAAAAAGGGATTACTTCCGCCATTATTGGCGCGAGTAAAGCAGATCAACTTGATGCGAACGTGGCAGCTTTGGATGTAAAATTTGATGATGAACTCAATGCTGCATGTGAAGCAGCATGGTGGTCATTGCCTAGACAAGCGGTTGTAGAAGGATATCGTTGAAAGACAAATGTCCAATAAAATTGGCATTCCGGACCTAGAATTGATCTATTGATCTATTGATTATGGATAGTTAGATGGTTAAATAGTTAAATGGTTAGATGAATCGAATTATAAGCATAATTAACGGGAGCAACCGTCATGAGCGTTCAGTATAGGGAAACAAACGGCGACAAGCGGCATGAATTAAGCAAGCGTATGCAAGGTGGTGATCTAAGCATTTCAAATAAGGAAGTTGCTGATGCCTTTGCCATTGATCCCTTCTTCGATGTGAATGATATTCCTCTGGATGATTTAGACCCAGCTCATCCTGCTTTATTCGCAAATGATACCGTATGGGATCATTTCGCACGACTGAGAAAAGAAGATCCAGTGCACTATCACGAAGACAGTATCGTTGGCCCCCACTGGTCGGTCACCAAGTATGAGGACATCATGCAAGTCGATAAAAGCCACGATGTTTTTTCATCACAACAAAGGCTAGGCGGCATCCTCCTTGGCGCAGTCCCCAGAGAAGATGACGACCCATTTGCCCTCCCCATGTTCATCCAACAAGATCCACCCAAGCATGATGCCCAACGAAAAGTTGTCACCCCCATGTTTATCCCCAGAAACCTCGCAGAGTTGGAACCTATTATTCGTCAACGAATCGGACTCATATTAGACGATTTACCACGAAACGAAGAATTCAATTGGGTAAAACATGTTTCCGTTGAATTGACTGGACAGATGTTAGCAACACTCTTTGATGTCCCACAAGAAGACAGGCTGAAATTGGTGTATTGGTCAGACACGGTTCAAAATCTTTCTGATCCAGAAGTTTTCGAGAATCCAGAAGAGGGCTTTAATGTATTATTCGAATGTCTGGCCTACTTCACTGAATATTATGAAGCACGAAAAAAAGAGCCCGCAAAGTTTGATCTAATATCAATGTTAGCGCATGACCCGTCTACCAATAATATGTCACCTCAAGAACTCCTCGGCAACATTATGCTACTCATCGTTGGCGGTAATGACACTACAAGAAATTCCATCTCAGGAGGCGTACTCGCACTAAACCAAAACCCAGACCAATATGAAAAGCTATTACAAAACCCTGGATTGATTCCAAAAATGGTTCCAGAAATTATTCGTTGGCAAACACCCCTTGCCCATATGGCAAGAACAGCCCTCCATGACACAGAGCTTAATGGCAAACACATCAAGAAAGGTGATCGCGTCGCCATGTGGTACATTTCTGGCAACAGAGATGAAGACTATATCCAAGACGCAAACAAATTTATTATAGACCGCGCCAATCCTCGAACCCATACCTCTTTTGGCTATGGACTACATCGTTGCGTTGGTAACCGCCTTGCAGAAATGCAACTTCGCGTCATGTGGGAAGAAATTAATTCACGATTCTCTAAAGTAGAAGTGACCGGCGACCCAACACTGCTAAACTCCAGCTTCGTACATGGTATAACGGATCTACCTGTTACAATTCGAGACTAGCATAGGGCCCATCTCCCACCCGTTTTAACGGGGTGCGAATCGTTGCCCACCATCTACTCGAATAGTAGATCCATTCATCATTGCACATTCAAAAATCGATATTGCCATTACAGCGAACTCATCTGGCTGACCCATTCGCCGCGGGAAAGCCGCGTCTTTTGTAAGTTGCAGCGCACCTTCGTCTGGAATCCCAGCAGTCAATCCCGTATCAAATAGGCTTGGGGCTATTGTCATACATCGGATACCTAAAGAACCAAGATCGCGAGCCATTGTTAGTGTCATGGCAGTAATAGCACCTTTGGCTGCTGAATAGGCTACCTGACCAATTTGTCCTTCAAAGGCAGCTATGGAAGCTGTATTTATCATCACGCCCCTTTCACCAATATCATTAGGCTCGTTTTTTGCCATATGCTCTGCCGCTATTGAGTTGATGTTAAACGAGGCGATTAAGTTAAGATCAATTACTCTTCTAAAATCATCCAAAGAATGTCTAGTCCCATCACGCTTGACCGTCTTCTGCGCCAAGCCACCACCAGCAGTATTCACCATAAACTGCAAATCACCCATATCTGCCACAGCTTCATCTATAACGGAGGCCATTCCATCAAAATCCATCACATTGCAGGGGTAGAATTTACCACCAAGATCTTCGGCAATTTTTTTGCCATCAGAATTTTCTAGATCTAATATGGCAAGCTGACCGCCTTTATTAGCAAATCTTATTGCTGTTGCACGACACATACCTGATGCACCACCAACGAAAATTGCCTTGTTGTTTTCTATTTGCATGTCTACTTTCCTTTTTTATGTTAAAAATTTATTCTCTATCTAACAACATTACAAATTTTACTGTCAACAGGAGTTAAGAGATAACTAGCAGTCTACTACAGTCTGCATACTATCCCGGCACTTCATGCAGCTCAATTGGAATTGACCCTTCCCGTCCACCAAACATGGTGGCAAAAAAATCATCTCCCCAGGTATACTTATCCTGCATCAACATATTTATCAACTCACTCTTATCTGGGCGCGTTTTTGATTCATAAGTCTTTGTAGCATCCCCACGTGTGAGTTGAATTGTTTTATTGGCCTGTATTCTTGCAAACCAACCCGAACCGTCGCCCCCCACTCTTAAATACTGCATCCCCTCATGATCCATAACCCACAATCGCGTCGTAACAGAATCACCTTTCGCATCTATTGTATGCAATTCAACCACTTCCACTCTTTCAGATGCCGCTGTCTGAAGTACGAAGAATAGAACGATGACGCCAAGAACAGACCCGACAAGCCAATAAATAATTTTCATAGATATTTCTCCAAGTAATTGATTAAAGCTTTTACGTAATACATAATAGTTTATATCTAAACAGTTTAATTGTAAACTATCTAAAGAGATAGACAACGGTAACTATTCAATTTGTAACTGCGCATACCGAAGTGACGAAAACTGAAGTGACCATTGAGAAAAGTATATGACAAAAGAAAATCAGAGGAGAGATATTGAAGTACTGTTCTCATACTTCAACGAATTGAATATCATATCCCAACTGAGCAATGGCATACTCGAACAAAAGCTACCCGCTGGCTTAACCACTTCTCAATTTTCAGTGCTAAATTGGTTCATCCGTGTCGATAATGTGGCAACGCCCGGGAGATTATCAACTGCATTTCAAGTCACTAAAGGCGCCATGACAAATACACTCAAGAAATTACACGATAAAAAATTAATTTCAATTACACCAGACCCAAATAGCGGAAGAAGCAAAATCGTAAAATTGACAAAAAAAGGACGTGACGTAAGAGATTCAGCCATAGAGGGAATCTCGCCCTTACTTGAAGAATTCGCCCAAACCTTTCCTGCCTCGGACATTAAAAAACAAGTTAAAGCGATAAAGAAGGTCAGAAAGTATCTCGACGAATATCGTTATCGTTAGCTTCTTATTCACGAGCTACTTATTCACGAGCTACTTATTCACGAGCTACTTATTCACGAGCTACGCATCAAAACTCGAGCTTTCAGTAGGGTGTGAAACGCAACTAAGGAAATAGCCTGCCTGCTTTTCTTCCTCTGTCAGTCCTTCATCGGTTTCAGATCGCACCTTGCCTTTAATCAATTTCATTTTGCACTCACCACAACTACCCGAGCGACAAGAATAGTCCACCTCTATTTCATTAGCTTCTGCAAAATCAAGGATAGTCATTTCACCATTAGTAGTGGTAACTTTTCCCGTCTTCGCAAAATCAATAGCAATATCTCCTGATGCCGCCTCCTCTGATCCGGCGCTACTTCGTGCACCACCAAAACTCTCAAGATGTAAATTTGACTGATCAAAGCCAAGCTCAATGATCATCTCCTTCGCCGAATTCATGAAACCTTCGGGACCACATATGTAAATAGTGCGTTCAAATAGATCTGGCGCGAGTGACATTAACATATCTTTATTCACGCGACCTTTATAACCATCCCATTGCTCAGTCTCTCTGGAGCTTGTAATCATGACTGGTGAGAATGTACGGAATCGCGTTGTTAGAAACTCAATCTCTTTTTCGAAAATAATGTCATTTGGACCTCGAACAGAATTGAAAAATTTCATATCTACATTAGCGGAGATATCACTTAACCACCGGCTCATAGACATCATCGGAGTGACACCACTACCAGCACCAAGAAATAATATTTTTTTGGCAATACCACCTGGCTCTAAACAGAATTTCCCCTTTGGACCGGCTATTTTTATCCGATCACCGATTGTCAAATTGTCCGGCAACCAATTGGAAACTAGCCCACCAGGCACTCTCTTTACAGTTACTTCTAATATAAACGGTCGTGTAGGTGTTGATGATATTGTGTAGGAGCGCAGGACGCGCTTTCCATCTATATTTAGTATAAATGTACAGTATTGACCAGGCTTATATTCAAAACGGCAAAGTGGATCGCCCTGAAATCGAAAGGTAAATACATCATGTGTTTCTTCAATAATATCTGTGACGTATAACTGAGTATTTTCTCCATCCCAAACTGGAAGATCGCCCGTTGGGTCGAGTAGTCGCGTATCCGGCGCTGAACTTTGGGCTTTCTCCAAATAGACTTCGCTAGCCTTCACAGAGGTTTGTGCAGAATATTGACATCGACCTAACCTAGAGCTGACATCATTGATGTATTGCCCCCTCTCCATTTGGCCACGCGATTTGTGAAAACTAACATAAAGGCTGTCACCCTTTACACGGTCATTAACTTCAACAGGCAGAATCAATTCGTCTTCATGGTGGCGATTTGTTATTTTTGCCAAGTCTCCTGTCTTCAAATTTAAGCGCGACGCCAAATTTGGAGATAAATGGATAGGATTCTCATCAGGCATATCAACGATTGGCGTCGATTTCCCAGCATTAAATGTGGATGTCGCATAACGAATAAGCTTCTTATCTTGAGAAAGAGGAGAACGGCCCGTATTGAGTACAATCCCATCTGGAAAACTCAAATCTTTCTCATCCGGCGTGAAAAATTTAAACTGGCAAGGCTCGCGGAATATATTCGAATAGGGTGAGGGCTTGTCATAATCCAACACATATCGATTTTCACCTACACCGCCATAGGTAATAGATCCTTGCTCTATCAATTCTTGCCATTCAATGGGTCTTCCATCAGCATGATCAAAACTGCAATACAAAGGTCCACTACCGCCATGAAGGTAATCTTGTATTCTCTCCCATAATTGTTCACGGTTAACCTCACCCTCGAAGCGTTCTAGCCCTGATGGTGAAAATCGCCCTTCTAAGTAGCCGCTTTGAACATGCTGATAAAGATCTTTATGCGTCTCCTGCAACTGCGCATCGTTTTTTAATTTCTCTCCTATCCGACTCATAACATCATAAATTATAGTCGCATCGGAACGACTCTCCTCGTGTGCCTTTTTATGCGGCGCCGACATGGACAATTTCCACTCTCCGTTTTGGTAGAGTTTTGCGGTTGCAGGATGAGGCGGAGAGGGAATAATTAACTCAGCATGCGCTATGCTATAGGGATCAGGAAACGGATCGATGACGACCATAGAAACCTTGTCTTGCTCCAATTTTTGCAGCCAACGTTTTCGTTCCATCATATTGGCTTCAAACTGCGTCCCCAGATAGACAAAGAGTTCATTTTCTTCAACCATGTCCGAGTAATCAAGCGCTGCTCTGGGTGTATCTTCAACACACATTTGATAGGCGTTTTCTGGAAGACCCATTCTGCCAGCAACCTCATTAGCCTTATCCATTGGAATACGGCCGAGGAAATATTTACGAGACAATCCTTGAACTTCAGATTCAGCATTTATCTGACCAGGTATTCTTAAAGTTCCACCCGCAACACTACCATCTGGGTTAAGTCCATACTTTCCCAACATGGCCAATAAGTCGCCCCACAGACAATGTGCAACAACACCGCTTGTTTGGGACAAACCTACCGAGGGTATGTTTATTGGAACAGTATCTGGATGACTAAGCTTTCTTGCTATTGACTTAATAGCGGATTCTATTCTTGAAACATATTTTTCTTCTGCTGCAATTCTATTAGCCGTACGGCTAGCATCAAATCGTGGGTCGAGAGCGAGTTCTTTATATTTCTCAAAGCTCCCCAAATCGGAAAACTTTGAAATGAACGCTTGTTTTATCGCATCGGGATAGTTAACAAAAATTTGCTGTGCAACGGCAAGGGCAAGATGGGGATCTGATGCCGGCTTGATCAAAAGTACATTTTTAGCATCCAGCCTTTTTGCAATTTCTATAGCAGACTCGCTCACCATCACTTCTATTATGTAAGCATCGAGTTTTTCTCTTTTAATAATTGATCGAAATGCAGGTGGATGGGTAATATGGCCATTCCAACCATTCATCAAAAACAAACGATTTTCGCCTTTTACACTTTGATCCAAGGTAAGAAATGGCCCTTCTTGACCTGTCAACATTTCATTATGCACAGCACCGGCATTCAAACAATGTTCTGCGTTACCCGTGAGGTTTCTAACGCCTAACAAACGAAATACTTCCTGTGAAGCGAAGATACTAAAATAATCTATTTGGCCGCAGGCATACATCAAGGTGCGACCTAACTTACCCCGATGCCGCAACAGCATATCAGCAAAGCGATCAATGGCATCAGCATAGCTAATGGCAACTCTTTTACCGGTAGTTACATCCAAATAGCTCGGCCTGACATGAATGGGATAAGCAGTTTTTTGCCTCATCATTGACAGAGTTAATTTCATACACCCTTTCGTAGGTGTACTTTGTATGATTTTTGTCTCGTTATTACTTCCGCCACTTTGTAACAAATCAATATGGTGGATTCCGGAATTTTCATTTAGTTTTTCGAATCGCTCTGCTTTTCCACGCACTACTTTTGTAGTGCCATCAAGACTCAAATTACCTGTTAGCAAAGCGCCGTCTTCAAAAACGACATCATCGCACATTAACTTCAAGCTTAAGTCATCTCCAATAAACACCGAGAATTTTTGTTCTTTGGAAGCGATTTTGACTATCAGAGATCCTTTAGCACCCGACGTAACACGCTCGTTTGCCATCGGCTTAATATCAGTTTGTACAAATCCACTATCACCTACTCCACAAAAACAACATGAATAGCCACGCTTTTCATGGTCATGGACAACATTTCCGAGCACGTATTTTGGAATTTCGTGTAGGTCTTCAAGGTAGCCTACATGATCAATTGAAAGTTCGTTCTTCATAAAGCGATAAATACCCTTCCTTATCTCATTGCCAAATTAAGACTTATGTTGGTTTTTGAATTTCTTTTACGAGATGAGTTTGCTGTTGTTTTTCTTTAACGACCTTTGGTAAATATATTATGAACTGGCTTCCTTCACCTAAGGTAGAATCGACTTCCACATTGCCATCCAATTGAAAAGTAACAAGATTATATACTACAGATAATCCGATACCGCTACCGCCGATCGATCGACCCGTAGTATAGAATGCTTCAAATACCTTTTCTTTATCCTCATCCTTTATACCCACACCGTAATCGTTGAGAGAAATTATATAGTCGTACTTTGGATTACTGGGCCCTGCACTTTTTAGCAGCACGTCCAAGCGGCCACCACCACCTTCTGGATAGGCGTATCGATCGGCATTGGAAATAATATTCAGTAAAATCTGGCTCAGCGGCCCTGGATAACCATCCCAAACATCTTCTTCTCCCAGTTGGTTCTCAAACTCCAGACCTAAGTTTGACGCCTGTGCTTTTAGGCCATAAAGACGTAAGACATCATCAATAACTTCACTGATCCGAATTTCTTCTTTTTGATCCACGATTTGTCTTACCGAGAGATTTTTGAAAGAAGTAATGAGCTTGTCTGCTCGGCTGATGTTATCTTGAATTAACCGTGCCGCTAAGGCTACACCTTCCAAAACTTCTTCGGCATCCTCATCTTTTGCGATTTCTTCTATTGTTTTCGAATTAACCTCTTCGGTAATAATACTCGCCGCATGATTGACTATACCAAGAGGCGTGTTTATCTCATGAGCAACGCCAGCAACCATTTCCGCAATCGATTGATGACGATCTAACTCAGCTTGAATTTGTAGACGCTCTTTCTTTTCGTTAATGTCGACGTAACGCTGATTTGTATTTCTAATATGCTCAGATAGACCTATCAAAACATCCGCTAATATACGGGGAGAATCTGTCATTAATGACAAAAATTGCTTGCGACCGACCAAAAAGAATTCACATACTTCAATTGTTCTTGCACTAGCCGAGCGCGGCTGGCCATCTATTAATGCTAAGTCGCCAAAATAGGATCCATCGCCTAGTTCTGCTAAATCAATTTGCTGATCATCTTCTCCAATCAAAAAGATTTCCACCTTGCCCGTTATCACAACATATAGGGCATCACCTGGATCGCCTTGCTTGAAAACCAGCTCACCCTCTCCCAAAGACTTAAACTCTCCAATTTGTGCAACCGAGTGTAATTCTTCGTGAGTAAGGTCATGAAAGAACGGTAGTCCCTGTAAAAGCGTTTCAACATTTGTAGGAACGTGTGAACGATAATCAACAGTGTCAGGAATAAGTCTATGCGAGCTACTCTCAATGAGCTTTGCAAGATTAGGAACCTCGATCTCCATAATCCGAGAGATATTTATTTGCATCCAAATCAAACAAACAATCGACAAAATGGTTAGGACTATCCAGCAAGTTGCCCATATCCCTGTAGCACCCAGTAAGACGCTGAACACCATAGGTAAAATAAATCCACCCATAGCACCGATTAATCCTACGATACCAGCAACTGTCCCCACGTCATTTGGAAAGTGATCAGGGATAAACTTGAAAACACCGGCCTTGCCTACACCAGTCAGGATGCCGAAAATGAAAACCAGGACAGCGAATATCCAAAAGTTTGCTGGATAGTAAAGATTGCTTACTCCCGACGCGATAAGTTGATCCTTAGTGACTATGTCACCTACCTCGACCTTGGGCTGTTGCCAAGTTTGCAGCTTAGGTAAGAAAAAGCTGTTCGTTTCTGCATCAATCTCAGCAGCAAGCGCTAATGGCCGAGGATTCACCTCATAAGTTCGATCACTAATGACTATCAAATTTTGACCTACTTCGAACACCGTCCCAGATTGCTTCGAACTTATTCCAACCCCAGGCGTAAAAATGTCCATTTTTGGTATTGACAATAAGGCACACGATATTGCGCAACCCATGAAGACCGTATACATCAATGCACGTGCACCATATCGATCCGACAACCAACCGCCTAATGCTCTAATTATCCCAGAGGGCAAACTAAAAACTGCAGCCAATACACCTGCTTGTGCAAGACTGATTTGGTAAACATTCACCGTATAAGGTACTAGCCATTGTGACATCGCAACAAATGAGCCAAAAAGAAGCGCGTAATAGAGGCCAAACCGCCAAACGATCATCGATTTTAAGGGTTCAAGTCTTTGCGCTAATGACTTTTCACTTGAATCGGCTACTAATCTCGATTCACTTCCAATGAAGAATACTAGCGCCGTGATAACAAGTACGACGGCGTAGATTTGTGGCAGAGATTGCCAGGATTCTGCGGGCACACTGTTTTTGGATAGATAAGTTAATAATTGCGGCGCTGCAAGACTGGTAATAGCTGCACCGGCATTTCCCATTCCAAAAATCCCAAGCACCGTGCCTTGTTTTTCAGATGGAAACCAGGCTGATACATAACCCGCTCCAACGGCAAAGCCACCACCGCACAAACCAAAACCTAAACTACATAATAGAAAACCTGTAAAACTACTCGCTTGCGATAATAAAAACATAGGCAAAGCACAGACCAACATAAGGATTGTCATGATGATTCGACCACCATGTTTATCCGTTAGTATACCCAAGGGGACTCGGCTAATTGCGCCTGTTAGAATCGGCGTGGCAATTAGCCAGCCAACTTGTTGAGCAGAAAATTCAAATATAGCATTTTGAACAAGATAAGTTACCAACATTGCATTGATAACCCAGCAAGCAAAACATACCGAAAAGGATAAGGTTGTCAGAAAAAGTGCTTTATTTGCACGAGCGCTTTCATTCTGCGAATCTTTATTCTGCAACAGCGTTTGCTCCATCAATCACCTTCTTATTATTATTATCAGTACCGAGCCTTACGAAATAATTTAGATAGCCATCAGATTAAAGTCATCATCATCTTTATCCTGCCTGGCAATCAACATCCCTTGCGCTACTGTTGAATAGAGGGCATTTGCAGCATGACCACACAATAAAGACAAAGCTTGCTGTTGGAGGTCATCTAATTCCTTTACTTCGATATAAATCCAACCATGTCCTAGTTCTCGGAGGAGAGCAAAGGAGAAGACCATTCCGTCTACAGCTTCAATTGCTGTGGCTTGTGCTTCGTACTGAACAAGCTCATTTACACGTAAAGTAACATCTTCAATTTGTTCTCTTAAATTCTCACGGGGACTGGCCAAGTGCATTTGGTATTGTTTAGCGGCTTCTGCCTCCCCAACAGTTTCAAGGGTCAAAATAGCAAACTCACTCCCTGCAATTGTTGCAGAGGCATTTAGTATTCTATCCAATGCTTTTTCCAAAGGATCATATGAATGAAAAGACATCGCACAATCATGGATAAGCGCCAAACTCGCCTTATGACGCTCTAATTCCATTAACTCACTCCATGCCTTAAGTGCCGTCCGAACAGTGGTATAGAGTTTTGTAGCTGTGATTTCCGTTTTCGCGAGATAACCGTCGATATCATAATTATCAATAGTCTCTTTCTCGGGACACATACCCGGTTGACCAGTACGTAAGATGATGCGCGCCATGGTGTTACCTAGATCATTACGAATACTTCTGCACGCATCAAGACCCGCGTGATCGGTTTCCATCACTACATCTAACAATACGACTGCAATATCTGGGTTCTGACGGAGCATTTCCAAGGCCTCATTCCCAGTATAGGCAGAAAGAAATTCACATCGCTTTCCATTATATTTTAAACCTCGGAGCCCAAGTTGGGTAACAGCGTGAATATCAGCTACATCATCGACTATCAAAATTTGGTGTTTTGCTTTTGCCATATGGTGCCTTTGCGTTTTAGCTTGACTTTCGTGTAACGAAAGTATCAGCAAAAAAAAGATGTTTCAAGCCTATGTGGGACCAAACGACAACAAGCATCACAATCTTTATGTAAATAGGCATAAATAACACTCAGAAGTAAGACCCTTTATTTACTTCTAAACAAACAACCCGGCATAATGTGCCCCTACAATAATAAAGGATTAAACCCTATGTTGGATTCTCTTGGAGCCTCGCCAATTTTACTACCGATACTATGTTTAGGTCTTTGGACTTTTGTCATGTTGGCATGGACGGTTGTCACAAGGCTGCCTGCGATAGCAGCTGCAAAACTAGGCCCAGATGCGGGTCAAAGGACAGCGGAATTAGGTGATCAACTACCTAAAGAAGTTCAATGGAAAGCTGACAACTACAATCATCTAATGGAACAACCTACTGTCTTTTACGCCGTTGCTATCACATTGGCGGTCGCTGGATTAGGAGATGATATTAATACAATGTTAGCGTGGTTCTATGTTGGCTCTCGTGTTGTTCACAGTATAGCTCACGCAACTACCAATACAGTACTCGTGCGCTTTTTAATATTTGGCCTTGGCACTGCAGCCTTACTTGCTATGACTATTCGCGGCATATTAGGAATGGTTTAATTATCGTGTGTCCATAGACTAAAAAATTGAACTAGGCGTCCCAGGGACATTTTTATCACCTAACATATTTATGGTTTTGCTACATCCAACCAAAAGAATCTTATTCCCAGGTTTTCATTACGGTATGAAACTCACCATTCTCACCAAATTTGTCAACTGACTCTGGGAGAGTCTTAATAAAATTTCTATTAAACTTATGCCCTAAAATTTTGCCTGTAAGCGCTTCATCTGGAGCAGCACAAATAATACAAGGGACAGCACTAAGCGCCAAATCATCAAGCAAATCTTCATAGCTCACATTCCACAGTGGATAGTAGAGCTTAGCGCCCAAAGATTCGGCAATCGGGCTTAAATTCCTAGTCCTCCATTCCTTAATATGCTCAAGATGTAAATCACCAAAAGCGATTCTCTCAATCGCTGGAATTATCTTTAAACCAAGCTCTATCTGATCCACATAAGACAATCCTGAATGCAGAGGAACACCTACCAAGGGCAAACCTAATGCGCTTACCTGTTGAACAATGTCAGCTATGCTGATTTCTTGATGGGCTACTTGCCTATTGGTCGCATCAAATGTTGTCAGCAAAATTATTTGAGTACGGTCTTCACCTTCTTCACCTACTCGAGGTTTTTCGCGTAACGCTTTTTGCATGGCACGTAGGGCAAGAAAGCTATCTTTTCCGCCACTCCAAAATACGACGTCACTGCTTTTTTTATTATCTACCAAATTCTCATTTGTTAAATACGCTGCTTGCTGAATTTTTTTTGCGCGTTGTAAGATAGGCACTTTTTCATGCTGAAATGGACAATGACGACAAGCACAACCACAACACTTGGAACGCGCCAACAAGCCCAAACGAGTGAAGACTACATATCCCGTAATAGGATCTATATAACTTTTTTCTCCGGCGGCGCAGGCTTCATCATGTACTTGTTTAGCATTCTTATTCACAGCATTACCATCTTACCGCAGACCTCTAATATAGTTTATTGACGACATTGGCTGTCTTCAAATTGATATCTTTTGTCGGGTTATATTTTAGTCATCCCAACGACTGGCAAATTGTGCTTCTACTTCAAATTGTTCTCGAATAATACTCATACGAGTTTCAAGTCCAGCTAGCATAGATTGAATTAGCGTGTCGCCTCTGTAGTCCTGCATAAGTGGATCGAGACCTGGTAACCAAAAATCTCTCCAGCCCTCGTCGATCGCTTTTTGCATAAGCTGACGTACATTTTCGTCATCATTTTTTAGCGCTGCTATCTGAGCCTTGTGATACCAGTTTTCTGCGGAATAACCTTCATCACCTTCTTTTATTTGATTTATGGCTTGTTCAGCTTCAGTTCTTAAGGCAATTGATTCATCTAATCTTCCATGTTTCTTATAAGCGTAAGCAACCACTATTTTCGCGACAGCTAGCACCTCGGACTTTACGTCATCGTCCATACCCTCTATAGGAGACGCTATAGATTCTTCGTATAACGCTACCGCGCCTTCAAAGTCCTGGTCGTAATAGGCCGCGAGTGATCTAAGATAATAATCACTTTGATCTTTTATCTCCCGTTCAAAAAGTGCCTGTAAATGGGTACTCGCTGCCGAACTATCTCCCTCAGCAGCGTAGCGCTGGGCTTTGATCAAAGTAAATCGTGAGCGGTATTTCTCTGGGAGTTCATCCTCTGCAAGCGCAAACCACCTATCAGCAGCTTTAAAATCACCTATGTCACTATAAAGACCTGCTATCTGCACCGCTATTAAAGCATCATTATTTAAGTCATAACTTCTTCTATATTGCCTTATTGCTTCCGCAATCTGACCCCGGTTATTACTCATGCGGGCAACAAGTATATACGCTTTCGCGTAAAATGGATCAGCTTCTACTATTTGACTAAACACATCCATTGCCTCAGCATCTCGTCCCTCTCTTACTAGTAAGCTTGCAACATTAAATCCTGCAACGGCAGATTTTGGATCTAAAGAGAATGCTTGTTGGTAATAGGATAATCTATCACTGTCTACAGGCTGAATACTGGCATACCACATATAAGCCATAGCATAATTTGGATTAAGCTCTATCGCTTTTAAGAGGGCACTTTCTGCAGCCGACTTCTCTTTTTGCTGACTGAGTATTAAACCTCTACTCGCCCAAGCTATTCCTAGATTTGGATCGAGTTCTAGCGCGGCACTAACGGCATCTTCAGCTTTGGGTAATCCGTCCGCTGCGTCAACAAAACCATAATTCACCAATAGCGTATTCGCATCCGCGAGACCTGTATAGGCTAAAGCGTAATTGGGATCTGCGCTAAGCGCTTCTTGAAAATACTTCCCTGCGTCTCTAAGGCCTTCTTCCGTGCGCTTTGATAAGGCAGCTTGTCCCATACTAAATGCAATAAGCGCTTCAGGGTTAGCTGATTTATTTCTGGGTTGCAATTCGATCTTAGCGCCCAAGGTAACTTTCAGCTGATCCACAACCGCACGAGAAATCTCATCTTGAATTTTGAATACATCTTTAAATTCTCGATCAAATGTCTTCGACCAAAGATGAGCACCATTGCTGACATCAATCAACTGAGCGGTGATACGTATCGTATCGTCTACATCATTTTTTCGAACACTACCTTCCAAAATTGTCGATACGCCCAATTCATTACCGATTATCTGAACGTTCTTACGTACCCCCTTATAGGCAAAGGAGGACGTTCTCGCAGCGACTTTTAACTTCGGTACTCTTGAAAGCACATTGAGTAATTCCTCAGTTAAACCATCGGCAAAAAACTGGTCTCGCGTTTCAAGACTAAAACTGACAAAAGGAAGTACAGCGATAGAATCAAAAGTCCTTACCAAGGATTCGCCTAAGATAGCTACTGGCGTGATATCACTCTCTCTTACTACATTGGATGCTGTTTCTTCGGCGTCATCAATAGACAACTGCACAAAGAATAAAGCAGAAACCACAACAACTAATGCGGCAATAAATGTGAATTCAGTCTTTGAGCCCAGCAAAGCCAACTGGGGTTCACCTTTGCCAACTTTAATATCACCGCTACGAAAGTCATACAGCCAAGCAAACATCAATACAAAGGGGAGACCGCCAAAAAAACCAAATACCAAATATCGCATAAAATAATCGGGTATTTCTAATGGCGAAGATAGAATATCAACCAATTGTATAAGGGGCCAAAACGCAATCACATAAAGCGCAGTAACACGGAATACCCGTCTGCGCTTGTAGGCTTCAAAAAGTTTTTTTAATCCAGTTTCTGCCACGACTAATTACTCAAGTTTTATATTAGCTGAAACAGTTTTTATTCGGACCTGCGCTGATCCATCTCCGAGCATCATTTTTAAGGTTTCGCGGCCATTGCGTGTTTTAAAGACTTCGTCTTCAGATAGATCGTTGTTAATATTACCGCTCCTACCTGCATTAATATCAAATTCCGCACCAATATCTCCACTTAACTCCAATTCTATCTCGCCACTAATGCTCTGAATATCGACCAAAGCGCCACTCATCAAATCACTGACAACATCAATTTTCCCGCTAATAGATTTTATGCGTAAATTTCGATTTTCGACTAATTGAATTTCAACATCGCCTGAACCTGTCTCTAGATCTATTTCACCGATATGGGAAAGCACATCCACATCCCCGATAACTGAAGAAGAGCGAAGCCTTCCTTTGCAATCCTCAATCACTATCCTCCCGCTCACTGCACTTAACATCAGATGACCCTGCAGATTGCTGGATTTGATATCGCCGCTCACAGAGTTAATTCTTACGCCTCCGAGTATATTTTCAGTGACGGTGTCGGTAGAGATGCCAACAAAATCTACACGGCTTCCTTTAGGGACTCGAATATCAAGATCTGAACCATCGCCCCAATTAACACTACCACCGGGCATCACAACCTTGATAACAGCCCGATCACCATTAACTTCGAAAATAAGTTCCTTAGCCAGGTCATCCAACTCTCCTACTATGGAGATTTGATCCTTATCCCAGCCAACAATACTTACATCGCCTCGAACGCTGTTGATTTTCACGAGCCCATCGGGTGCAGCAGATTGAGTGAGATCAATTTCTTCTCCCGCAAGGAGAGAACTTGCAGCACATGATCCAGTGATAAGCAGTCCAATTGAAAACAAAGTATTCTTGTTCATAAGGTCATCTTTCTCATAGCATTTTAGACTAAGACGTAAATAACAATGTATTAGTGTAGGCGGAAATTAAATTTACACTAAACAGAGAAGGATCTCAGGTTGAAAAGCTTAGTTGACGGCTAATCACGTTGTCACGAAATACGCCCATAGTGCATACAAACAACGCATCACTAGCTATAGACAAAAACGCTATCCTTGAGAGTGATGTTGGGAAGCGCATCCTTTTCCAGCCAATAGTCCTGTGTATATGCATAGATCGCATTAAATACCTAGGGTTAAAGTTTTCCCTGTCTACCCTCTTAGTCTGGACGAAGATATTCTCGTATACCATTCAGCAATTCTTGGCTCATCATTTATGGTTATTCAACTGCCAATTTAGTGAACTCGGCTTGATCAAACAAAATTTGACGGCGGACTATTTCATGTATCCAATGTGAACTTTGCGAGTAGTGTAAAATGGCACAAATATTTTACTTCCCACTTCCTCCGTTATACCGATACCCGTATCGCTAACGTCAAGCGTAACATGGCCATATTTATTAATGCCGCCCCCTAGGCGAATTTTCTGTTCTTCACTTCCCCTAAGCGCGTGCTCGGAATTTTGTAGTAGATTGATAAGAATATGCTCTATCATTTGTCTATCGGCATGAATACTCAAAGTCGGGGCGTTAATTGAACTCGTTAATTCAATTTCACTTTGTTGATCAGACATGTTCTTCCAATCAGCTTTCACTATTGCAGTGATATCAGCAAACAGTGCATCTACCTTAAATTGCTTCTTTTGAGGCGTGCTAAATTCAGAAAACTGTCTATCACTATTTACAAAGTTCATAAGACCATCAGAACGTCTTGCAACGATCATGACAGCTTCCTTCGCATCTTGTAGCTCTAATTATTTGAACGTAATGTCTTTTCAGCAGCAACTTGCCCGCGACCAAGATATCTTCGTCATCATCAACCATGAGAATATGTGTATTTTCCATTGGCCCCGCCAAGCTTTTTTCTTCAAGCTGCTTTTCTTCAAGCTGCTTTTCTTCAAGCCGCTTTTCTTCAAGCTTTGCTTGAAGTGCACGTTATCGTACAATATGTTTTCGATATTGAACACTTAGCTTGTTTTCGAAAAGGATAAAGATGGTATCATTCGATAAAATCAATACCTTAGCAAATGGCATAGGTATTGCTACCCTCTTACGACATCCATACTGAAAGAGGCAAGTAATTTGGTTACCGAAAACATAAAGCCAGCCCCACATGCACAGTCAATATCCGGTGCAGGGATGGACAGAGCCTTAAAGAAAAACAGGCCATACGGTCCTTGGCTCGCTATTTCTGCAGCCCTAGCCATTATCGCGTTTCTGATTTGGATTTTCTTTTTCCAGAGTAGTGAGCGCTCGTTGGTGGTGAATAACAACCGTATTCTCATTTCCCCTGTAGTAGAGGGAACATTCGAAGATTTCATTCCTGTTCGTGGACGTGTAACACCCCGCAAAACAGTTTTCCTTGATCTCATCGAAGGAGGACAAGTAAAACAACGTCTAGTAGAGGATGGTGCAGATGTAAAGGTGGGTGATCTCATCGTCGTTCTCGCAAATGTATCCCTACAACTCGATGTCACAAGAAATGAAGCTGTCGTGACAGAACAGTTAAATAATATGCGTACCATTGAATTACAACTTGAACAAAACCGCCTTTCTCACAAGCGCAACCTTGTCGAAATAAACTACCAAATAAAACGCCTTGGGCGACAAGTTGATCGTCTCGCAAATTTGGATTACGCTGGATTGGCAACTAAAAGCCAACTTGAAGATTCGAGAGATGAGCTGGAATATTTCAAAGAGCGTCGCACCGTCACTCTAGAAAGCCAATCCACAGATGCGCGCCTCCAAGAAACACAATTAGCGTTTCTCCGTACGGCAGGTGCTCAATTAGAAAGCAACTTGGCGTTAGCCAGGCAAAATCTTGATTCACTCAATGTGCGCGCACCCGTCGATGGAAAACTATCAGGCCTAGATATTGAAGTAGGTCAAAGCATTCAACCGGGAGGACGTCTCGGTCAAATTGATGACCCTGATAATTTTAAATTACGGGCCAGTATTGATGAATACTATTTAGGAAGAGTGGATATTGGGCAAACCGCGCATTTTGATAAGGACAGTAATCAATATCCCCTGAGAATTAGCAAAATTTATCCACAAGTTAATAATGGACAGTTCGAAATTGATCTGTTATTTAAAGAGGATGAGCCTAAAAGTATCCGCCGTGGTCAAACCATCCAAACACGTTTGACTCTAAGTGATCCCAGTAGTGCGTTATTAATACCTAATGGTGCTTTCTTCCAAGACACCGGCGGAAATTGGATATTTGTCGTCTCGAAAGACGGTAGCGAAGCACATAAGCGACAGATAAAAACGGGGAGACGTAATTCTCGATACATTGAAATACTCCAAGGTTTGGAGAGAGGAGAAGAAGTAGTCAGTAGTGCTTATTCTAGTTTCAAAGAGATGGACCGCTTAAAACTTGATAACAATTAACACTTTCCCATTAAGAAAAATTAGCACTAATCCCCGATAATGAAGGATATAAAATCATGTTAAAGATGCACAACTTATCAAAGTTCTATCGAACCGATGAAGTTGAAACCGTCGCACTCAATAGTGTCAACATTGAAATTCAATCTGGAGAGTTTGTTGCGATTATGGGTCCTTCCGGTTGTGGGAAATCAACTTTGTTAAACATTATCGGCATGTTAGATAATTGTTCCGAAGGACAATATATATTCAACAATGAAGATATCTCTACTCACTCGGAATCTCAACTTAGCAATATAAGAAAGAAGAATATCGGTTTTATTTTCCAATCATTTAATTTGATTGATGAGCTTACTGTATTTGAAAACATAGAACTCGCGCTTCTGTATCACGACATATCAGCAAAGGAACGCAAATCGATGGTCGCTGAAATTATGGATAAAGTAGGTATTGCACACCGCGCGAAACACATGCCAAGCCAACTATCCGGTGGGCAACAGCAGCGTGTTGCCGTAGCAAGAGCCGTGGTTGGTAAGCAAAAATTAATACTGGCTGATGAGCCAACGGGTAATTTGGACAGTACTCATGGACAAGAAGTCATGGAAATGCTCCAAGGTCTTAACAATGAAGGTACGACCATCGTTATGGTAACTCATAGTCCAACGCACTCCGATTACGCTAGACGAACCATTAATCTATTCGATGGTCAAATCGTCACTGAAAACCTTAGAGCGGTTGTTTGAAGGTCAACGCTGCAAAAACCTTCCTTTTAAAACAAGCTTTTTAGATCCAGAGCTTATAGGATCCCATCATGATCAAAAATTATATACTTATTGCCTGGCGTCAACTTTTCAAGAACAAGCTCTACGCTAGTATCAATGTACTAGGCTTAGTTACCGGATTAAGTGTATACATATTCGGCTCTCTACTCGTGGAATATGAGAATAGTCACGACAGTTTCTATAAAAACTTCGAACGAATATATACTGTCGGCTCCATTTTTTCTCCCAACGCAAATATTGGCGTAAGCCAAAATCCTGGTATCTACACTGGATTTACACCCTTCATTCAAGCGGAAATAGAGGAGATAGAGGGGATAGCAAGAACAGTCAATCAGGATTTTTTGATGACAGTAGGCAATGATAATTATTATCAAAAAATCCGATTCACCGATCCAAGTTTACTAAAGATTTTCGATTTTCAATATTTAGAAGGCAATGACAATGCTTTATTAGAACCTGAGGGTATTTTACTCAATGAAACTATTGCTGCCAAATTATTTGGAGCGGAACCCGCTCTAGGCAAACTAATTACTTTAGATCACAAAACAACTTTACATGTCACAGCCGTCATAAAAGATCTTCCAAGAAATACACATTTTAATTCCGCTCTTATTGGTGGCGCTGAATTTGAAGTACTCGCACCTCTTACAGCCCTTAATAAGGCTGCCGAATGGGACTTAGCGGGCAACTTTAACAACCTCTCCTCAGGCAACTTAACCTACATTTTGATTCCCGAATCAACTTCCATGGCTGCGCTCCAAGCAAAAATGGACGGTATATACGAGGTCCACCTATCGGAGGAAGACAAGGAATTCATCACTGGTTTGAGGGTTCTGCCACTCGCCGCTGCTAATTCTTTCATTTGGGATATGGTCGGCTTACCCATGTTGGAATCAATAAACCTCTTGGCAATTTTAGTCTTGATTATCGCTATCGTAAACTACACAACTTTAGCAACAGCCCAATCGCTCCGTCGCGCACGAGAAGTGGGTCTACGCAAAACTTTAGGGGCGACAAGAAAACAGCTCTTATTCCAATTTATTACAGAAGGCTTGGTCATTACCTTCATATCAATGTTTATTGCCCTAGCAATCTTGGAAGTGATTGTGCCTTCCTTCAATGCAGCGACTGAAAAAGCACTCAGCCTCGACTACCTTACTACCCTGCCATGGTTGATTCTAACAACCTTTACTGTAGGTTGCGTCTCTGGTTTGTATCCTGCTTTTCTGGTCACGAAAGTAAAGCCAATAGATGCGCTTAATGATAAAGGCGCGAGTGGCGCTAAAGGTAGTCGCTTTCGCAGTATCATGCTGGGTTTTCAATTTTCTATATCGATTTTCATTTTGGCGAGTGTCTTAATTGTCTACTTCCAAAACAAGAAAGTCCAGGATGCAGGAGATATCTATCCCAGGTCACAAATCATTACATTACAGCGTCTAAGTGTTGAGAGTATCCAAGCTCGACTTAGCGCTTTAAGAAATGAGTTGCTTCAAATTCCTGGCGTTACCCATGTCAGTTTTTCTAGTGATTTGCCATATGAGCAAAACAATTCTAGTTTCGCAGCTGGACCAGAAGCCGGTAACAAAGAAACGTCATTCCAACTAAAACAACTGTCTGTTAGTGAAGACTTTTTTAATACTTATGATATCTCCATACAGGATGGGCGAGCGCTATCAAAGGAATACACAGCAGATATTTTCGTTTCAGATATGCCCGCAGTGAATGTTGTCATCAACGCACTGACTGCAGAGAAGCTCGGATACCAAACTACAGGTGAAGCACTAGGAAAAACCTTTTTTGATTTAGAAGACGATAGAGAAACTCGCGCATATACCATTGTCGGCATCGTTCCCACACAAAATTTCAATGGATTTCACAACGCAGTAAAACCCACTGTCTTTTATATGAGACCTTCTAGTTTTGACGATGCCTCGATCCGAGTCAGTCACGAAAACCTTGCAAGCACTCTGAGTGAAGTGGAAAATATTTGGGATAAAGTTATCACTGATTACCCAATCCAATCCACTTTCTTAGAAGAAATATTTGGAGAAATATTTGATATTTTTGACAGCATAATGAAACTACTGGGTGGTTTTGCAGTTGTCGCATTGACACTAAGCCTTATCGGTTTATTTGGACTCGCTGCCTTTATGGCTGAAAGTAGGACCAAGGAAATTGGCATCAGAAAAGTGATGGGAGCCAACATGCTACAAATTATTACCTTGTTGATTTTTCAATTTTCCAAACCCGTTATGTGGGCTCTACTTTTTGCATTACCCGCTGCGTACTTTGCATCAGAGCAGTATTTAAACTTCTTTGCAGAAAGAATAACGATACAGGCCGCTATCGTCGGAGTAGCGGGATTAACTTCTGTTTTATTCGCTTGGCTAATAGTTGGCATCCATGCGATTAAGATCGCAAAAGCCAATCCCATACAAGCATTACGCCACGAGTAAGGGTTCTACAATAACGAAGTTAAAAGGTAGTCCCAAAATGGCAATACCGCCACTCTATTACCTTTTATTTCGACTTCAGCGTCAATACCAGGGCCAGTCATAATGCCATTTTTTGTGATATCAAAAGCCATGAAAGCACAAGGGCAACGGGGAAACCCGCTATAACACTAATTATTAGAGCAGATTGTAAGTACCGTGTATCCTTTTTGCTCAATGGCCCTGACATGATCTTCAAGCTTAGCCATCACCCCTCCTTAAACAAATAGGGCTCCAAAGTCTCTTGTGCATCCCTTCTGAATTTGTGCCAATACCCGCCGCCATAATAGGCCAAACTTCCCGCTTCAGATTCACCATGACCATTATAATAAGAGATACAATCGCGCAGTGGACCGGTAACAAGATCTGCTTGACGACAATGTTCAGCATATTCCAATTCAGAAGATTTCTTTACGTCAACCTCAGCATAGCCATTTTCTTTCATCGTCTCTAACATCCAAACTATGTATTCAGCATGCTCATCAATTGCATCGGTAAAATTGAAACTCCCTCCCCCTCCTTGAGGACCAGAGACAATAAATAAATTTGGGAATCCATGACTATGTAACCCTAGAAAAGTCTTAGTACCTTCATTCTGCCACCTATCATTTAATGAGATGCCATCACAACCAACGACCATGTTAAAGGTAGACGTCGCCATCCACTGAAAACCTGTAGCGTAAATCAAAACGTCTACGGGATAGTGTTCTCCATCATGTATGACGCCCTCTTTATCGATTGAACTAACACCACGAGGCGCTGTATCAACGAGCTTTACATGGGGCAGGTTAAATACGGGCAAATATTCGTCATGGAAGGTCGGCCGTTTACACCCGTAAGGGTAATAGGGCTTTAAGGCCTCTGCAGTAACCGGGTCCTTAACAATGGTATCTACTCGGGCCCGTATTTGCTCCATAATGCGAAAGTTCGTATTCAATTGTTTTTGAACTAAAGCCTCCTGACTTAATTCAGTTGAATGCACTTTCCGTTCTTTAAAATCTGCAACTTTACCTGCCAAGTAGTCATCGTTTGCCTTCATCGCTGTGCGACCTGCAGAAATCTTTCTAAATCTTGCACGTCTAGCGCGCGCCCATCCCGGCTCTTGCGACCAAGCATCCCTTTCCTCTTCAGTTGTTTCCCGTTGATCTCGAACATCTATAGAAGAAGGTGTCCGTTGAAACACCACAAGCTCCTTCACAATTTTTGAAAGCTCAGGAATGGCTTGTATTGCTGTTGCTCCGGTTCCAATAATGCCAACCTTTTTATCTTTTAGATCAACCTTATAATCCCATCTTGAGGTATGAAACGCAGCGCCTTCATAGGTCTCCATTCCATCAATTCTCGCTAACTTCGGCGTAGTGAGAATGCCATTTGCCAATATGACAAACTTGGCCTGCATTTCATCACCTCGGTCGGTGGTAACAGTCCATTTAGCCGAGCCTTCATTCCATTGGGTTTTTTCGACGGTGGTATGAAAAAGGCAGCGATCATAAAACCCGAACTTTTCCGCGATCTTTTGGCAATATTCCATAATTTCAAACCCCGCAGCAAACTTCATCGAGGGGATATAACCCATCTCCTCAAGAAGCGGTAAGTAACTATAAGCCTCAACATCACAGGCGATGCCAGGGTAGCGATTCCAATACCAAGTGCCGCCTACATCACCTCCTTTTTCGCAAAAACGTACATCCTTAAACCCGGCTTTCTGGAGCTTATGCCAGAGCAATAATCCGGCAAAACCGGCACCAACGACCAAAATCTCACAGCTGTCTGTTAAGGCTTGCCGCTCTACCGGCGGTGCAGAGTAAACATCTTCTAGATATTTACTGAATTCACCCTCCATAGCCATATAGTCCGCACTCCCTCTACGATCTTCTTTAAACTTTCTATATTTTGCTTGTTCCTCTGCATCAAATACTGCGCCTGCAGGAACAGGAGGTAGTGTCTTAAGGGATTCATCCTGCACTATAGAATATCCCTTACCCGTAATACCCGCTTTGCTCTGCGCTCTAGTATTAAAGGCTTTTAGGCCAGTTTCTGGATCAACTCTTATTGGCATCTTGCGGACTCACATTTGTTTGCTCTATGGGCTATCTATTGCAGCAGTGATACATCTTAGACTGTGCTACAAAAGACAAGGAATACGTTATAGTACTCCACTTTTATACACTAACAGGTTCGAAATGACAGCAATCAGTCTCGAAAATGGCATTCTACATCGTCACTCTGTGCGAGGATTTCTACCTGACCCAGTACCGCAAGCAACGTTAAATAAAGTATTTGAGCTTGCTCAATGGTCACCATCGGGCACAAACATACAGCCTTGGCAGGTTTATGTCGCATCTGGAGAGGTGAGAGATTCTTTACGCCAGGGGTTTATCGATCGAATTCAAGCACGGGAGCCTTCAAGAGCTGACCACACCGACAAAGGTAAGTTAGGTGAAATATTTAAAGAACGGCGTAGAGATTGTGCTCGAGTCCTCTATAAAGCGATGGGTGTTCCATGGGAAGACAAACCAGGCAGAGCAAAGGTAGCCTTCCGAAATTTTGAAATGTTCGATGCCCCCCATGTCGCCTTTCTTTGTATGGACGAGGTGTTTGGTGGTCAATCTGCAGCTGATGTTGGTATGTATGCACAAACTCTCATGTTATCCATGACAGCTCACGGGCTTGCCTCATGCGCACAAGGCACAATGGCACACTATCCAGATTTCGTAAGAGAAACCTTCGACATTCCTTCCGAAATCAAAGTACTGTTCGGAATAAGCTTTGGATTTGAGGATACCAGTATTTCTGCAAACAAGGCGCGAACCCGTCGTGCAGCGCTGAGCGAAAGTGTCACGTTTCTAGGAGGAACAAACTAGTACGTCGGGGCTACTTTCCTGTTAATCTATTGACGTTATTAGCTGCGGTATCAATAAATTTTGATTCTTTCAAGCAAGTTTATTGATATCTGGCCGGAAGCTAGCTTGCGCGTCTCCCGGAATGAGAACGTCGGGGCTACTTTCCTGTTAATCTATTGACATTATTAGCTGCGGTATCAATAAATTTTGATACTTTCATGCAAGTTTATTGATATCTGGCCGGAAACTAGCTTGCGCGTCTCCCGGAATGAGAACGTCGGGGCTACTTTCCTGTTAATCTATTGACATTATTAGCTGCGGTATCAGTAAATTTTGATACTTTCATGCAAGTTTATTGATATCTGGCCGGAAACTAGCTTGCGAATTATTTCCCATCTATGGGGAAATAGCTTATAAATTCACTTCCTATGGAAAATGGATTGTTAACATGTATTTCCCAAAAACGCGCTTACAGCAAGTATGCTTTGTTCTCTTGCCATTCTTTATTGCTCAATCTGCAGTATCCGCAGAGCCAAGCACCAAAATGTCTATGGGCAACGGCGATGAAAACTGGATCATCACAACGGGCGTACAGCGCCAAGATTCCACCTTAACCTTTAAAGAGGTCCACATCTCTGGAAATGGCTGGTTGGTTATGCACCCATTCGAAAATGGCGCCCCTAACGGAGATAAATATGTTGCATCAAGCTTTGTAAAAGCCGGGGGCAACAAAGACGTAAAGATCAAAGTACACAAAGGGATAGAAAAAGATGAGTTGTTTATTGTTATGCTTCATCAAGACAGTAACCACAATGAAATCTTTGACTTCGTTTTTGTCGACGACATAAACGTAATGGATAAAGCAGTTTTTGAAGGCAGCAAAATGATCGGCCATGTTTTTAAGGCACCGTGAATTTTGAGCAAACATCAGCTAATCAAAAGGGGCAAAGATGAAACTCTACTACTTCCCGTATGCACCCAATCCCACGAAGGTGCGCGCTTACATTGCTGAAAAAGGCATTGATATTGAACAAATACTGGTCAATATCAGAACAGACGAGCAAAAATCAGAAACGCATTTACAACGAAACCCAACGGGTACCTTACCGGTATTAGAATTGGATAATGGTGATTATCTTACTGAGAGCTTGACCATCATTGAGTATCTTGAAGAACTCTATCCAAACCCAAATATGATTGGTTCCAACCCTTTGGAACGCGCAAATGTCAGAGAAGTTGAAAGACAAGTTGAGCACGAAATATTACTCAGAGTAATACGCATTGTTCACGCCACAAACTCTCCCTTAGGATTTCCCGCAAACCCTGCTGTAGCTGAAACTGAACTTAATCATTTGCCAGATGCTTTAAAGAGAATCAACAAACTCATAGGCGACCAAGTTTTCGTCATGGGCTCAAAGGTAAGCATTGTCGATTGCACACTGTTTTCCGCTCTCTTCTTTGCAGAGCTTTGTGAGCTTGATATCGGCAAGGAATACTCAAACCTTCAACGATGGTATGAAGACTTTAAACAACGACCGAGCGCTCAGCCTTAATGCACTTTCAGCAAGATCCCTCTGACCCAGCTTTTTTTCAAAATCCTTACCCAAGCTATGTTGAGATGCGCCGCTCTGGTAAAAAAAGTCCTGGTAAAAAAAGTCCTGGGGCAGGCATTTACTGGGAAGAATATGGCCATACCTGTTTTGCAGGATATAAACAGGTTAATGACTTATTAAGAGATCGACGACTGGGTAGGCAAACTGACCCAAGAGTTGAAAGCGAACGTGATCTTAGGTGTCCCTACCTTACAAAGTTTGATCAAAATTCACTATTAGAAATGGAACCACCACATCATACGAGACTAAGACGTTTAGTGAATCGCGCGTTTGTTTCAAGACAAGTAAAAACCTTAGCACCACGTATATCTAATCTCGCTCATGGTTTGATAGACAAAATTATGGGACAAGTTATAAACCAAGAGAATGAAAACGAGTTTGATCTTATTCAACATTATGCTGAAGTAATTCCTGTCATCGTGATTTGTGAAGTTTTAGGCATACCGACAGCGATGGCCAACCAACTCTTGGCGTGGTCACACAAGATGGTCGCCATTTATGAACATGGTAATAATGAGGAAGTAGAAAAAATTGCGAATGAAGCTACCATGCATTTTGAGCGTTTCATCAAAGACCAAATTGAATTCAAAAAAATTAGATCAGACGAAGATTTATTAACTAAACTCATTCGGGTCAAAGAAGAAGATGATCAAATATCCGAAGACGAACTCGTGGCAACTTGCATTCTCTTGTTAAACGCGGGGCATGAAGCCACTGTCCACGCCATAGGTAATAGTGTAAAAGTCATTTTAGAAAATCAGGTTGATATTGATCACTGGACATCGAGTCCAGAAAATGTGAAATCATTAAGTGAAGAATGTTTACGCTACGACCCGCCATTACACATGTTCACCCGTTATGTGCTGGAAGATTTCTCCTATGATAATCAAGATTTGAAAAAAGGAGATGTCGTGGGCCTACTTCTTGCCGCAGCAAATAGGGATGAGATGAAATTTGAAAACCCGCATACATTCGACCCCAAGCGAGGTGGGACAGGGCATTTAAGCTTTGGCGCAGGTATCCACTTTTGTGTTGGCGCGCCGCTAGCCCGTCTTGAAATTGAAACCGCATTAAAAGTACTTTTCGAAAGATTACCAAGATTGAAAATCGCACAGAAGCCAAGATATGCCGATCGCTACCATTTTCATGGTTTGGATAGGCTATTAGTGACGGCAGAAGGGCCATAGAAAACACTGACTTAAAAAGATGCTTCATGCTAACCTAATGACGATAAACTCATTAATTAGAACCAGAGTCCTATGAACAAGTTTAAGGTGGATTTTCGGTATAAATTTCACTATCTAATTCCTATTTTTATTTTAGCATTTCCTTTTTCAAGCTACGCTGCTGATGCCAAGCCCTCCAACAACAAAAAGCTTCTAATACTGACAGAACAACTTTACCCCTTAAACTACACTGCTAGCGGTAAAGATGATGAACTAGTCCTTGGATACGCAACTCGCCTTGTTCGCGCCGTTATGGAAGAATCAGGATTGCCATACGAAATCATCCTAGTTCCCTGGGCCAGATTAGTCCGGACCATCAATCAAAAAAATGACGTAATGGCATTTTCGATGAGCAGAACAAAAACGAGAGATCCTCTTTATCATTGGATTGGTGAAATAATTCCTGTACGATTATTTCTTTACGGGAAGAGATCAGACCTTAAAAGACTACCACGCTCTCTCGAGGAGGCGAAAAAATTTCGCATTGGAACTCGAAATGCCACTGTTCCTAATGAATATCTGAAAGCCAAAGGCTTTCCTAATCTGGTTGAAGTCAAAGATAATAATCGATATATGTTGCTCTTGGAACGCGACAGATTCGACCTGTTTCCGTTTATCGAATATGCAATCGGACCAGCAGCAATACGTGGAAATTTTGATGTTAACTATTTCGCATCCGCCGTCGCCATACCCGAATTATCAACGACTTTGTGGATAGCAATGAATAAAAACTCAGATCCTATTTTGGTAAGAAAATTAAGAAATGCTTACGAAACAACTGTAGCAACAGGATCATATCAAGAAATTATAAGACCCCTCATCGAGATGATAGAAAGCATAGATTCCCAAGCCTTGCCGAACAATTAGGATTTGGACCCGCAACTAATTCAGGGCTTCACTGTTTAATATTAACAAAGACCATAATCGATAAACAAGCGATGCTTCCCCCTTAATTTTCGCGTGGCCAACGCTGGAATTATTAATGAGGCAAATACCAAAATAGCAATACCACTGTATAAACTAGTGCTATCGGTATTAAGGAATCGAAGGTTACCCAAAGGATTTTCCCCACCAACAGATCTTTTAAGTTTTCAGCTACATACCTTGCATTTCGAAATCCAAACTCGCGGCAGCGATGATACGCAATCCGCTAAAAAAGCAGGTCTGAGGATGGTCATATCTAAGAATTCGAAAGTCTTTCAAAACAGCATCATAGCGGCCGATCTTTTTGAACAGCCTCGAGGTGGTCGCAGTATTGTACGAGGCCTTGCGCCAGTTAAAATCCACTACATTGATATCGAACTTTGCTACAAGTAATGGCAAAAAATACAGGGGAAAATAAAATTTCACTGTTAGAAAATTGGTTAACAACTGATGAGAAATTCAGTACCGTCGGCGCTGTTGCCATTGATATAAACGACACAATCACAGCCGGAATAAGACAGAAAGCCCAGCCTCCTCAATCTCGATGAACCTTAAGGCTCTTAACATTGATGACTATCTGCCTTCCCTGATGTATGGTCTAGATAATAATAGCGAGTGTATATGGGATAAGAAATATGGAATCCACCTTCCCCGGCGTTATCGCCTTTGCTTTTCTTGTTTCTATGATTCTTTTTGGCACGATTTTAAGAGCTAAAATCAACTTCTTACAAACTAACTTAGTCCCTGCAAGCCTAATTGGTGGTGTATTGGGTTTCGTCTTAATTTCTTCTGGACTGAGTTTGGGACTACAAAACACCGACTTTACCGCCTTTGCTTTTCATTTTTTCACCTTGAGCTTTATGTCACTGGTATTAACCGGATCAGAAAAAAGCAGTGAAACTAAAGTTGTGCCAGGCGGATTGTGGCTATCTATTATTTGGGTCATGAGTTTGGCATTACAGGCAATGGTGGGCCTTGCAGCCATTCTTATTTACAACGAAGTAAGCGGCGGACAACTATCCTACTTCCTCGGAATCATTGTTACCCATGGTTTTACCCAAGGTCCCGGTCAGGCCTTAGCGTTAGGTAATATATGGGAGACCCAAATGGGGATCGCCCATGCTATCGACTTTGGTTTGGTATACGCCTCAATTGGTTTTTTTGTTGCCTTTGTTGTTGGAGTGCCTATCGCACGTCGATCAATACGATTAGGCCTAAATCATAATCAAGCAGCAAGAATAGATGACGAATTTCTAAAGGGCATTATGCAAACTCATCTTTCTAGCGGCAAACAAATTACCCATCCAGCGAATGTTGATACCCTTGCTTATCATATCGCCATATTGGGATTGGCCTATCTCATTACGGATCAGTATCTTCAGCTCCTTAACCCTATTGTTAGCGCCCACCCTATAAACGGCATCAATTTTGGCATCATATTTAGCCATAACCTTTTCTTTATTCACGGTCTTATAATTTGCCTCATCATGAGATCGATTATGGACAAGGCAGGATACGGGCATCTAATCGACAATGAAACCCAAAGAAGAATAACAGGATCATCAGTTGACTTGATGGTTGTTGGTACTTTGATGAGTGTTGGATTTGCCTTTTTAAGTGAATTCGCTGTGCCGATACTACTCGTTGCAATAAGTGCTGCTGCAGCAACGGCTGCCTTATGCTTTGGCTTTGGGAAAAAGCTTCGATCCTTTGGTCCCGAAAGAGCGCTCACCGCATATGGCTGTTGCTGCGGATCTACAGGAAGCGGATTACTTCTGCTTAGAATCATGGATCCAAATTTGAGCACACCTGTAGCTAAGGAACTAGCCTTCTTCAATATCGCAATCTTAGTATTGAGTGCTCACATTTTAATGTTGATGGCACCTATACTGCCTAGTTACGATCTGATGACAATTTGCCTTGTCTATATTTCTACCTTTGTTATTGGCATTGGGGCTTTACACTTATTGGGGAGGCGCTAAAAGCGTCCTTACAAACCATAGCTCAACTTAATGCCGACTTGATCTCTACTATCAAATTGTCCGAACAATTCATCACTTTCTCCATTAAATATATCCACAAAAAGTGTAATCGATGTATTAGATGACGTTTCAAATCGACCTTTAAGTCGTAATAGATTATCTTTATCTTCTTGATTGAAAATCCACAAAGTTTCTAGTTGAATACTTTCGTTTAAAAAATTCCTTCGAAGCAATAATGTAAAACTCGTTTCTATCTTGCGCCTTAATGCATCCTTGTCGTCCAACATTCTTGATTGAAACATCTGAAAACTAATAAAAGTATCCCTCAGTCCCGTCCAATCAAATCCAAATACATAGCCAAATTCTCGGCTCCGACTTACGCCGTCGTTCACTGCAGGGTTTATTGTCGAAAGCCCTGTATTAAAATATTTATCGCTATTCAGTACAACTTCACTTCTGAAAATAATATCACCGAAAGCATTGCTTGCAGAAGCACCAACAGTATGTGTGCGTTCATAAGCAGGACTAAATCGAATTCCTTTTTCTGTTAAAGATGATCGCATTACTGGAAAATCATCAAAATGATACAGATAGTGTAGCGTTAGATCCCAACCCGCAATAAACTTCGACAACCTCAGCCCTACATCACTATCTTTGAATAGATTATCGGGTCGATCAATTTCCTTAAATTCGATCGGTGTCCCCTGAGGCAATGTTTGAAAGGGGGCGGTAATTTCAAAAAGTGCACCTTTTTCCGGAAGGCTATGCATTGTAGTATCTGGGATCCAGAGAACTTGGAGATCGCCAATATCAAAATACAACGCTAGATTGAACATCCATAGAGGGATACGGGAATGATTAAAATCATCAAGAATAAACTCTCGAAAATCCTGAGGATTTATTAGATCAAGCAATTTCAATCCATCTGCCTGCCCCCACACTACCTGCTGCTTTCCCAATCTCAGACTGGCTTTCTCAAAATCGAAATCCAAATACAACTCTCTAAGCTCTATTTCCGCCGAAGGATTAAGATAGATCCTTTTAGTTGCCGGAGATACTGAGGATTGCCGAGAATTTCCAGGTTCCAGTTTGTCGGGTCCAATGAACTGTCCTCTACCGATTGTTGTAAAGCTGATATTATCGGACAAGCCTGATGACAACTCGAAAGTGCCAGAGAGCTTAGTGACTTGTGGACTTCCTTGATGCCAGGTTTGAGCAAGGTCAAGCAACATTGATGTGTCTAGGTCCTGACCCGCAACGAGTCCGGATTGAAGCATGATGACGAAAAACGTCGCTCTAGAAAACACTACAATCCACGACGCAGTTGACGAGATTCAAACCAGGAATCCTTCACTTCAGATCGGTAGTCTATATCTGAAAAAGTAAATTCGGTCTTGTGACCTGTCTTGAAATTTTCAGAAAGTATCTTATGACTTGTCCATATTTCATCAACTTTGCTTATCTCTTTTGACTGTACTTTCTTTAAGGGGTTTCCTCGTATATCCCAGAATAATGACTGCCTGATCATCCAGTTTTTTGGGTCAACATAGGATTCAATTCTTCCATAACCCAACTCTCTCCCAATCTCATCGTTCACTGGGATACCTTCAACCACAATCAATTCAATCCCATCCAGCACTTCATTACCGATGTGTTTATATGTGTAATCAGCCAACGCTGGCTTGTTTTCGTTCTTTATATCTTCGTAACTAAAATCGGTACCTAAAAAATAGTCACCCCGGTCTGAGGCAGAAATTCTTCTAATCTTTCTAGCCGCAGGTAGGTACAACCACTGATCGTCATCAATATCGGTATCTTTGTAGTCCCAAGTAAGAAACGCGGTATCTTTAAGATTTGAGGGTGAAGTATAAAAAAGAACGGTTCGTTTCTCTTCACTATAATATTTTCTGAAACTCTTTGTCACGCGAACACGACGCTTACCTCTTCTATCGATCAACTTCATTGTTAGGTTGCGCGTCACATGCTCGCCATCATTTCTCGCGGCAACATTACTCATTACTTCGATGCCGCTTAATTCTTCTGCGAAACTCTGATCAGGCAGCAAAGCCACTGAAATCAAAATCACAGCAAGTATTGTATTTAACGAGGCACTTAGCATGGGTATTCTAGTTTCCTGCCTAAAAACAAAGGCAGGTTTTAACCATAGAATAAGCGCTGGTAAAAATGTAAGACTACATAAAAACGAAGTTGTTAATGACAATGCAACAATGCCGCCAAATCTCATCAAAGGAACCACATCTGACGTAACTAACACCCCGAACCCAAAGGCTAGCGCGAGTAAATTGAAAAATAATGCCCGACCAGTTGAAGGAAAAAGATCCAGCATGAGTTCAGGGTTGCCATCTCCTTCTCGATAGATGATTCTAATCCTATCTAGGGTATGTATGGCAAAATCGACACCCAGGCCAATCGCTACAGAAGCAAACATAGATGTTCCAATGCCTAGGTGTATGTCAAGGCTCACCATGACCGCATATACACATAATATAGAGACGGCGACGGGGGCAAGTGACATTAGACCCGCCGTTAAAGACCTAAATACAATAGCCGCCATCATGAGTACCAAGGCTAAGGATACAAAAACACTTTTAAAGTGACTTGAACCGACCGCATCAACCCACTCGTAGGTAATCATTGCACGACCACTTACAGTCGCACTTAGTCCAGGCTCGTTAAACTCTGTGAGAATATAATGATTAAACTTTTCAACAAGCGGTACTAGCTCTTGATAACTTGAACTAGTCAAATTAACCCGAATATTTGCCTTCTGATAGTCATAATCAATTTCTTCCTCAAAATCTGTTGGATCACCTGATGTCGAATACAAAAGGAATAGTTGAGCATTTAACAGCTCATCATCAACTAAGCGATATTCTTCTTCCCTGCCTTCATTGATTGATTTATTAATTTGCTTCAGATAATCAACAACAGAGGTACTCCCACCCACGTTATCTTGTTTTTCGATGAAGGCTTGAAACGCTTCAATCTTCTTGAGATATTCAGGTCTAAATAGCGCTTCTGGCGCCTCAGTTTCAACCACAATGTCGAATACACTAGTGCCATCGAATTTCTCATTAATCGCTTTGTCCGCTCGATATACCGCTTCGCTTTTATGAAATGTATCAATTCTTCTCTCGTCGACTTTTATATTCGAGGCGCCAACTATGCCTACTCCCACCAAAACTACACTTACCAAGACCACTTTCTCAGGGTAACGCACAACTAGATGACCGAGGCGTAAAAGAGCAGCCACCATCCAGTCATTTCCTGATTTCTTCTTAAAAAGAGCATTTTCTTTCACTTTTAAAAAGCTCATGCAGGCCGGTAAGACTGTCATCGAATACAACCACGCGAGACCAACGCCAAGTGCCGTAAACAGACCTAAATATTGCATGGGAGGTTGCACCGATGAAATGTACAAGCCTA
This sequence comes from Flavobacterium sp., assembly GCA_047616645.1. Lineage (GTDB taxonomy): Bacteria > Pseudomonadota > Gammaproteobacteria > Pseudomonadales > Azotimanducaceae > JAHRVQ01. Next base: position 25,945 of record JBLHIH010000003.1, on the reverse strand, counting down.
GAAATCCCGCAATAGTTGTCAAGGAAGTTAAGGTAATAGGCCTCGCCATTTCTAACATGGCACCTATCACCGCCCTGTCATTTCGGGTGCCTGGATTGGTATTTATCGTTTCATAATAAGCAGAAAAAATATGTATAGAATCAGCTACCGCTATACCAATGAGTACAACGGGCATTGCATTGGTAATCACAAAAAAGGAAACCTCAGCAGCTATCATCAATCCCATGGTACCCAGAACAGTTGACGCTACGATTATATTTGGCATCAACGCGCCAGCAAACGTTCGAAAGGCGAGAAACAGAATGATAGTGATGATCAAGCCCGCTATTGGATTTAGTCTTTGAGCATCAGAATCTATATACATACCTAAATAACCGGTCACTGCAGCTTCACCAGCAACGTGAATAGTGACACCTTCTGGCAGCTGGGTCTGACGGATCAATGCGATCACTTTCAGATAGGTTTGCTCAGCCAGCTTTTCGTCAAACACCTCTGCAACAATAAGTGAAGCGCTTCCGTCCTTGGCTACCAAACTGCCTTGATATAGAGGAAAGTTTTCAATTTTTTTCTGCATCAATAACGCTTTTTCTAAGGTGTCGGGATAATTGTCAAAAAATCGCTCAACCTCCATTCCATCACTTGTGCCTTGAATATTTTTTTCTGTCGCTAGACTGACGACACGATCAGGGTCTATGTTATTCATGTTCTGAACAGAAAGCGTTAGAGACTCAATTATCTGCAAGTTCTCCGGCGTGAATATACTTCCTGTTTCATTAAAAATGGCAATCACAATAGGATCTGCCAAACCAAATGTTTCTTTTACTTGCTCACGATAGATGAGCGCTGGATTATCATCGGGAATAAATGCGTCAGCGCTAGTATCACGGTTTAGCTTGGGTAAATAACTTGCCGCGACTACAACACCAAGCAAACCTAGTATAAGTACTGCTACTCTAAATTTAACGATAAAAATGAATATTCTTTCAATCATGATTTACTCACTATTAGGACATATAAGTGTATATACACCTATGTAGAAAATTTAATTAACGCTTTTAATTTTTAGTGACTTCATTTTCTAGTATTTCAACACGGTATTGAAGGTTATTTAACTTGTTGTACATAAACTGATAATTCATATCTTGAGAAGAACTCTCAAATGCCTCAATCCAAACTGTGACAAATTTTTTAAATTCATAAAAGCTCATATCATTTTCCATTTAAGTGTATATACACCTATATTTACAATAATCGGCTCAATCAAACAACATTAGGAATTGGAATAAGGGCTATATCAACTCGCCGCTAAATCAGGACACGCGTTCACGAAGCACCGTAAGTGCTTGCTCTAACTGCTGCCAATTATCGGCCCCATACTTTTTCACTACAAACTTTTGCGCCTTGGTCCACAATTTCAGTGCTTCTTTGTACTTTAGCTTTCCATCTTTACTTAAACTTATGTCCTTGGCTCGCGCATCATCTACGGAGGGTTTAACTTCAACCAGCCCCGAATTCAGGAGTGGCTTTAGATTACGTGACAATGTTGTTCTATCCATAATCATGTGGTCAGAAAGCACAGATAATTGAACGGTATGTAATCTATATAAGTGGGCTAGAATAGAAAACTGAGAACGTCTAATACCACAAGGTCTAATCGCATCTTCATAAACCTTAGTAATCGCGCGAGCAGTTTTGTGAAGATTGTTCGAAACACAATGCTCTGGTGAGATAGAATCTTTCATTTTAGTCAGCTCTTTCGCCATACCTTAATAATAGATGTATATACACCTGTACTGCAAGCGATCGAGTATTTGTGACGCATCCGTCATTAGTCAATCTCGATATTTGAATCCAGATTATTCCGCATCAATCTTACAATTTCACTAGATACTTTAGATAATCCATTCCTTAAAGCGACGACCACTTGAGCATAACCGTCTTCGGCCAAGGGTTCTTGAAAATGAAAAGATCGATCAATTATTGGGGATTTATCATTGTCATACACCCAGAGGCGTCCGGCGATTACAGCATCACCTGTTTTCTTATGGTGGAACTCAGAAAACTCGATACGAGGATGCACGGCAGCTCCTCTATTCCACTCCCCCGCACTACGCTCATATCGAAACTTTTCATCTTCAGAATTTAACTGGGTCACCAACAATTTCGATATTGCAACCTCTAGAGGTTCAGCCCAACGATTATAGCTCGCTGTATAGATCTCCTGATCATCAAGCTGTATAACCAAGTTATCTTGTTTCAAAAACTGAGGCAGCTCAATATCATCTATCACAACCCGAACCTTCCCTTCAGAGCGCATCATTCGAGAATCGTCTACCGGTAAATTAAGGCTATAGTACTTCATGGACTCTACATTATTCGACGAGCACCCAGATAACAAAGACAACATTAAGCACGACATTATTAAAATCAAACTATTTTGAGTCTTCATCTTCCACCCCTTGGCTCTAGATCTTTTTCTTTTCGATTAGTAAATATCAAACTATTTAGCTTACGATTTAGTTGAATCAATAATGGCTTTAATTCCTTAAAAGTAGCATTAATCGAGATCAATGTACTTTGTAACGCTGCATGGGTAGGCGAGCCCTCTGAAAAATTCAAAATCAAACTATCTACATCTGTTAGCAAAGTACTGATTTTACCCACAAGGTTGGTGCTGTTTGATTGGGCTAGTAATTGTTCCATCTGGGTAGCTGATTTTCTAAACTCAGACAAGGTCTGCATTGCTTCTACCATGGTTCCCTCCGCGCTATTTAGTAGCGGTTCTATGGGAAGGTTTATTAATTTATCCATTAACAAGCTGGTTTTTTGGACTATTAAACCTAACTGACTTTCCTTAGTGGGGATTACGATAAGGTCTGAAAATATTTGTGCTTCGTAAGGCATACCGTCACTGTAGGCGAGTTCTACATACTTACTTCCCGTCAAGAAATTGCCCGTCGCAAGACCTCCACTTAAGCCATTTTTTAGCAAGGACGCGATTTCTTCATTCGCCTTCGACAAAGCATACTCGGTATCTTTGTAGCCCATACGAACGGGCTCAATTGAGATTATGACAGGAATTTTAGTGTCTTCACTCAGGATATTTTCAATTTCTGGATAGTTAATGTCTGTACGGACAACGGAGCCAATTTTAATTCCGCGATACTCTACCGGAGCGCCGATCTTTAAACCCCTAATTGAATCTTCAAAGAGCAAAACAAAAAGAGCATTAAATCGGTAACGATTCTCATATATTTCCGATCTCTTTTTGTAAACCGTAAAGTACTCTCTCCTCAATTACATTTCCGCGAGGCAGGTCATCAGGCACATCAAAACTCACACCTCCAGAGATCATGGTTTCTAAGGTACCTGTTTGTGCACGTATACCATCAGCTGACATTTCTAATTCAAATCCATTGATCTGCCAGAACTTGGTATTTGTTGTCACTAATTTGCCGTAAGGGCTTTCGATAAACGCGTTGTAATAGACAATACGTTCATCGTTATTAAAAAACACAAACTCTATTCTGCCTACTTTGAAGCCATGGAATAATATAGGATCACCCACTTGTATAGCCCTATCACCCTCACTGTCTAAAGTGATGTGAATGCTCGGTGTACCGATCGGCGTGACCGGGCGAGTATCCAATCCAATAAATTCCGTACTTACCTCTTTGGCATTACCAGCCGCGAGCTCTGTATAAGCGCCGGAAAGTAATGTTCCTAGCCCCGACACGCCGCCCTTTCCTATTTTTGGGCGGACAACCCGAAATTGCGTATCACTCCGCAATAAATTTTTTGCTTCAACATCAATACGCACCTCCACTGAAACACCATTCAGGTCTTTATCCAAAATCATCTGTTCGACAAGACACACTCCACATTCTTAATTTTTATTGTAACTTACTGAATCGAATGTCAGTGATACATATTGAGTTTAAATCCAATATGTATCGCGACTATTTACAATTGTGATCAGCGAGCTGCATTAACTAAATTTGTGACCTTTGGCTCAAGCACACAAGGTCATTGGTCACACGTTCTTTGCTTCGCCGCTTAAAACATCCCTAGAATATCTCGCGCCGTGTCTCGGGAGATATCAGGGCAAGCAATAGGGAAAATCTCTGTTCCGTGGACGGTACCCATCACTTGACGACAACGCGCAGAGACGCCCGCTTTTATCAACAAGCGATAAAAGTTTATGCCCTCGTCTCGTAGCGGATCGCACTCATTCACACTGATCACTGTCGGCGGCAATCCCCTCACATCGTCCTCAGTAGCAAAGGAAGGCCAAGCCAATGGATTCTTTGCTTCAAACGCTTCTATACCATATGTCATAGCGCCGCGATTATTGTGAAGGTCCAGAAATATGCCATTGTTCTCAATTGAAGAAGGGTTTTCTGGCAATGGCCATTCGCCAGCTATATAAGGACATAGTGCATAAAGCCCTCTCACCAAAGCGATGTCTCCATCTTGTTTAAGCTTGAGCCCCGTCGCCAAAGTTAAATTACCACCCCCACTTTCTCCTGCAATAATAACTTGGGCGGGATCTATGTTGAGACTATCCGCCGACTTATGTACCCACTTAAATCCAGAAACGCAATCATTGAGACCCGCAGGAAAAGGCGCTACCTCTTCTACAGACGAGGGCGTTAAGGCATTGCGAAAATCAACCATCACGACAGCCAAGTTCTGAGCCGCAATCATTCTGCCCCAAGCGCGATAGTTACCCCAAAAGCAGGACATTGAGGCCATGCCCCCGCCGTGAATATAGTAGACACATGGGAGGCGCTCTTCCGTATCGGGCCTAATTATCTGTAAATTTATGGTATTGCCATCAGGTTCTGAAATGATGCTTTCTTTGCTAATCCGTAATCCGGCGGACGGCGCGATTTCTTCATTGTCAGCCATCTCCAGCATCTGCACCATGGCGTTCTGTGCGGCGATTGCGTCGCTGGTTTTGGCATCGGCCAATAGTTCATCCCGACTGTTCACATCCGTACTCGGCGACATATTCATAGCGCTAAAAAGCGCTTTGATACGTGGGTCAATTCGGGGGTCATCGACTAGTTTATTGCTCATGTATTATTCCAGCTTTAAAAGGATCTATTAAACGTGACATTCAAGCATCGTGCAAACATACTCATGCTGGTTTCTAAAAATAGACAATAAACGTGTATTTTCTTAAAAAAAAACATTTATAGTCTCTAGCACACCCCCTAGCACACCCCCTAGCACAACAAGGAAACGACTGTGAATACAACAAACAAAAGCTCATTCACCGAACGTGCATTAGCCGCGATAGAACGCACCGGTAATCGCCTGCCAGACCCTGCCATGCTGTTTGTCGGTCTCCTAGTCATTGTCTGGTTGGCATCCTGGTTCTTATCCTACTTTGATTTTGGCGTGACCGACCCACGAACCGGAGAACCATTGCAGGTCGTCAACCAGCTCTCCGGTACGTCCATCACAGCCTTTCTCGCGAGCTTAGTTAACAATTTTGCCCACTTCCATCCCATCGGCGTAGTGTTGGTTGCCATGTTGGGTATTGGCGTGGCAGAACACACCGGCTTTATCAACAGCGCCTTGCGCGCCATGTTGAGCGTGACCGCTAAATGGTTGTTGACGCCGATGATTATCCTTGTCGGTATCGTCAGTCACACCGCAGCTGATGCTGGTTACGTCATGGTAATACCTCTGGGCGGCGTCATTTTCTATGCGGCAGGGCGACATCCCTTGGCCGGTATCGCCGCTGCCTTTGCCGGCGTCTCTGGCGGCTTTTCAGCCAACTTTATCCCCTCAGCCATAGACCCGATGCTACAAGGCATAAGTCAATCAGGCGCCCAAATTCTTGATCCGGCGATCATACTTAATCCGCTCAACAACTATTTCTTCACCGCCACTTCGTCCTTGCTAATTGTCGGTTTAGGCTGGTTAATCACGGACAAATTTGTTGAACCGCGACTGGCCAACACACCTATTGATGATGACATCGAAACTGAGCACAGTATGGATGCGCTCACAAGCCAAGAGCGCAAAGGACTGAATTACGCGCTACTGGCAATGCTCGGCGCTATCGTCCTGCTCTTCCTCAGCACGTGGTCAACGTCATCTCCCTGGCGCGGCCCTACCGGATCGTTAACTGAAATGGGCGCGCCTTTAATGGGTTCTATAGTATCTCTCATTTTTCTGCTATTTGTCTTGCCAGGCATCGTCTATGGCATAGGCGCCGGTACGGTGAAGCGTTCTAAGGATGTTATTGAGGGCATGACAAAAGCCATGCATAACATGGCCTATTATCTTGTAATCATGTTTTTCATCGCCCAGTTCATTTATGCCTTCGGTCAATCTAATCTTGGCATATTGATGGCACTCAAAGGCGCGGCAGGGCTACAGGCGCTGGGAATGCCTTCGGCACTGACCATTACCGGTATCGTCCTCTTAACGGGCTTGCTAAATCTTTTCGTGGGTTCTGCTTCCGCTAAGTGGGCACTACTGGCGCCCATTTTTGTACCCATGTTGATGGAATTGGGAATCTCGCCCGACCTGACCCAGGCAGCCTACCGCATTGGTGACTCGACAACGAATATCATCACCCCCTTAATGCCCTACTTTCCCTTGGTCGTGGTGTATTGTCAGCGCTACATAAAAGACACGGGTATCGGCACATTGACTGCCTTGATGTTGCCTTACTCCGTAAGTTTCATCATCGCATGGACTGTATTTCTGCTGATCTATTGGGCTATTGGTTTACCATTGGGACTGCAGTCAAGTTATAGCTACTAATTGAAAGAACAAGCTTGAGTACGCTGGGTTTAATCAGGACACCCATTGCATGAATATCAATAAGCAGGCACAGCAATGCCCATGCGGGTCTCAACAAACATACTCAGATTGCTGTGCACCCCTGCATCGGGGGGAGCTGTGTCCGCAGAGCGCTGAATCTCTGATGCGTTCACGTTATTCGGCTTATGCTTTGCAGTCGTACCAATATCTGATTGACAGCCATCACCCAAATAGCCGCGCGGGTATCAGTGTTACCCAACTGGCAGAGAGTAATTGTGATACCCACTGGTTGGCTTTAAAAATTATTCAAACATCGAAAACACGGGTGAGCTTTCGCGCTTATTATCGTATTCACAAGCAAATCTCATGTTTACATGAAGACTCGCGATTTCAGGTATTTGAGGGTCGCTGGCATTACCTTGATGGCACATTTGATGAATCTCAAGCCGTACTGCCGGGAAGGAAGCAAGTCTGTTTTTGTAGTAGTGGCAAAAAATATAAACACTGCCACGGCGCTTAACGCTATTTTTTGGCTTTAGGACTTGCCCTCGGATCTACCATCACAGGTTCGATCTGTTTTGAGCGCAACCAGTCGCGAAATATAAAGCCGGTGGCGGTTGGCCACACAACGCACTCTTCAGGTGAGAGAAGTTTATAACTATCCAATTCCTCATTCAAAGCTATGCTACCCCTCGCTTTAACATGGTAACCGATGATGACCTGATTCATTTGCACGAAGGGATAGACGCTGATCAATGTTGGCTTGGTTGCGTCTAGATTTAGCTCTTCTTTGACTTCACGAACCGCACACTCTTCAGGCGATTCGCCGTGATCAACAAATCCCGTTATCACGGAGCAAAAGGAACCCGGCCAAGCCCGGTTGTGGGCTAGCAGTATCTGCCCCTCATACTCCACTATTATTGCAGCCACCGGCGTTGGGTTGTCGTAGTTTACATAACCACAGCCAGCAGAGCATTCGACACGCGGCCCGGTTGCAGTTTCTTTTTTGGCCAAAGGTGCGGCGCAAAGGGGGCAAAATTTAAATTTGTTCATGGGTTTAACTTAGACATAGACTGCGACTGAAAAATGCAAGGTAACACCTATTGCACATGAATGGGGGAACAGGCCACATTTGTGGAAGAAACGGGAGGAAGTAACCATGCCCTGCGCTTCGATTGTCTTTGGGGGAAATGTTCTCCCAGCATGAAGCTCTATTTCGCGCTTGCCCCGCCATCAGCTGAATACACGCCCCCAGTCAGAAAGCGACTCTCATCACTGGCCAACAGCACCAAGAGACCATTCATATCTTCGAATTCGCCGTAGCGACCTAGCGGAATCATCTGGTTTGCAATTGCCGCACGCATATCAACACCTGGCTCCGCATTCCCTCCGGCTTCAATACTGTCCATCATGCGTCCCACCAATGGTGCAGGATTGATGGTATTGACCCGAACGCCAGATGTTGCTCCCTCCAAAGCTGCACTACGCATCAAACCAATGGCTGCATGCTTGCTCGCGACATAAGGCGCCATCGTTGCTCCGCCCTTAAGCCCCATAATCGACGAGACGATAATAATGCTACCGCCACCACGCCGACCTATCGCCGGCATGGCATATTTAATACCTAGGAAGGGCCCGCGAACATTAATGGCCATTACTCGATCAAAGGCTTCAAGCTCTTGGTTGGCGATTGGCCCCATAATCCCCTCTGTACCGGCATTAGCAACAAATATATCAACCCCACCGAAGGTTTTCTCAGCAAATTCGATTAGTTGTTGGTTATCTGGCTCTTTGGTAACGTCTGCGACACACACCTCGATTCGCTCACTACTATGCTGTGCTTTTATCGCGTCCAGGACGCTTTGATCAAGATCAGATAGCACCACATTGGCACCCTCGGAAAGGAATTTGGTAGCCATGCTGTTACCCAGCCCACCAGCGCCACCAGTGATGACAATGGTCTTATTCTTTAGTCGCATACTTTCCCCTAGTATATTTATGATTTTCTAAGTACAAGGCTGACCAAAAAAAATGGCCTAGATCAGATTCAAGGGTTTTATGCACATTATGCACTGGCCATGATTTCTTGTAGCGCATCCCACGTCTTTTCAACATGCGTCATTTCCGTGCTCCAATTCGTAATAGATATTCGCAGAGCTGGAATACCTTTATAAGTTGTTGGAGAAAGATAGAGCTTTCCTGATGATTGGATTTTTTCAACTATCTGGTTCAGAGTGTGTTGATCAACACACTCTGAACCATCTAAAAGCGTAAAGCAGATTCCATTGAGCCTCTGCGGCGCAAGTAGTTTACATTGAGGATGATCATCAATTTTATTAGCTAACCAGCTAGCAAGACCGCAAGCTCTCTCAACAATTTCTGAATAGCCATGTTTACCGTATGCCACCAAACTAAACCATGTCGCTAAGGCACGAAATCGACGAGAGTTTTCCGGGGTTAAATTAATGAAGTTATTTGATGATAAATCTGCGCGAAGATAGGCGGCTGAATTTTGGAATACTTGCGTTTGCAGGTGCAAATGCTTGCTAAATTGCATGGCGGAATCATAGGGTACATTGAGCCATTTGTGTGCGTCAATGGTAATTGAATCTGCCTCATTAATGCCTGTCAAAAGATCTCTGTACCGTTTACTACAAGCGGCAAAACCTCCGAAAGCGGCATCGACATGTAACCAAAATGAATATGTATCTCGAAGTTTCGATAAAGCGACCAGGTCATCAAAATCAACCGTATTCACGGTGCCAGCACTAGCAACTACAATGCAGGGCTTGCCATAGTTTTTTAAGGCGACTTCCAGCGCAGAAACATCAATCGCTTCTCTGTCTATCAAGGTTGGAATTAAAGTTAGGGATTTCCTTCCGATGCCCAACATTGAAAGAGATTTATAGATACTGGAATGCGGTGCTGCGCTAAACAGCTTAATTTCACCTAATGCCGCAATCCCCTCTTCAGCAATATCGATTTGCTTTTGCTGCCCCAACCATTGTCTGGCGATAGCCAGAGAGGTGAAATTGGACATAGTAGCGCCAGATACAAAGCTGCCTTCAAACTCTTCTGAGAGATGAAACATTGACCTCAACATATGTAAGGTCATCACTTCAAAATCAGCAGCAATGGTTTCATTAGAACCCATTACATTTTGATCATAAATCGATGTTAACCAATCCCCAGCTACCGAAGCTGGCGTACTCCCTCCGGTGACAAAACCAAAATAGTTTGGTCCTGCACTGCCACTTAATTTATCAGCAAAGGTATTTTGAAAGCGTTCGAGCGCTTTAATCGCACCTATTCCTTCAAAATAATCCGACTCTCCAATGCCACTTGAATTTTGAGGAATGCCTGCGGCACGTTCACCTAAGGAAGATATCACTTGCTCGGCTTGTTGCTTAACTTGCTCCAATATTTCAGGGAATTGTTGCTGATCTTTTTTTAGATGAGGATACAAAGTTTTCGCCTCTACAATATTTGTGTTATTTCGACTAATCTTCTTAAATTTGGCAGGAAACCAAGGCATGAACCTCAGTCGCTATCTATACCATTTGGGGTGTGACCAGATGCCTTTCTCATTGCTAGTTTCAAGCGTCGGGAACTTACCAACATCAGTCCAATGGGCCGCCGCAGTATGAAAATCGGACCCTGCAGACAAATAGAGTCCATTGACCTCAGCAAGCCTCTCTAACTGCTCAACCATCTTTGGATCTATATTGGGGTAACGACTCTCTAAAGCCTCGCCGCCGCAATCCGTAAAAGCGGTGGTCAGTGTAGCAAGCGTTGTCTTGTTGATGGGATAACGGCCAGGGTGGGCCAGCACTGCCAGCCCCCCTGCAGCCTTTATTACTGCAATGCCAGTCTGCAAATCGCACCAGTCTGGCGCGACGTAAACCTTTCCCCCTTTGCCAAGATGAGTCTTGAATGATTTTTGCTTGGTTTTACAGACTTTTTGTTCAACCAAAAAATCCGCTACGTGGCTTCGCGTATAGGCAATCGCTGGCAAGGCCTCTAAATAGTCCATCAATCCCGTCGTATCTAGCGCTACAAGTTTTTTGTGCATCAACTCTACACGCGAGCGCCGGGCCGCTTGCTGGGATTCCAGCAAGTGGATGAGATCAATATTATCTGGATTAAAAAATAGTCCAACGATATGAACTTCAATCGATTCCCAGCCGCAGGAAATTTCTACCCCATTAATCATCGAGACGCCCATCAAATCAGCGGGTAAGCTATCCAAACCAGCGATGCAATCGTGATCCGTGATCGCTAAATGCGTTAGCTGATTTTCTGCTGCCCGTTGAACAAGAAATTCTGGAGATTGGGTCCCATCAGAATAATAACTATGACAATGCAGATCTATTTTCATCAATGACTCTTTATTTTCTTTTTAGCTCGCCTCTTGTTCTGCTACCTTGATCATTAGCTTACCGAAGTTTTCACCAGTAAATAGCTGCTTAAATGCAGCAGGCGCATTCTCAAGACCTTCAACCACGGTTTCACGATATTTGAGCTTACCTTCCTGAATCCATTCTCCAAGCTGCTTTGAAGAAGCTTCGAATTCTTCAATCCATTCTGTGACAATAAAGAACCTTGATTCCGGCGGATTCGGTAATGCACTTAAGACCATCTCCGGCGTCTTGATATCATCCATACTGGTTGCGTTGTATGCCGAGATAAAGCCACAAACCGGCACTCTTGCGCCTTTATTCAATAGAGGCGCAACGGCATCAAGCACCACACCGCCAACATTTTCAAAGTACACATCAACGCCATCAGGACAAGCTGCGCTAAGTTGCGCCGTGAAGTCAGGGGCTTTGTAATCGACACAGGCGTCAAAGCCAAGCTCTTCAACCACATAGCGACATTTCTCCGGACCACCGGCAACGCCAATGGCTCTGCAGCCCTGAATCTTCGCTATCTGACCGACAACAGAACCCACCGCGCCGGAGGCCGCAGATACAACGACCGTTTCCCCAGCTTGAGGCTTACCCAACTTCAATAAACCAAAATAAGCGGTTTGACCAGGCATGCCTGTCGTACCCACCGCCGTTGATATTGGCGCGAGCGTTGGATCAACCTTAAATAGACGATAGTCAGCTGGGCCAGCAACAGCATAGGATTGCCAACCGTGCATAGCAGAAACGATTGTGCCAAGGGGATAGTCACTATTTTTGGATTCGACCACTTCCCCAACAATGCCTCCGGTAATAACGTCACCGATTTGTAGCGGTTTTGCGTAGGATGCGCGATCGCTCATACGGCCGCGCATGTATGGATCAAGAGACAGCCAGAGTGTCTTGACGAGCATTTCATTTTCACCGGGCCGATCAGTTGGCTCAGAAATAATCTCGAAATCACTTTCCGCTACCATGCCCACAGGGCGCGACTTTAGGACAACTTTAGCGTTTGTTCGATCTGACATATGCATTCACCCAAATAACGGCATCATACATGACAATAGTTGGCTTATGTGCACTTGCGATCGAAACGAGACATCCAAAATGTTATACCATACGCCTAATAATCAGAATACGCGGATAGTCCATGGCAAGACCACCAAAACTGACGTTTGATACCCTCAACTTACAAGTGGGGCAAGCCAATGCGGCCCTCGATGCTTTGGCCAATATTATATGAATGCGCTGACGAGAAAATACCTGTCTATTATTAGCAGTCTATTATTATGGTTCCCGGTTATCGCCTTCAGCCAGCCCTCAGAATTTAAGGGTATGGGTCCCGAAATATGGACAGGTGTAATCGACAATAAAGGCGTCACCAGCTTCAAAGGCATTCCTTTTGCAGCACCACCTGTTGGACAGCTTCGCTGGCGGCCGCCACAAGCTTATTCGCCTCAAGCAAGAAGTACGATAGCCAATAAATACTCGCCTATATGCATGCAAGGCCCTCATCTGGTTAACTGGTATAAAGATCTAATTTCATCTATCGGTAAAAACCCCGATATTTTTGATGCACCTGAAGGGGGCTACAGTGAAGACTGCCTCTATTTAAACATTTGGACAAAGGCGATGGACGCCAACAGACCTGTAATGGTCTGGATTCACGGCGGCAGTAATATTGGTGGCTGGTCATATGAACCCGACTACAGGGGCCACAATCTGGCTCAAAAGGATGTTGTGGTGGTATCCATCGCTTACCGGCTTGGCATCTTTGGCAATTTTTCCCATCCTGAATTACTTGAAGGGCAATCTGGCAAAGCCGGTAACTATGGGCTATTGGATCTAATTGCCGCACTTGAATGGATACAGCAACATATTCACGCCTTCGGCGGCGATGCGAATAATGTGACTGTTTTTGGAGAATCTGCTGGTGCTGCAAACATTGGATATCTACTCAGCTCACCAGACGCAAAAGACTTATTTCATCGGGCGATTCATCAGAGCGCTGGATCTGAATTAACGAGAACCCAGACCTTGGCAGAACTCACAGATATGGGTTTATCTGTGAGTAAAATAACCAATATGAATAGTATTGAGGCACTAAAGCAACTGACTACCAAAAAATTACTGGATGCGGTTTCGTCCCTACCCTCTGCGCCACAGTTCAGTCCTGTCGCTGGTGGCCACAGTCTTCCACGCTCAGCTAAATCTGTATTTCAATCAAACGCCCAAATAGATGTACCGCTCATGATAGGCACAAATGCCCATGAATGGCTTATGTACATCGAGGAAGATGGCTCTATTGATGGAACACTTTCGAGTTACAAACTGAGTAATGAAAAAGAGGCTATTGAGTCCGCACTCGAAGGACTTAACATTAAGGACAAATTGGACCGCATCAGTACCGCCGTCGAAATGTTATGCCCTTCCCTCTCGATCGCCGCCAAAATGAGCTCACAACAATCAGCTTACGCCTACCAACTAACCAGAGTCAGGCAAGGAGAACATTGGCAATCTGTTGGTGCCTACCATGGTGCAGAAATCCCCTATGTATTTAATACTCATGCCGATTGGCTTGAAACCAATAGCGATGACAGAGCCCTGACAGACATCATGCAACAATATTGGGTTAACTTTGCCAAAACAGGCAACCCAAATCACAAAGGTTTACCGCAATGGCAACCCTTTGACAAAAATAATCAAGGTGTATTGGCCCTAGGTGATCAAGTACAGATGGTCATAGCGCCTGATCAGGCTTTGTGCGACATCATTAATAAAACACGTTAAGCCGCTATATCCCAAGCAAGGTTAAACACTACACAAGCCCTGGTGCTACCGACTTCGTCACTGACGGCATCGTGTCAAGGTACCGCGCGATTGGAATCAACGGCAACATATTCGGAAAAGATCCCCTCTTTTTTTTCACGTCAGACGGATTGACACCACTTGCTAACTGATAAGCAGAGAGTTCCTCCAAAAGATCACTTGAATGCACAAGCGCTTTTTGAACGTTGATCGCCTTCATCATTGTCTCTCAACCGGCGCATCACGTGACTCCAGTGCCTGCAACATGCGTACGGTAGAGATACCTAGTAAAAGATAAACGAAAAGTAATGGAATTGAAGCCACGATAGAAGCAGTCTGCAATGCTTTGAGTCCACCTACAAATAACAAACACACTGGTAGAACCCCCAAAGCCACCGCCCAAAATACTCTGTGCCAGCGCTCGGGGTGTTCATCCTCCAAAAGGGTTCGCGTTGCTCCGGCTGCGAGGGTATAACTTGCAGAATCATAGGTTGTCGCCATAAAAATCAACCCAATCACTGCAATAAATCCCAACCAGAATGATCCAAAAGGTAATAGCGCGATAATGCCCGCAATAGCCGAGGAAGGGCTCACCTCAATAACCTCTTTCACGACGGGATACAAACCATTCAATTCCAGGTGCATGGCATAATTTCCTAGAACAATAAAAAACAAAGCACAACCCAAACTACCCCAGCCCAACATACCAAAAATGACTTGACGAATTGTGCGTCCTTCTGAAATCTTGCACACAAACATCCCCACAAATGGTCCAAGCGCTAACCACCATGCCCAATAAAAAACTGTCCAGCTCTCAACAAAACTCGCCTTACCAAGAGGGTCGGTCCAGGTCAGCATCTGGATAAAGTGTTGAGCAACATTGCCCAGCGATGTAATACCCATCTCAAGGATAAACGTCGTCGGCCCAACAATTAATACGAACATAATAAACAACAAGGCTAACAAGGCATTCACACTGCTCAGCACTTTAATGCCCTTATCAAGCCCCTGATAAACGCTGTAAGCGATCATCGATGTGGCAACTAATATGATAATTAACTGCATACCCAGACCATCCTCCATACCTGTCAAACGCGTCACAGCTGACGCAACAACAGATGTCCCCAGGCCAAGTCCGGTTGCGGCCGTCCCTAACAACCCGATGATAAAGAGCAAATCAATTGTTTTGCCTGGCCAGCGCTCCACATGGGATTTAAGCACTGAATGGCAGGCAGCACTTAAACGAAGCGAAGGTATATTGTAAACATGATAAGAGCAGCCTAAGGCCACGGCAGGAAGGCAATAAAATGCCCAACCTATCGGACCCCAGTGAAACATGCCGTAGCTTGATGCCCAGACAATGGCTTCCTCAGATCTCGCCTCGACACCAAATGGCGGCGAAGTGTAATAGAACACCCACTCGGCAGCGCCCCAATAAATAAGTGAAGCGCCAATGCCCGCACAAAACAACATTGATGCCCAGCTAAAAGTTGAGTGCATCGGTTGACCACTCCCGCCCAGAACCACATTTCCATGACGACTAATCGCGATCCACAGCAATAGACCCAAGGTGGAAATCGCCGCCATCACATAAACAACACCCAATTTTTGGGTTAAAAATGTGAAGACAACATTAATTGTCTTCAGGCTCCAATCAGGCGCTACTACAATGGGTAAAATAACCGCTAACAATACGCTACAGCCACCTAAAAAAATGAACCAGTCGATATTTGCTTTCTCTTTCTCGTCAGTCACAGTATTTTCTTCTTCTTATTACTCGGTTAGAAAGTTGTCGCGCCACGAAATATGGACATAGTTAACTTCAAATAGTCACTAGAATCAAACACTACGATCCAGCGCAGCCAGAAAGGTATACCTTATAAAGGTGGCGGCTTTAAAGGTTGTACCCTCGCCCAGGATCTATCCACAGTATATACATGGCCAGCGTCAAAGGGGCCAGGTATGACGGTTTTACCGCCTGTAGACCAGCGTACCTCAAGCCGCTCTACTTGATCATAGTCACCCAAGCCAAAATGTGCCCGGGGCTCATCAAAGGACAAATAGCCGCCACTGGCCTTTATTTCCCGTAGCTGGTGGCGAGCGCCTTTTGGGCCATAGTGAATTGTGAGCTTTGTGCCAATGCCATCACGATTTCCAACTTCATCCCTCAGTTGGTAGACAATGCTGTTACCCGTTTGTGCGTTATTACGCAGCAACCACAAAGGTCCGTTTACGGAGTTGGTAATGAAATCTAGGTCCCCATCTCTATCAAAATCCGTCACTGTGTAAGCACTTACTATCATGAAATTCTGCAAACCAAAGGCATCGGTTTGATCCTTAAATTTCTTTCCCGCCTCATTGCGAAAAAAGAAATTGGCCGTTGTCCCGGAAGGTGTTGCCCGAAACCAGGAACCCGAAACAATGAACATATCCTGCCACTCATCGTTATCAACATCAGCGAATCGGGCATTCCAACTCCAACCCGTAAACCCTAATCCCAGCGCTTCGGCTTCATCATTAAATTTTCCATCAGGCTCACGAACCAGCAGTACATTTTGATTCATCTGCTGAGGAATGGATTGCGCCAACCTTTCTCGATCATGCGGGATGACTTCCTCAAAAAAATTCTGACAGAGGGCGCGCGTGCGCACCTCCTGCTCTGGAATAACATCACAGAGTTTAGGTTTGCGAAAACGCTGTGCTGTCATCATAACCTGCATACCAATACATGCTTGCTGATCTCGCTTGTCGGGCGTCTTCTTACATCTGCGTACATTGTTTGGCTGATGATTTGCACCATAAAAGAAACCTAAGCGGGTATCCATGTTGGCAAGGCAACGTTCAAGCACTAAAGGTTCATGGATGTCATCACAATAATTTTCCAGAGGCATTGCGCGGACATGAGCCGATGGTCCGGTAGCACGAGCTGTAATCTGATCAATAAACACATCCAGATCGAGATCATTGTCAAAGTCAGCGCTATCGATACTCATTGTCGATTCTGTCGAGTGGGGAATAATCCCATCCTGTCGCTTGATCTCTTTAAAACCTCCTTTGCCATCTCCCCGGTAGTATATATCTGGCGCAGCAAAGTCGTTGCCAACAATCAGGTCGAGCCAACCGTCACCGGTCCAATCCGAGAGCAGCATACTCAGCGTCTCCCCTACTAAACCACTCATTTGGCTGACCTGAAATTTTTCACCCTCATTGATCCAGAGTTCATTTTTTGAGTGCGGGGGTGGATGCTGCTTACTCGCGCCAGCAAACCAGTTTCCAACGACCACATCAAGATCGCCATCACGGTCTACATCACCGAAGGACACAGCGGAGCTTAATACCGCTTTGCCACGGGGAGGTTGTCGCAATCCATCGCTTGTGAACTCCCCATCTTTGTTTAAGAGGTAAAAATTTCCCTGAAGATAGGTAGTCGCAAAGAGGTCAAGCCACCCATCACCATTGATATCCACAAGGGCAACATTAAAAATAGCGCTGCCCTCCAATCCGCCCAAATCGATTTCACGAGCAGTAAATTCCTGCCCTTTGCGGTTTATATAAATAATGATTTTGGCGCCCGCAGCAGACACAATGTCTGGCCAACCATCACGGTTTATGTCTCCTGAGGAGATTCCGCCGCCGTTAAAAAAAGGCGGGTAAAAATCCCGGGGACTAAAATCATTCTTCTTATTCAGGCCAAACAGACTACCTTCATATCTTGTAAAAGGTAGAGTCCCCATACTGGATCGTGGTTCAAAGGGAGTGACGTGAATTCTAATTTCTTGCGCCCGGGCATTGCTCAGCTCCTTTGAATCAACAGCATAGCTTGCAAGTGAATAGAACAAACAAGCACTAAACACGATGTGGATAATGATTGAAGGCATCCCACGATAAGAGGCTAATAGCGTCATGGTTTCTGGTCCAGAAATTCCAACATATCTCTGAGCTCAGCCTGGTGAATCTGTTCAGCAATAACCCCCCCTGTGATACCGATTATTACCAATACCAACGTTAGCACTACTGCTACTCGCGGTGAAATTGTGTTCCAGACAATGATGAAGGGATAAATACTGAATACTCCCAGTGTGAACAACAGTGTCATCGCATAAATCATGGGTGCGCCTGCTGAGATCAACACTGCCACCAAAATAATGTCAAATGCCACGGGTACCGGCAGGAATATCCCCACAAGAGCGATGATAACAACAGCTACAATACTGGGTTCATAGTCCACCAAAGTCTCAAGCGGGACCAGATGCGCGACGGTTGAGCCCAGCAGACCTGCCAGCAGCATCAGGGGGACTGTGCGAATGGAAATGTAGCCCAAGTTTCTGGCTAACAGACTTGATGCAGCATAAATCGCAACAGAGAAAGTTTCGTCACTCTGAACAGGAGAACTTGGTTTTATTGCGCAGACTTTATCATCATAGGATTGCGCTCGCTCTTCACGGAAAACCCATCGTGACAATAAAGGCACTAAAAGAAGAATTAAAAACAGGGTTTGAACCAGCTTGATAACCATAATATAAAGGGGGAAAATTGAAAACAACATGCTCAAGACAATGATGTTCAGTGTCGGAGAACTAAACATAGTCGCCAAAGTCGTTTCAAGCCGAGCACCACCATCATGCATACCTTTAGCCACGGGAGCAGAACAATTAACACAAACACCAAGCGGCGCACCGATCGCCACACCAAAGAGCGCATTCACAAATCCGTTAGCATGTCCTCGTTTAGGAATCATTCCCATCAGCGTAAGCAAGCAGGCGCCAATGACTAGCCCAAAAGCCATACCTTCCAAGTTGGTCTCAACCCAGTTTATCGTCGTGAAGAAAATGCGTTCGGGGACATCGTCTCCAGGTTGAATTTGGATAGAAGCCTCAAAAGAAAGAGGGTCTTCAAGCTGGGCTGAACCACCCATGATCGCCTTTTCGTCCAAAGAGGGATAGCGAGATCCACTCCAGAAGGTCACCGCCGTTGCCACAATGACAAAAAGGACAAATATTATTCTTTTGTTTAAATTCAGCGCCACTCGTCTCAACTATCACCCTTTTAAGGCTATGGTACCTCACCCGCGGGTCAGCAACACCATTTGAGGATATTGTGCTTTGACTTTAGTGCCCACGCTTTGAAGATAACCTTTCTGATATAGTCCTCAGTTGTATTGATCTTGGGAAATTGAAACTTAATGCCAGCCTCTTATCTCAGAATAATCTCTCTGCTAACCCTCATTACCGTGACTCAAATTGGATACCAGCCGCAGGCGGCTTACGCAGAAGGGGTATCGGTGCATATTGGCCCTACAACAATAGCTAACGGCGATGCCTTAGGTGGGCGCGATATAACCATCAGAAACAACAAGCTTGCGGTGGCCTTTGCGGTGGAAACAGCACCGCCCTGGGGAGTGGCTCGTGGCGGTATTGTAGATATAGCTGAAGTCAGAGATGGCGTCGTCGGATCTGATCACGCGGCGCTTTTGGATTTTATGCCCAATGACTGGTCCAGTTGGCCAACCACTTACCAAAGAGTTAGCATCGAAAAAAACACCCCAGAACAAGTGGTGATTAAAACTGAAAGGGACTGGGAAACAGCAAATCTGGTGACTTATTTCAGTCTAAGCGCTGGCGAAGATAAGCTACATGTCGTCACCGAAATGACAAACAATAGCTCAGCGGTGATTACGGATGTTCTCTCAGGTTATGTGCTCTGGGCAGAAGGTGGTTACCTCTTTGGCGTGCCCGGCATGAATGGCGTATCCGAGGGCAAGTATGATACCGCCATCGCAGACTGGACTGCAGCCTATGGCGAAGACTGGGTACTGGGTCTGCATGCGCCCTTCGCCGATCACCTCAATCATGGTGGCCGTGATGTTTATACATTACACACCTTGCAGCCAGGTCAAAGCCGAAGCTTTGAAGCCTGGTTACAGGTTGGAGCCAAGGGTGAGCTTGCTCCGATGGTCAAGGGTGAAATCGCGCTTCAAAAACTGAAATGGGGTCAGATAAGCGGTCGCGTCACGACGGTAAATGGAAAGCCAGTGGCTAACCCCGCGCTCATCATAAAGAAAGTGATCAACAATGTCGCCAGCACTTACGCCTGGGTTTTGGGAGAAAATGCCCTCTATAACATTGACCTTCCGTCTGGCGAGTATGAAATTTATGCCACGGCAAAAAGCTTTGCTAACAGTGAAGCCATACGCGTGCATGTTGTATCAGGCGAAAAGCGCATACAAAATTTCAATGATCTTCAAGCGCCTGGACATATAAGCTTTCAGGTAAGCGACAAAAGCAGCCATACACCCCTTGATGCTCGCATTACGATAGAGAAAGGTGCAAAGCCCCTTATAGAATACTTCGGTAAAGACACTTTTTTTACCGAGTTGAATACGGTGGGCAACATTTCTATAGCCATTGCACCAGGTCACTATCAATTCAAGGTTGCTGCTGCTGAAGGATTTACGGCAAAGTCTACGGTTGTTGATGTCAATGTGATTCCCGCTAGTCAACAGGTCATAGATATCAATATTACTCGCCTTGCCTCACCGGCAGAAAAGGGCTGGTACGGCGCTGATATGCACCATCACTCTGACGTTCTGGATGGGTTTACTGCACCCGCTTATGTTTTGCGCTCAGAACTTGCCGCAGGACTTGATGTAACTTTTCTGAGTGATCACGGCTCTGTGATTAATAATAAGGAGATGAATAAGCTCGCCAACAGCCGTCAGGTACCCTTTATCCCAGCCACCGAATACTCACCTTCCTGGGCTCATTTTAATGCCTATCCACTGGATGCGGACAAAGAAATCTTGATTGATACAGGGACGGCAACCGTACAGGAGATTTTCGCCGATGCTAGAAGAATGGGCGCAGACGTTATACAAGTAAACCACCCCTATATTGCCTACGGCTATTTCCATAGCCAGGAGACGCATCAGATCCCTGGAGGCTACAGTGAAGCATTTGACCTTATTGAAGTGGGCGCAGGAGACAACAGCAAAATCATTGAACAGACCTGGCGTTTGTGGAATCAGGGAAAACGACATTATTTTTCAGCGGGTTCTGATGTACATGATGTCTGGCGTCATGTTTCCGGAACGGCACGAATGTATGTCAAAGTAGAGGAAGATTTAACCCCTGAGCGTTTTGTAGAAGCGCTTCACCAAGGGCATGCTTATGCATCGCTTGGCCCGCTAATTTATCCGGAGCTGATGTTCGGAGAGGAGCTTAACCACCCCAGGGGCACCCAACTGACACTTAACTTTTCGGTGCAGGCTATTAATGGCCTTGAAAGTATCAAGCTCATTGAACAGGGACAGATATCACAGACCCAAAATTTAGCCGGCGTCCTCGATTTGACTGCGGTGAGCTTTAAAGTCACACCACTGAAAAACACCTGGTTTAGCCTGGTTGTTGAGGATTTGAAAGGCAAGCGCGCGTACAGTAATCCTCTGTGGGTTAACACCGCCGCTGAATAAAGTGAACGAATAAAGTGAACGAATAAAGTGAACGAATAAAGTGAACGAATAAAGTGAACGAATTTTGCCGCAAAAAAAGGTACCTGACCAATCAAATAGTCAAGTACCTTATTTCGTGTGCTTTTCAGCTCACATCAGGCTAAAGATTTAGAAATCCTGCGAGAACCTGAGTCCAATAGTACGCGGCCTATGTCTTACGCCATAGTTCTGTGTACCACAGGTCCCGGTTGCACATTGTGACGTCAGAAACTGCGCAGCATCTTCATCAGTCGCATTTTTGATAAACAGATCAATCGCATAGTTCTCATTTCTAATGCCCGCGGATAGATCAACTAATGAGCTAGAAGGAACATCACCCCTGATCGCATTGTCTCTCACGTTCAGACTTGAAGCGCGCGATCCCTCATAGGACATCGTACCCTGCAGATAAGCATCGAAGCCACCGAGCTCAAAGCCATAACGGGCCAGTACATTACCCTTGAACTTAGCCGTCACAGGTAGCTGAGTGCCCGATGGTGCCAAGGGCGAACCATCAGAATTACCTCCAGGGCCATAGTCGCCATCCAGTTCAGAATTAATATAAGCGAAGGACGCTGATATTTCCAAATTGTTTGTTGGCACCCAGAGAAACTGTGACTCTATCCCTGTCACGTCTGCTGAGGGTCCGTTGGCAACCTGTGTAATCGCGTTAGCACCGGTAAAAGAGATCTGGAAGTCTTCCCATTCTTCTATAAAAACAGCACCATTAAATTGGAAAGTACTATCAGCCCACTGAGTTTTCCAACCAAACTCATAGTTGGTCAGAAAGTCTGAAACGTAATCGTCTGCAGCGGGATTCCGGTTGATACCGCCTGGACGATAACCCTCAGACCACGTTGCATAAACCATGTGATCCTCAGAAACCGACCACGTCAGGTTTACACGTCCGATGTGCTCACTTTCACTGATACCCTTGTCTACATTCAGGCAAGGCGCATCTTTATAATCCACCTGCGAGGCGCATTTATTCTCACCATTACTTGACCAGATTGGCGTGAAACCGAGACCAAATCCAAAGAACCCTTTGACCGTCACCTCCGGCCTAAAGAATCGTAAACCCACTGTCAGTTCCAACGCATCCGTTATGTCATAACTGATGTTGCCGAATATAGCTTCATCCGTATCTATTCGGTCAAAGCTATTGAGATAAATGGTGTCAGGAAATTGCTGAGCGCCAGGTTCATTGGCATTCATTAGCAACACATCAGGAAGACCGTCGCTCTTAAAATGCTGTTTGAAGTCATGTTTCTGTTTATTTGTGTAGAAGCCCATCATTCCCCTTAGACGTTTGTCCGATGCGGTACTGATGCGCAACTCCGTGCTGGTCTTTGTATAGCCGTCATCCGAAGTGGAATAGTCACCCGGCATATTTCGCGTACCCGCCGAAGCAAAAAAGGCATTAGGTTCAACTCGAGCGCCAGTATTGTCAAAACGCAAATCGGCATAATAGCCAGTGGTATAGAGCGTGTCATACCAGTACGAGTAGTCAGAATAATCAAAGGAGCCGTCAAATTCACGATCCATGTAGGAAGTGGTAAAGCTGACATCAAAGCTACCCACTTGGCCTTCAATCGTCAGACCAAGTTGATACCACTCGTCATCGGTAAACTCTTCTTGAAAATGGGTAACCTCATTTTCACCCGAGACGAAAGCGCTTCTGTCCTCACCCCAGGAACCTTCGCTGTCAGACTGCTGAGCAATCGCGGTGCCTGTTACAGTCCAATCTTCATTTAAATCAATCTTAAGCGCAGCACGACCACCAATTACATCTTGTGTATTGTAGTTGTCCTTTGCGATGTTTGCGTTGTCAAGAGTAATGTCATCGAGCGTTGTGCTGGTTCTACCTGCGAAGGTTCGGGTTCCCCTGACGTTATCTACATAACCTGCGTCAGATCGCGACCAACCGACCAATCGAATGGCCATATTGTCAGTAAGGGGGATATTAACAAAGCCTTCTGCTGCAAAGCCGGTATCATCACCATCAACCATATTACCTTCGACGCTATAACTGGCAGAAAACTCGGACATTTCAGGTTTGTTGGTAATAACCCTAATAGTACCTGCCTGAGAGCTTGCGCCGTAAAGCGTACCTTGGGGTCCGGAAAGCGATTCCACACGCGCTACATCGTACATGTGGATATCCAGATTACCCTGGATGGTTGTAATGGGCATTTCGTCCAGATACATGCCAACGCTCGGCTGGGAGGTGGTTGCCTGCCCATCACCAGCAGTAGCAATACCACGCATGTAAACGCGATTGTATCCGGAGCCTGCGCCTAATGATCTCTGTATCGCCACACTGGGTAGTGCCTGCGTGTAATCAACGAAATTTTGGATGCCTCTTTCACGCAGTGCTTCGGTACCGAGCGAAACGATGCTGATGGGCACATCCTGCATATTCTCAGAGCGCTTTTGGGCGGTAACCACCACCTCTTCAATAGCTCTTTGGCCATCGCCTTCGGCTACAGCCAAGCCAGGACTCAGTAATATCAAAGCAGCTGCCAGCGGGGTTTTGGTGAAACGAGGTGGTAAGTTTTTCAAGCGGGATCGGTGCATTGCCTAACTCCTTATTATCTTTAGTTTCCACGGTCACGCTTCTTGCTGAAACTGCCGTAGGCTCTTATTAACGCGCGCGCTCTTATCTATTCTGTGTAAGTGATGCAAGCGAGTTAAATTAGCACAGTTAGGCAAGGCAGATCAATTGATAAAAACCTTGACCAGGCTGATAAACACTGAGAAAGGTGAGCCCATATTTGATTCAGTGCTACGCATTGAAGCCAAGAGACCAGTCGATCTAGCCTCTAATAATTTGGAACCTCAGGATAGAGGTCAAGGACAGTCCCCAGTTCAACTTTGAGCGGGTCAAGCCACGCCTCATAATTCCGCCATTGTTCTATTCCTTCCCGGTAGATCGGCCGGCGCACCTGTTCTGAGCTTGCTGTGCGAACGGGACGGGCATTTTCGAAGAATCGAAGGCAGCCAGGCTCAAAGGGCAAACCACAATAGTCAAGCAGTCGGCGGACTTCCGACTCGGTATCCTCAACCGTTCTCTCATAGTGGACACGGTGAATTCTCCCAGGAAGCACTTCATCAAAATGCGCCATCAATTCCACATAGTCACGATAAAATTGCCCCATGTCGGATAAACCATAACTAAAACTCTGGCCACGGGCATAGTATTGTTTGAAATTGGAAAAACAGCAGCCCAATGGGTGTCTTCTGGCATCGATGATTTTTGCATTGGGTAATATGAGTTGAATCAGACCGATGTATAAAAAATTGTTGGGCATCTTGTCAATAAAAAAGGGGCTGTTGGTTTTGCGATGAACACGCGTCGTCTCTAAATACTGCTCACCCATCTGACGAAGTTCTCCAACATTCTTCGACGCAAGCACCTCGGTAAATGCCGCAATTTCATCTGAGCCTGCCTCCTCCCGTAGCACTTTCGCCATGCTAATAATATCTGGCAATTCGGTCGTGCCTTCCACTGCAGAGTGGCTGGAGAGAATTTGTTCTAGCAGTGTCGAACCCGAGCGAGGCATACCAACGATAAATATTGGGTCGCATTTATCACTACCTGAATCCGCTCTGGATGCGAAAAAATCTCGTGTAAACTGTTTTTTCAGGCGCTGAATTCGCGTGGAGTTGAGATCAGCATTATAGTTAATTCCCGCACGGTGAGTTTCATTTCCTTTTCGGTAATGTTCAAAGGCTTGTGCATGATGCTCCGCATCCTCAAAGGCTTTACCCATAGCAAAATGTAAATGTAGACGATCTTCATCACCGAGTTCAGCTTTTGAGATTTGATGATTCATGGCCTTCTGATCATTATCCGTAAACTCAAAAGTCTTCATGTTAGCCAGACTCCAATAAGCTTCGCCAAAAGAGGGGTTAATTTTAATGCTCTTGCGGTAAGCATCAATGCATTGCTGCTGCTGACCTGCAGTTTTCAGCACATGTCCATAACTGAGCCAAACTTTAGCATTACCTGGGTACTCATCCAGCAGCCGCACATAAAACTGAGCGGAACGATCGTACTCACCAATTCGGCTAAGAATAACAGCACATAAATTGCGATAGCTCGGACTATCCGGTTCAGCCAGCAACAAACGTTCAACCTCCACCAGAGCTTCAGCGGAATCATTTCGTCGATGCAGCAAGACCGCATAACTATAACGAGCAGCCGCAAAGCTCGGCGCAAGCGCCAGACAACGCAGTAATAGATTTTCAGCAGCGTCATTTTGTGCGCACCTGACAGCAACCTCGGCTAGCATCCTTATTGCCGGCACATCGGTAGGTGTCTCATTCAGGTGTGTTTTCAACAGTTTCTCTGCCATTGGCATATCGTTTTTGACCATAGCAGCAGCAGCCCGCTGCAACCTTGGGTTCTGCGTCGAACATTGAATATGATGGGCGTAGGCATCATCACCCGCCTCGG
>JBLHIH010000002.1:0-81855 GCA_047616645.1 Flavobacterium sp. | reverse complement strand
ACTTGGATACTTGGATACTTGGATACTTGGATACTTGGATACTTGGATACTTGGATACTTGGATACTTGGATACTTGGATACTTGGATACTTGGATACTTGGATACTTGGATACTTGGATACTTGGAAAGTTTATCTTAGCTACCATATGATCTCAAACAATGCGAGGCTACTACCTGAAGAGATCGAGGCTGCTAATTTTGATTTTTGGGATAATACTTTACAAGGTCGAAAAAAACGGTTGAATCGTTGTGGGTGCGGTGTCTCAGAGTAGGAGGAGAAATAAGTCTTGGTGAAGTCCTTGGGCAAATTCATGTAAAGCGACATTTTCATGAATCTTCAAAAAGATTATATGTTAAATCTAGTCGGAAATGTACGCGCTATGTAAGTTGCGACCTTGGGTAATTAATGGCGCATAAATTGGATGGCTTACGCACAGTAGATCAAGATAATGTGCCGTCAAATCAATGTGAGTTTCAAGGGAAATTGAAAGTTCATATAATTCCAAGTGCAACAGCCAGGCACTTGGGCATTTTTCTTGCGCATTCTTTATGAGTTCATTCAAGGCATTAGCACCCAGCTTTCCATCTTCTAAAGAATCTCGACACTCCCGCACTCTCGCATACAAATCAAACTCTTCAAGCGTCTCCTTCGAATGCTTATCCACTTTAGCGATTTTCTCAAGCTTAGGCGGATATACATCACACTTACTTCTGTCGGCACTACCCGCAAAGACTGATACTATGCTTTCCCCCACGGCCATGTCGTAATTACCCCATGAAGGATCAAAAAGCGTCTCACCTGATGGGCCACTAACGGTACAATTGCTAAAGCTAAACAGTACTAACTTCCCATTTTCTTTTAGTATCGAATCAAGCTTTCCCTGAACTTGAACACCGGATAAAAACTCGAGCGTTACGGACCCTTCTCTTTTTATCCCCATCATTTGTAAGTCATACTCACTTGCATCTTCAAGGGCTTTCATTAAATTACACACTCGACCGATAGGAGAACCAAAACCTTTTCTGTGATAGCGAATGTCATGACCTTCTATTTCGGATTGATTGATTGCAAGTTGAGTGGGTCCCTCGGTGCCAAGATAAATTTCACTTCCAAGGGCATTTTGAAGCAGCCTATTAAATTTTCCTGAAACCTGAAGGCCAGAGCTATATTCACAAGTTGCGACAATACCTGCATCAATCGCAGTCTGAATAGAATCACTTCCCCCCACTTGATAGCACATCAAATGAGCATACTCTTCCAGAACTTGAGTAAGATGCCGACAACTTTTTGTGACAAAAAGCTGTGGTTGTGGCTTTGTAATATCATAGCTCGTCAATACGGCCTCAACGCTCAAGGGACGTTTTATAATACTTTCACCTAGACAATAATCTGATTCTCTCAGGGAGGAAAGTAAGCCCGCACCAAAAATTTTATTATCGTCCAGACTACCGACAAGGCCGTATTCAACCGTCCACCAATGTAGTCGCGTTAGCATCGCAAGTTCAGAAGGTTGCCCTTGATTATCCAATAGGCATTGAAGCTTGTCCTCGAAGTTTCGAAGTTGATGACTATCTAGATCAGTATTTTCTTTGGCAATAGAAAGCCCTCTTACCGCCTCATAGACCGCTAAGTCCCAGTTATTGAAGATAGCCTTCATCCCTACTTCTCCAAATTTTTGGAGATATTCTGAATACTCTTCATCTGCAATGATGGGGGCATGGCCTGCTGCTTCATGAATGATGTCCGGTGCAGGCGTATATTCGATATGTTCAATCGCACGCATGTCTAAGGCAATCGCCAGTACTTTCAGAGATTGTAATTCCATGAATGCTTGGGGTGGAATGAAACCATCTACTACAATGGCCCTCCACCCCAAATGTGAAAGACTGTTGTTCATCTCATCAATCGACGGGATGGAATCTAATGTAATCCCTGTTCTCACCAAACCATCAAAGTAAACTGGGTGGGCTTTGTCCGTCAAATGACTCACCAACTGTGCCAGTACATATCGCCACACCGCTTGATCTCTCGAAGAATATCGCGCCTCGTAGTCCTGCTCTGCAACATACTGCCGCAAATGGACAGGTAGCTGTTGTTGAATACTGTCTTGACTCATCTACGTGTTAGCCAATGTTCACTCTCGCTGGAAAAAAGAGAGTGTAATCTGATAATGATGTAAGGTGCTTGCTAATTATTGACATTTTTACGCATTTAGTTGACATTAATCTCACAATTTCATCAATTAATGAAAGATTGTTTCATAATGAGTATAAACACTAAAGATAATGGACAAAAACTCCACAGAATAGATCGCCAAATATTGTTGATACTCCAACAGGAGGGAAGGATTAGTAACCAAGACCTTGCTGAACAAGTTGGCATTTCTACAGCATCTTGCTGGAGGCGCGTTAAGGCATTGGAGAGTACGGGGGTAATAACGCGTTACACCAGTTTATTGAATAGGGCATCCATCGGATTAGACCTCTGTGTTTTTGTACACATCACACTCTCTCGACACAATAAACAAAATACCCAAACTTTTGAGACCGCCATTCAAAGCAGAAAAGAAATCATGGAATGTTTCGCGACAACGGGAGATGCGGACTTTATACTTCGGGTTCTAACAAAAAGCATATCAAGTTTTGACAAATTTTTAGAAGATTTTCTCTTTGAGCTACCTGAAATTTCTCAAATAAAATCAAATGTCGCGCTTCGAGAATTGAAATTTGATACCGCTTTGCCCCTCGACTAAAGTTCAGGCTCAGCCCTCTTTGTTCTCTTATTTTTTCAATCACTACGCTTTTGAATAATGCCAATTGTACGCCTTATCTGTGGATCAACTCTCGTCTTACCAAAATATTGCAATAAAAATCGAAGTCTATTCGCTTTACTCACCCCAATCGTTCTTCTTGGTAATGTTTCGATATCTCGACACTTTTTCTTCAATAAGCCAAAATGAGAGCGACTTGTTTCCAGATCAATAAATCGAACTTCAAAACCATCCGCAGATGGTCTTATAAAAATATGCTTAGGGTAGAGGTTGTAATGCTCTATTCCCGCACTGTGCAAGTGACTGATCGAACTCGCCAGAGCAGCACAAAGCTGGACTTTGCGCTTATACACTATCGCCTCACCCCCATACAATAGCGCATCAAGCGCAATACAGCCCTCTAAAGCTTCGCTGACTAATATCGCTTGATACTCAAGGTTAAGTTCGCCATCGACCTTCCGCGTCTCGAAAAATACGGGATCTATGCAAGGAATTTCATTTTGTATATACCTACCAATTTGCTGAAATTCCATTTCAAAAGTAGGAATCTTCCGTAAGCCCGAGCTTAAACTTCTGGAAAGGTGATTAGACTGCCGCTTCACATAAAACAACTTTCCCTTATGCCGATATGTGTAAACAGTACTCCAACCACCCCGATCTAGATTGGTTTCATCAACCGCCTCAAGTGACAAAGTCCACCAAGATTCAAAATTGTCCAAATGCTCGGTCTTCAACCAAGATTGTCATTTCTCTGGAATACATTTACACTTAATGTCAATATCTCTGTAATTGGAACTCGTCATGAGGCCTCGATGGTGTCTCATTATTTTTTATTTTGTACTACAGGTAAGTCAAGCAGCTACTTTGATCATAGATGCCGATGCGCCTTATCAGCTAAGCGAATCCTTATTGATACTAGAGGACCCCGAAGAACAGTATGAAGTATCGGACATTCTTTCTGGCCAAGTCGTATTAATCGATGCCGATGCCAAGAACAGTTTCGGGCTTATAGAAGGTGCTATATGGACTCAATCGACCTTTGACTATCCTGAGAAAAAATTTGACACATCTTGGCTTCTTCACCTAACGAACAAACCTTTAGTGAGTGTCGATTATTATCACTATGTCGACGACGTACTTCTCGATGAATGGCATATACGTCAAAAGGATCGATTTACGGATCGCATGATTCAAAGAAATGAATTGGTCTTTGACGTCACGATGAATCCTGGTTCCCATAAAATTATTTTCAGACTGTCAAATTTCGCTGGCGTTACAATCAATCCGATATTAGAGAGCCCTGCAGATTTTTATCAATCCATCATGACAAACAATTTTGCGCTAGGTGCTTTGTATGGCACCTTAACGATATTGATCATTTATAATTTGATGATCTATCTCTCTCTTAAAGATCCGGTCTTTCTTACCTTTGTCGCTTGGATGCTCTCTGTGCTTTGCTGGAATATTTCTTATTCCGGCATTGGCTTTCAATATTTTTGGCCTCAACACCCTGAGCTAGAACCTATTATAAAAAGAATAAGCATTACGTTTATGGTCATCTTTCATGGCATATTCGCTCGCGTCTATTTACGGCCCCATGAATGGTCTCCGATACTTGACAAGGCGCTTTTAACTATCCTTGGGTCAATTCTGATTACTGCAATATTTCCTCTTTCACAGTGGGGACTAATAAAGCCCCTTATAATAATCCTTATCAGCTGCCCGATACTCATCGTGGTTATATCCATTGTCGCGATAAAGCATAATATTCAAGGCGCTGGCATTTTTACACTGGCTACCAGTCTTGCCTTAGGCGGGATTCTATCTATACCATTACGCCTAAACGGCATTATTGCTGACAATTTTATAAACAATTATCTTGACGAATTAGGCCTCCTTGGCATGGTCATCATTATATCCCTAAGTTTAGCTGACAAAATTAACCAGGAGAAAAGAGCTAAGGATAGAGCAGAATCTTCCGCGGCAGCGAAGAGCGAATTTCTTGCCAATATGAGCCATGAAATTCGGACGCCTATGAATGCCATCCTTGGTTTTAGTGATTTGTCATTGGCCACAAACTTAAATAAAGAACAACGCACCTATATTGAAAAAATCCACATCAGCTCAGAAAATCTGCTTCACATCATCAATGACATCTTGGACTTTTCTAAAATAGAGTCAGGGAAACTTGAACTAGAACTACAGCCATTTAGCATCCAAACTTCCTTAAATGATATTCACGCCATGTTTGATCATGTTGCAAAAGAGAAGGATATAAAGCTAGACAGTTTAGTCGATGCAGAATTACCACACATCGTTCTCGGGGACTCTCTTCGCCTAGGTCAGATCCTCATAAACCTGACTAACAACGCACTAAAATTTACCGAGCAAGGTAATGTCACGATAGAAGCCAAACTTGTCACCGCGAATTCAGATAATATTAGATGTCGATTTGTTGTCAGTGATACGGGCATCGGCATGAACATAAACGCACAAAAACGGCTTTTTAGTTCATTTTCTCAAGCTGACGCATCAACTACTAGAAAGTATGGAGGAACGGGTTTGGGGCTTGCGATTTCAAAACAGCTCGCCACTTTAATGGGAGGCTCATTCGGAGTAACAAGCATTAATAACAAGGGCTCTACGTTTTCCTTTGAAATTGACCTCAAACCTTTGGCAAATGATTCGAACACACAAATTTCACTATTATTGTATGAAAAAGACTATCAAAGCGATTTAGTACAACAGCTTATTCAACATCGAAAACACATTCAAACAGCAACCCTGCCTGAAGGCATGGAATTATTAGGTACCTCAACAGATTCAGTGATTATTATTTGTCGCGATGTTGGCTCGCTACCTAAATCTTTTCTGAGGAAATTAGGCAGCAATAAAACGGATTCAGATTCACAGCGAAAGGTATTTTTTATATCAGACTGCTTTCCTGAAAATCTCAACGAATCAATTAAATCTGCTGCCCCCCTCAATATCTATCGTGAAGAAATTGACAAATGCATTTCGGATCACATTAATGAACATGTTGAGGCGGGTTGCTTGATTCACATACTGGAAACAGAAACTAATCCGGCGTGGGAAGGGGCAAACATTCTTTTAGTTGAAGATAACAAAGTCAACCAGATGTTAGCAAAAACGCTGCTTATCAAAGGCAAAATGCAAGTAGAAATAGCTGAGAATGGACAACAAGCAATTCGTGCTTTGACAAGGGGTAAGTTTGATCTTGTTCTAATGGACATTCAAATGCCCGTCATGGATGGTTTTGAAGCTACCCGATCTATTCGAGACATTTTGAAAATGAAAGCACTGCCCATTGTCGCGATGACGGCAAATGCAATGAAAGGAGATAGGGAAAATTGTATCGCGGCGGGGATGAATGACTATATTACAAAACCAATCAATCGAGAGGCAATGTATCGCACCATAGGCCGTTGGGTTTCAACTGGCCCTGCTTCTGGCAAAACACACTAATTTATTATGATCCCACGCATCTTAGCCAGCTTTAAGGCAGTCAATCAATGCACTAGTATATTCTACCGTCGTCGCACTACCACCTAGATCCGCTGTCAGTACCTTGCCATCACCTATAACTTGACGAACAGTGCTTCGAATTCTTGCGGACTGTTCAGTCAACTGAAGGTAATCTAACATCATAGCTGAGCCCAATAATAATGCGGTGGGGTTCGCGATGTTCAAACCCGCTATATCTGGCGCACTGCCATGAACTGCTTCAAAAATTCCTCTATCGTCACCAATATTAGCGCCGGGCGTCAGACCTAAACCACCAATTAGCCCAGCACACAAATCCGACAAAATGTCGCCAAAAAGGTTCGTTGTAACAATGACATCAAAGCGATGTGGATTCATGACCAATTGCATCGCGCAGTTATCAACGATCATTTCCTCACATTCGATATCAGGGAATTCCTTTCGGACTTCCTTTGATACATCGAGGAATAAACCCGAAGTGGAGCGCATTATATTGGCCTTATGAACAACGGTGACCTTCTTGCGACCCAATTTTTGCGCGAGGGAAAATGCATGGCGCAATATTCGCCCACTGCCTCGACGCGTCACGACACTCGTGAGTTCTGCTCTCTCTCCATCCTCACTGACTTTGTGGCCAATGCCCGAGTACAAACCTTCCATGTTCTCTCTAACAATTAAAATATCAATATCGGAATAACGTTTGGTTGCCCCTGGAATGGATAGTGCAGGCCTAACGTTGGCAAAAAGATCAAAATGTTGCCTTAAGGAAACATTAACCGAGGTAAAGCCTCGGCCAATGGGCGTGGTAATAGGACCTTTTAGGGTGGCAACATTCTTTTCGATCTGCGCCAAGGTTTCCTCTGGTATCAAATCTAAACCTTCAGCAATGGCAGGGCCGCCAGCTAAGGCTTCCTCGAAAACCAAACCACAGTCCAAGCTTTCTAGGATTGATAGAACGGATGACATGATTTCTTCTCCGATGCCATCACCGGGTATTACTGTAATAGGTATATTCATAAATCTATTGTAACTTATCTGGAGTAAGAATATGTTTTACCAAGCTCACCTTTCATGTCAAAAAGACGACTTAGAAGGTTCATCATTAGCATAGACGTTATAGGTGTAGACTTCTTCCAGGATCTTACTGGCGGGACCTAAAAACATGAGCCTATCCCGCATCCACGCAGCCGGCCCGCTGAGGTGAAAAATTTTTGCATTCCTGCGAGCCCATTGTTGTAAAGATGCCGTTCTCTGCATTCTCAAGGACTGATATTGTAATAGCGCTTTTTCAGGATCATTCCCACCATTGTTGATACAAAAGGAAATTGTCGCAGCATCTTCTATTGACATGGCGGCACCCTGGGCCATAGTCGGTAAAGTCGGATGGCATGCATCGCCTAACAAAGTTACTCTATTTTTACTCCAAGAATTCATGGGTCGCCGATCATAAAGCGCAGTTTTAAAACAACTTGTATCATCAATATTTCTCAGCAGCAGCTGAATATCTTGATGCCAGTTGCTAAAAGCTTGTCTTAATTCTTTAACGTCTCCCCGCTGATCCCAGGATTCAAGATCTGACGACTGCTTTTCTACAACACAAACACAGTTAACAAAATCGCCTCCTTTAACGTAATAATGAACCCAATGTTTATTGGGTCCCCACCAAGATTGTGCCGACATTACCGGCCTATCAATCAATTGACTAACAGGCACGAGAAATCGCCATGCGACATTACCGGTAAATACTGGATTATCCTGCCCAAACATTTGAGAACGAATAGTTGAATGCAAGCCGTCAGCACCAATAAGTACATCACCCTCGTAAGCACCATTGAGCGTTTGAACGGATACACAATCAGCGTCTTGAGAAAAGGATGTCACAGATTCGCCTTTATGCAAGGTGATAAGCGATTCTGAATCGATAGCATCCAGTAATACTGCAATGAGATCTGCTCTATGAATGTGGTAATAGGGGAAGCCAGTGATAGCTTGAATTTCTGCACCAAGCGTCGTGGTCTCAAGCACAGCACCCGTACGCCAAGATCTAATTTTAATTGATTCTGGTTTCACGGCATTTTTGGACAAAGCACTTTCCAATCCCAATTGATGTAGCACACGACTACAATTTGGGCTCAGTTGTAGACCGGCACCTACTTCCGTAATTTCAGAGGCTTTTTCAATGATTTCTGAGGAAATATTACAACGCGCTAAACATAGGGCCGCACTAAGGCCACCAATACCCCCGCCTACAATGAGGACATGTTTTTTCACGGAGCTTAATTTGACCTGATCATTTAATTTGACCTTGCAATGTACCGCAGCACTTCAACGACCTGATCGACCGAGGTAGTCCATGCCATAGCGGCGGCATCTACCTCTTTTAAAGGGTGGATAATATCATCAGCATGCAGCGTCACAAATGGTTTACCCAAGGCAGCGCAATATCCTGCATCAAATGCAGCATTCCATTGTTTATACTTATCACCAAATCTCACGACAACGACGTCACTCATCTCAATCAAGGTTTTTGTTCGGATTCCATTCACCTTTGCTGATTTATGATCCCGCCAAAAACTATTTGATTCCGAACCCAGAACATCTCCAGCTGCATCACTGGCCGCGTGATCACATACCGCTGAAGTAAACTCGATATCTAAGCCAGCAGCCTTAGCACCATCTATTATTTCCTTCCGCCAATCTGTGTGAATTTCACCAGATAGATATACTGTTATTGCCATATCAATATCCTTTTTTATGGGAGCAGGCCTTACCCCTGACCCTGTATTTCTTTTACCGCTGCCTCACGAATACGTTTTTTATCTATTTTCCCGGAGGCGATTCGCCAAAGCGAATCGGAAGTATATTGCATATACCGCGGTATCTTAAACCGCGAGATTGCACCCTCTAAGAATACTCTAAATTCAGCTTCATCAATATCCGCGCTAACCATCATACTTGCGCCCACTTCCTCACCTAATCTATCATCTGGGACAGCATATACTGATGCTTCTACCACCTGAGGATGGGAAAGTAATGCAGCCTCTACTTCAGCACATCCGATATTTTCTCCACCTCTTATCACCAAGTCTTTTATGCGATCAACTATATAGAGGTAGCCCTCTTCATCTAAATAGGCAACATCACCTGTTTTTAACCAACCATCATTGAAGGTCTCAGCATTGGCTTCGGGTCTATTCCAATACCCACGAATAATAGACGTGCCTCGGATTAAGACTTCACCTCGCTCTCCAGCCGCCAGTGTTTGTCCATCTTCGCTAACAATTTTGATATCTAATACCGCAGCACAACGACCAGAGCTACTTGGATGGGCAAGATAATCTTCACCACCAATCCCCGTGCCAATGGCATTGGTTTCTGTCATGCCCCAACCTGTATTTGGCAATGCCTTTCCAAATGATTGAGATATACTTTTTACTTGTTCAGGGGCGCGAGGTGCCCCGCCGCCGCCAACCACATCTAAGGAACTTAGATCCTTATCGTGGCTGCGGGCAAATGAAACCAAATCTCCGGTCATGGCCGCTGGAGCGATAAAGGAATTAATCTTTTCCTCGGCGATAAGCTCAGCAGCCAAAGCCACATCCCACTTATACATCGCGACTACTTTCCGCTGTGCCCTAAAGGAAAGCAATAAGGCGGCTAATAGCCCTGTTGCATGAAACAATGGTACGCCCAATAAAGTCGCTGCTTGATAGGGTAATTCTGCAGGTTCTAGATTGTTAAGCATGCCACCAATTTTTGCTTCCAACTCCCAAGACATGAGGGATGTTACAACATTTCGGTGACATGCCACCGCACCTTTTGGGTGCCCTGTAGAGCCCGATGTATACATCAAAGTGGCATCATCAAATGGTGTCACTTCAACTTCCGGCATAGCACATTCTTCAATTTTTTCTAATTCTGAATGCAGGTCTTTGATCCCACTTTCTAAGGATAAAGTTGAGCGAACGGCAAGAATTTCGATCGCAAGTTTCTGCCTTACTGGCGCTATTCGATGCAAGCGTTCCTCGTCTGCAAATAGTACTTTGGCGCCACTGTCTGTGAGACCAAAAGCCATTTCCTCTGTTGTCCAGAGAGAGTTCATTGCAACTGCAATAGCGCCGATGGAGGTGATCGCCATAAAGCTTAATATCCACTCTGGGTAATTTCGCATAGATATTGCGACCCTATCGCCCTTCACCACCCCACATTGATCCATCAGCAAAAAAGCTATCCGACTCGCTTGACGATATGCCTCCTCGTAAGTCATTCTTTCATCCTTATAGACGATAAAAGTTTCATCCGAGCGAGATTGATCAAATAAATCTCTAAGCGTTTGTGGTCCGTTAACAAAG
Organism: Flavobacterium sp.; assembly: GCA_047616645.1. Taxonomy (GTDB): domain Bacteria; phylum Pseudomonadota; class Gammaproteobacteria; order Pseudomonadales; family Azotimanducaceae; genus JAHRVQ01. Next base: position 71,227 of record JBLHIH010000002.1, on the reverse strand, counting down.
GTTCTGCACTGGCGACCATATAGCGGCTGCAAGTTTAGTTCATAATCCTCACCCTTTGAGGTCAGAGATTTTATTACTTCATCACGTGTAAGTTTGATTGTCATATATTTTGTAATACCAATTAATAAATTATTCTTTAGTCCTGTTGATCACCTTTTTACAATGGTCATCGGCAGCGTCGTCAATCTCTATTTCTCAATTTCTAATAGCTAGGCTTTCAGATATTGATCAATAACCTTCTCAAATTTATCCTGAGCTTTAGCAATCAGTTTTGGCAAATGATAAGTTGGGAACAAGTCGTCAGAGGCCTCATAGTCTCTTAGCAATAACTTTGACAAATTCGCTTTATGAACTTCAGTGGTGCCGTCCATAATCCCCATCTGAGGCGCGGATAACCACATGTCGCCTAATTCTGTTTCATTCGACATACCCAAGGCACCATGTAAATGAATAGTCCGATATATGATGTCATGATTAACTTTTGCGGCACTAATTTTGATCGCTGCTATTTCACGGCGAATTTCTCTGGTGTAAGCCCCCGTTTTATCAATTAGCCAAGCTGTATAGAGAACGTGGAGGCGGAATTGTTTTAATTGAATATAAGAATCAGCAAGATCAGATTGCACCATTTGCAAATCTGAAAGTAACTCTCCTTTAGCACGACGACTCAAAGCACGCTCGCAAGCCATATCAAGCGCTTTAGTGCAGACACCAACCGCACGCATCGCGTGATGGACTCGACCACCACTCAAACGCGTTTGAGAACCAACAAACCCTGCGCCTTCAGTACCTAATAAAGCACCTGCAGGCAATCGCACATTATTATAACGAATATAGGCATGCCCGCCTCTTCCCGGTCTTGTATCATAGTTTTCTCGAAGTGGTGTGCCTAATCCATGTACATTTCGGACTATCTCAACACCTTCTGTTTCTCTATCTACCAGGAACATTGAGGCGCGCTCTAACAATGGTTTATCCGGTGCAGTCACAGCCATCACAATAAGAAAATCTGCACTAGCACCATTTGATGTAAACCATTTCTCTCCATTGAGAACCCATTCATCTCCGTCACGAGTAGCTGTACATTTGAATTCACCCGGCTCGCCTGCATGGGGCTCAGTCATAGAATAGGCAGATCGTTTCTCCCCAGACAGCAGAGGTTCTAAGTAATTTTTCTTCTGCTCATCCGTACCATTATGCGCGATTAACTCCATGTTTCCTGTGTCAGGCGCCTGACAACCAAAGATCGTCGGACCCATTCTCGTTTTACCTAATTTTTCATTAAGCAAACATAATTTAACTTGTCCCAATCCAGGACCCCCTAAATCAGGACCTAGATGAAAGCCCCACAAACCCTTTTCTTTAACTTGATCTTGTAGCGCTTTGATATGGGCTCTGATCGCATCCCAACTATCTTTATCGAGTCGCTCTCCATTTTTGTCACGCCCAGAACTCATGAAATGATCTAGCGGTTCAATTTCTTCCTTCGCAAAGTTTTCTACCCAATCTACCTGTTTCTGAAACGCTGGTTCGACTTCAAAATCTATCGCCATCTGTCTACCCTCTTTTAATTAGTACTGCTCAACTGTATTTTCAAAAATAAAACCACTTTCTTCCAAAACTAATCGATGCCGCTCACCTTCAATATCGGCGATCTCCTTTTCATAACCTGCATCACCTGACCAGAGCGCAACTCTCACCCCTTGATCATTCTTTACAATACAAGTCTCATATATTTTATCTTTTTGCTCACTCAGTGCAGACAGTACATCTTTGGCATTCTTATACTGACCAACATGGAATAAAGAAATCCAAGTGGGTGGTGCCAAATCAATTTTCCCCTCTGCCTGCAACTGCAACGCCTGATCTGGTTCTACCCAACGATGATTAAGAATCTCTCCACCATCAACATTGACCTCCTGATCAGCAGAAACCACAGCAACATAAAACCAAGTGGCAAATCTCTTTGGCGTACTTGCGGGTGGTGTCCAGTGGGCAAAGGAGACAAAGTTTTCAGCATTGAGCTGAATGCCCGTCTCTTCTTCCGCTTCTCTTACCGCTGCTCTCTTAGCGGCAATCTCTGTCTCCTCTACGGTTCTTGAAACATCGCCCGTCGAGCCATCAGCGCCTTTTGTTTGCAGATAGTCTTCATTATCTATTTTGCCTCCAGGGAATACCCACATACCACCAAAACTGATATTCATATTTTTTTGTAGCATCAAAACCTGCATTTGACCACTATCAGGTTCCCTCAATAAGACAACTGTCGCAGCCGGAATAAGGGAGTTGACGATACCTTTCTTTTGATCTAGATCACCATAGATGTCACTTCTTTTCTTTTCTGAACTCATTTTCTCAATCATCCTGTTTACAAACTATTCTAAAAAATAAAGCGCACAACAAGCCAACATCATCAATATGCTTAATGGGGTTTTAAAGACATACCGCCATCAACCGGCAATAGTGCACCTGTAATATATGCAGCTTCATCTGAGGCAAGAAATAGTGCTGCTGAGGCGGTATCCCATGCACTGCCTTGTTTTTTCTGGAGGGGAACCATCGAAGCTCTTCGTTCTCGAATTTTCTCTGCAGGTAGCCCCGTTGCTTTCGCGGTACCCTCAATCGCCATCGGTGTATCCATTAATCCCGGTAGCACCGCATTACATCGTATTCCGTATTTTGCATAACCTGCTGCTATTGATTCTGTCAGTTTGTTTACGCCGGCTTTACTCACTTCATAAGCTGTGCCGCCATGATAAAGCTGCGAGGCTATCGAGGAAATATTGATAATCACGCCATGCTCTTGCTTCTTCATGACAGCCAATACTTGCTTTGAAACCATCCACATGGCCTTTAAATTGACATCAAAGATACGATCCCAAACGTCTTCACTTAAAGCAGCAACCTTTCTGTCTCCATCACCAACACCGACGTTGTTAACCAGTATGTCAATAGATCCAAGGATGCGCTCAGCTTCGGTAATTAAGCTGCTGCAGTCCTCTGGCGACGTAATATCCGCTTGAAACGCACATGCTTGCCCACCATCAGAAACAATTTTATCCACGGTTTCATTTGCAGAGGCAATGTCTCTGTCAACACAAAAAATGCTCGCCCCTTCTCTTGCGAACAATAATGCCATGGCGCGACCATTGCCAATAGTATCTCCAAGGGTTTGACCCGCCCCTATGATAACAACCCGCTTGTTCTGTAGCCGCTTAGCGCTCATTTCTCTATTTGGACACCAAATGAATTTAGCAACATACACACTTGTGTATATTGTCCAACGACACAGACGATATCCATTATCTGCTCTTGTTTATAGTGCTTTGCCAGCGCATCCCACGTTTTTGTACTCAAAAAGCAATCTTCATAAAGCTCATCAGCTGCGTTAATTAATAACACTTCTTGTTCGGACCATTGTCCCTTTTCAATGTCATCTTGAAGGGCAGCAATATCAGCATCGTTTAAACCTGATCTCAAGCCGATTCTTGTATGCTGGTGAAATTCGTAGCCAGATTTACAACGATGACCGGTACGCAATATAATAATCTCCCGTTCCCGCCCGCTTAAATCTGTATCCTGCAATATATAGTTACCCCATTTAAGAAATGTCTTTAAGGCTTTTGGTCGATGGGCAAGGGTTGCAAATATATTTAGGGTTTTACCGGCTTTATTCGTGACCGCCTTTAAAGCATCAAGCGCATCATCATTGAGTTCTCCAGGCTTTAGTGGCGCAATTCTGGCTTTATCTAGTCTCATTCTTTTCTCCAGTAAAATTTATTAGCCAATAGTGATCATTCTATCTGAATGCTTGCATGGCTAAGAAAATTCGTTTTAACTCTACGCAGTCTATTTAACAACATTGGCCTAATCGATGGTTATTCTAAACCTTGTCCTGTTTTCTGCCCTTATTTTTGTATTGTTCAGCTATAGCAAGCGCGATACGCCACTTTCTCGCCAGGTCCTTGCGGGTCTTATCGGCGGCACCTTATACGGGTTCTTTCTACAGTTTATCTATGCTGACGATACCACAACCATTAGCAGCACTTTAAGCTGGACCAATGTTATTGGTAGCAGTTATGTCAATCTATTAAAGATGATTGTGATGCCTCTTGTCTTGGTCATGATGATTTCAGCGGTTATTCGAACAAAAGAGATCGCCGCCGTCGGAAAGATAGGCACCATGATAGTGGGGATTTTGGTCGCGACCACCGCTATCGCCGCATTAGTTGGCATTATCGTAGCCAATAGTTTTGGATTAACAGCCGATGGTCTAACTGAGGGTGCAAGGGAGCTAGCCAGAGCCGAAGTGCTGGAAGTAAGACAGGAACGTGTTGCTGATTTAACCTTACCTCAAATAATAGTGAGCTTTATTCCAAAGAATATCTTCGCAGACCTCACTGGCGCCCGATCAACTTCCATTATCGCAGTCGTCATATTTGGCATCCTCTTTGGCATAGCGGCACTGCTTGTAGGAAGAGAAAATCCAGAACAAGGCGAGTCAATCGACAAGTTTGTTGCCGCTGCCATGGCCATCATCATGAAATTAGTACGGCTCATTATGCTGCTGACGCCCTACGGTATATTGGCGCTGATGAGTAAGGTTATTGCTGGATCTAGCGGAGAAGATATTTTAAGTTTATTCAATTTTATTGTCGCCTCCTACGTCGCCATTCTTATCATGTTCGTCGTTCATACCCTTATTTTGACATTGATGGGTATCGGCGCAATGGGATATTTTAAAAAGGTTTGGCCAGTTTTGACATTTGCGTTTACTTCTCGAAGCTCTGCAGCAACCATTCCCTTGAATGTGGAAACCCAGATTAAAGAATTTAACGTGCCAGCATCAATTGCCAATCTATCAGCGACATTTGGATCGACCATTGGCCAAAATGGTTGTGCTGGCATTTATCCTGCGATGCTGGCAGCGATGATCGCACCCACCTTAGGGATAGACCCCCTTGAGCCGATGTTTCTTCTGAGCCTCATTGGGATTGTGACCATTTCATCTTTTGGTGTCGCGGGCGTTGGCGGCGGAGCAACGTTTGCTGCGCTTATTGTGCTCCCCGCAATGGGCTTTCCAATCGCGCTTGTCGCTTTATTGATTTCGATCGAACCCTTAATAGATATGGCGCGAACTGCGCTTAATGTAAACGGTTCTATGACTGCGGGTATTGTGACTAGTAGATTGTTGAGGGATAAGTCGCAGGATACCGTTGCAGATGCTGCTTAGGTTATCGGGAAATAAGGGATTACAGATAAAGTGCAGGTGAAAGAGTTCGCAGCACGAGCCAAGCTTTAGTCGCCAATGGAGGTTTAACCTTAGCCTGAACAGAAACCTCTAAAGGAGTTTGCCAACGTACATCGGCTGGTAAAATGAAAACCATGTATACCTAAACTGTTTGCTGCCTCGACATTAATTTTTTGATCATCTATAAACACCACTTCATCAGCTGCGCACTGTAGTGCTTTGAATGCGCTTTCGAAAAACAATAAATCCGGCTTTATATAACCTATTTCACTGGAATTGATGATGTGACTTAGCCGTTTTGGCAAATTGGTATTCTCTATGTCCTTGTTTAGAAGCGTGGTTGCATTACTCGCCAATACAATCGGTAAATCGGGGAAGCATCGTTGATAGTCATCAAGTGGCTCAAAATCTAGGGTAAAGGTACTGTCTTGCCAATGATCTATTAACTCGTTGGCTAGTAACTCTCGACGGCCATTGCGTCGAAAGTTTCTTTTCAAGCCCTTTCTAACATTCTCTAACCATTTCTCATGTGTAATTTCACCCAGCATAGCCGGGTTAAGAAATTCATCTCTGAAGGCATAAGAAAACAAAAAGCCTTCTTCTAGCGCGTTATCCTTTTCAAAGAGAAACAGCTTTTTATTATTCCAATGGCGAATCACACCATCAAAATCTGTCATCAATACCTTAATCACGGCGAGACTCCTTCTTGAACCCAAGCTAGTTCATAACATTTTACAAAGGCACCTTTACGATCACCGTAAATATCAGCATCGTCTTACAACTTCAATAATCCGCATCAAGATTGTCCTTAAGCCATTACCGTAAATCCGCCAGGAATGACATCAAGTAATTGTTGGGCGCTTTCAGGAAGGGAAAAAATATCCTGGGGTTTGTTAGTGACTAATTGATTTTCTAGTGGTCTTAACCAACTGACCACGTAACCAAGATAAAGTCCTGTTCGAATATTTTCTGTCGTATTCGCACCTCCAGAGTGTAAGACATTCCCCGAGTATATTAGGACAGAACCCTTCTCCATTGTTGCCAAGCAAATTTCTGAGGCCTTCGGACTGCGACCTGTCTCCCAAAGGTGACTGCCAGGCGCAACACGCGTAGCACCATTGTCATCAGTGAATTCCGTTAAAGCATAATTCGCACTCACTAATATTTCACCTTTGCCTTGCGGCGCATCACGGCGCTCCTTCCCCTGAACTCGAAACCAAGATCCAGCATCACTATGGAATACCTGGTTCTTCTGATTCTGGCTAAGCACCATCAACTCAGTATTGCTTAAACGAATGTCACGTGACTTTTCATCTGCCATCAATATGGATTTTGCGACCGAAAGCAAAACAGGGTTTTGTAGGACATCTACCATTTTTGGTGATCTACTAAACAGTCCATGTAAACGTTTAGTTTGATTACCGTAAAAATCATCCTTATAACCAAGATCATCAATACCCCATTCCACTTTATCCAAATCACCAAGAAAATCGTCATTCAAGACATCGCAAAATGTAGAACTTAGAACATGATCTACAATACAGGCGCCATCTTTTAAGATCGCCGCTCCGATTTCTGAAGTACTCGTCTCTTTTGGAAAATGCTGTAGCGCTAACATTCATTTATCTCCTTTAGCCTGATCATCGATAATAAAACTCAGTTTTTGCCATTGTCGAACAGAGTTAATTCTGTATATCTCTGTTGAAGAAACGAGTTCATCAATTCTCAGAATACCTTCTTGAATTTCACCTCTGTCCAACAAATATTGGCGATAAGTCCCCGCCAATAAACCGCACCTTTTTGCAGGGGTCACATATTTATCCCCTCGTTTTATCACAATATTCGCGATACAGGTTTCTGTAAGCTCTTGATTTTCATTCCACATCAAGACGTCGGAATATTCAGGGCAAGCATCGAGCGCTTGCTGATACATGTCTCGTTTCGTAGATTTGTGGTAAAGAAAGTGATTCTGGTTATCAATTGGCTGTGGAGCGAGACAGACATTTATTGGCTTATTTTGAGAAGCATTCTCCAAGACATCATAGTCAATTGTAACTTCACCATTCTTTGTTAACAAAATTCTCAGCTTGTAGGCATTTTCTGAAAAGTTTTTCTCAAGTGAGATCAGTTTTTCTAAAATGTTATTTTTCGAAAAAGGATAACTAAAGTACTCAGCGCTGTCGGACATTCTTTTCAGATGTTCATCCAGAAGAAAGTAAGCAGCATCTTTTTTCCACAGCAGGGTTTCCAAGAGGGAGAAATTGGGTATAAGCGCTTGAGAAACAATACGGGCTTTCAACATACATTCCTCATATTCACTATTGGCCTTGGAATCTGCCACTATGCCTCCCCCAATTCCATAGGTGATTTTTTCCTCGATTTTGTCAATCAGTGCTGTACGAATCGCGACATTAAATTGAGCATTTCCCCCAGGTCCGATATACCCAATCGTGCCGGTATAAATATTACGTTCTTCGCTTTCCAATTCATCGATTATTTCCATCGCTTTAACTTTTGGAGCACCTGTTATTGATGCGCAGGGAAACAAAGCAGACATTATCTCAGTAACAGAATGACAGGTGTCTGCGCAGACAGAACTGGTCATTTGCCAAACGGTCCCATGCTGTTCCACTTTGAATTGATCACTGACTTTAATGCTGCCGAATTTCGCTATCTTGCTTAAGTCATTGCGTATCATGTCAACAATCATAATATTTTCCGCCCTATCCTTTTCGGAATTGGATAACATCCGTTTTTGAGATTGGTCGTCTAAGGAACCCAGTCCTCTAGCTGCAGTTCCTTTCATCGGTTTGCTGGTGATCACACCATCTCTCAGCGTAAAAAATAGCTCTGGAGAGGCGCTACAAATGGCAAATTCATCCAAATCTACTAAGGCACCATAAGACGCATTTACAGCATGCCTAGAAAAGAAACTCGTGACACTTCCAGTAAAACTTGCATGCTGACGAATCGTATAATTTACCTGATAGGTCTCGCCACTCTCAATTCGAGCCTTAATATTTTCGATATCGCTGACATAGTCAGACTTACTCGTCGCCACTTTCCATTCGCCAAGTTGGTAACTATCAATGGCGGGGGGTAGTTCAATAATTTTTTCGACATTTTTGTAAAGTCCAAAACACAATAAAGGCTTCGTTTTTTTTATGGCATTGCGTGATTTTTTCTTTTCTTTACTTGCCTTTGTTGCCTTAGTTACTAAAGCCAAATCAAAAGCGCTTGAGGCTTCATAGTCGATAAACCCAGCTGCATAATAATTATTCTGATTTACTGCATTTTCAATCAGCTGAAGCTGGGGCTGAACATCTTCAATTTTCCAGGCAGTCAACACTTGAATGGGATCGATAAATTTTAACCAGCAATCCTCTTGTTTATCTTTAATGAGAATCTCTTTTAGCAAATCAGTTCTCATATTTATTCGGCAAGTCTTGCGGACTGCAATAGTGTTAACAAACCAATTTGTGCGGCAAGATACGCATCTTGCGGGTCCCACCACTCATTAAGGGAGTGGGCATCTCCACTGGAACCTCCACGGCTCAATGTGACAGCTGGCACGCCAATTGAGAGGGGGTAATTGGCATCTGTTGAAGACAAACGTAATTGAGGATTAATACCAAATGCCAGGGTAGAGGCAATGGATTGTTGTACTAACACATCCGTTATCTTGGCGACTGCAGCAGGTCTTGTGCCGACCCGCTTGACATCAACAGTTAGGGTCCCGCCTCTAGCCTCAGATAAAATTCTTGTGGAATTTTCTTCATTAACGGCCTGTTGGATGGCTTCATGTAGTACATCGTCAAGATCGTTAAGTTGGCTTTGGTCGACACTTCTTAGATCGACCTCAAACCAAGACTCGTAGGGTATTGTATTAACAGAGACACCCCCTCCAATCCTTCCAATATTGTAACTCGTTTCACCGTACTCACTGAGGGGAGCCGCTTTATCAACAAAGTGCTTTATCGCTCTACCAAGAGCATGATGAGGATTGACACTGCCAAATGCGCCCCAAGAATGACCACCGGGACCCTTGAATGTGACGCGATATCGATGAGATCCAACGCCGCCATAAACAATTCTACTCGCGTCACCACCATCGATAGCAATCAATGAATCAATTTTGTTTTTCGCAAACAAATGTTTGATGCCGCGCAGATCGCCCAAGCCTTCTTCACCTACATTGCCAACAAATAAAATATCTGCTTCAGTCTCTATTTTTGCAATTTCCATCGAGCGTACGATTTCTAATAAGTGAACCAAACCCTGAGAATTGTCACCAATTCCAGGTGCATACAACTTTCCACCTTTGTACTTTACGGTGACATCTGTACCCGCCGGAAAAACCGTATCAAGGTGGGCACTATAAGCAATGGTCCTTCTTCCTTCACCACTATCTATTCCTTTTCCTTTCCGCCTGGCAAGCACATTACCAATCTCATCAATGTAAACATTCTTCAATCCAGTCTCTCGAAGCAGCTCAGCAAATTTCGCTGCCCTCAAAGACTCCTCAAAAGGAGGAGCAGGAATTTCAGTTAAGGTTACAAGATCTTTAAGAGATAATGCTTGATGATCGTGAAGAAACGATAGGGCTTTGGAAACAACAATATCGGCTTTTAACTGCTGAACTGCTTGGTCATAATTTTCGTTTGAATAAGCCAGTAGCGGCACTGAAGTCGAAAAAATCACTAACCAAAGGTATTTGAAGATCTTGAAATCTTTTAGTCGCTCTCTTAGAAATAACATATTAATCTCGACTCTTGGCTATTGAACCCGCTATTCAAATCCCTTTACCAGGTCAAGGTTTTGCTCAAGACTCTCTCTCCTTTCACGCCAAGTCTTGCCGCTGGTTGACAACCTCAATGTATTTACACCTGCGTCTCTGTAGGCTTTGAGTCGCGCACTAATCATGTCTTCACTACCGATAAGAGATGTATTCAATATCATCTCATCTGGCACGCTTTGAATGGCCTCTGTTTTATTTCCTTGAACCCAGAGCGCCTGAACTTTAATGGCCGCGTCCTCATAACCCGAGCGACGAAAAGCATCGTTATAAAAATTTGTTTTTGCTGACCCCATACCACCCAAGGTGAAGGCCATAGCGGGGCGCCTAGCCTCAATAAGAGATTCGATGTCGTCTCCAATTTCAAGGGAAACGCCAACCTGAATATCTATGTCTTGCAGACTGCGGCCCGCCTTTTCTGCACCCACTCTCATAGGGTCAAGAAAAATATTGGCATGTTCTGGCATAAACGATGTTCCGAGCCAACCATCAGCTAATTCACCGGTCAATTCCAGTGACTTTGGACCGAGGGTTGCGAGATATATCGGCAGCTCTGGTCTCGGCGGTTGGGATAAGCGAATAGCCTTACCTTCGCCCCCTTCCCTTGGCAATTTATAAAATCGTCCATCATATTCTATCCTCTCCCCTTTCAAACCAAGCTTAACTATTTCAAGACACTCACGGAGACGACCCAAGGGACTTCCAAAGTTTACACCGTGTAGCCCTTCTACAACTTGCGGGCCACTAACACCAAGACCGAGAATAAATCGATCGTTTGAAACAGTAGCAAGGCTCTGGGAAGTCATGGCGATCATCGAGGGGACTCTAGAGGATATTTGTAAAATACCCGTACCGAGTTGAATCTTATCTGTTTTAGCAGCCAGATAGGCAAGCGGAACAATGGCATCCATACCCCAAGCCTCAGCAGACCAAGCTTGATTAACACCGAGTTTTTCAGCCGCGCAGGTGTATTCGACCAAATCAAGCCAGTCTTCACCATTGTAATAAGCACTACCGATCGAAATTGCTGTTTTCATTCTTTGCTCCGTAAAAGACTATTTCCCATCTCATTAAGTAGACAGCTTTTTTTTACATTCCTCTAGTAAGAATGCGGATAGGTGTTCGCTAACCTTGTATTGACGATGCTCAGTAAAGCAGGCAGGACAATAAAGGTCGACAATAATAATAAAGAAATGGCTATTGTTAACAACATGCCTATCGATGCAGCTCCTTTATGAGGACTAAATGACAGCGAGAAAAAAGTACCCATTGTCGTCAAGCCACTGATCAATACCGCGAGGGCTGTGCTTGAACGATAAACCTTCTCAACTGACATACCCTTATCTGCAAAATTGTGGAATCGATGGACAACATGCACCCCAGTGTCAACTCCCAAGCCAATTATTAAAGGTATCACTAATACATTCGCCATGTTTAAACTAATGCCTATCAAATCACAAATCGCAAAGGTAAACAGCAAGGATAAGAATATGGGCACAAGTACCAATATCGCTAAGGTAAACTTCCTGAAGTAAGAAAGAAGCAGGAAGAAAATTATGGTCAATGACAGAAGGCCTGCTGTCAAAAACGATTCCACGACGACATCTCCTATTCCCCACTCTACGACTGATCGGCCCGCAATATTTGGCGCCAGATTGTTTACTTCATTAATAAATCTTTCTGTATCCTCACGGCTTAACAAAGGGGTTGAGGGCTGGACTAAAATTAGATGCCTTCCATCATCTGTTATGAGTCTTTGCCTAAGCTCCACGGGCAAATCATTCAATGTAAATGGCTCAGCTCTCAGACGCCGCCTCAGATCGGCGAGTGCAGATGTCAGCCCTCTCTCAATCTCACTATTCATAAAAGCGCGCTCTTGCTCTTGCTTTAGCTCTTGTTTTATTAGCGGCGCGAGTGAATAGGCGATATTTTCAGTCAGTGATTGATATTCTAAAGGCGTTTCGCTTTTGATCAATGCAAGATAATCTAGCGCTTCACTTAAGGATTCACTACCGGGTAGCACTTCTTCGATGTCTGCATAAAGAGCCAATAAACTTAGCATGGCGAGTTGCTTTTCAACTTGCTTGCCTGGAATGTAGTCAGCCGGTATAACGACTTCACCAACCACATCCAAGGCACTTAAGACCTGCTTCAACCTTAAAGCTTCTTCGCCATCTTCAGCTAGCACAGCGACACTATAGTCTGTAACGAGCTTCTCTCTCTGCAGGTCCATCAGCGTTTGCATCGCCTCGGTATTTCCATCTCGCATTGCAAGTACGCTGTAATCAAATTGGATATTTTTAGCAAAGTAGAAAGCAATAATAGAAAGCAATAACGTCCCTATAAAGACCCGATACGCATATACCTGAGGATCAAAAAAAGCCGGAATAGGTGACGATATTGTGCCAGAGAAACCTTCCGGAAAATAGGCAGTATATGCAGGTATAAGGGTGATAGTTAATAGGAAGGCAATCGCCATACCGCCTGCGGAGATAATGCCCAATTCTCCCAAACCCGTGTAAGCTGTCGGTACAAAAGACATAAATGCAACCATCGAAGTTAATGCACACAAGACTAAGGCTGGGCCAATATCATTTATTGCAATGACGGAGGCAGTTTCGTCTTTTTGTTCACTTATTGCTTCTCTGACTCTGAGGCAATAATGAACGGCGAAGTCGACACCCAAACCAAAAAACATAACAACAAAGATGAGAGACAGGGTATTAAAGCTTCCAACGGTTAAAATAGACAAGGCCATCGTTAGAATGATGCCCATCGCTAATAAGATAAAAATCATCAGTATTTGGCGGATAGAACGTAATCCGAAACCTAAGATAATGGCAAGCAAGACAATCGAAACCAAGCCAGCAATACCCACTCCCGTAAGTCCAGCTGAAACTTCATCATTCGCTAGTGCCACCTCGCCACTAATTCTTATTCTAGTGGTTCCTTCAAGCCGAGTTTCTTCTTGAGCAGTGTCGGCTATCGCCTTTTTTAAATACTGAACAATCTTTTTATTAGGCAATTGTTCATCTAGGTTTTGTGATCCCTTAACAATGAGTATTTGAAAGTGCACTTTTTGACTCTCGTCATACAAAGCAGGATGCGCTTCCAATTTCAGTTGTTCCCCACCTACAAGATATTCAGAGAGAGAACTGATGGGATCAGGAAGCGGTAACTGCTGATTAGATGAGACAAGATCAGAATATATATTGAGGGCATTGGCTACGCTCGCATCATCAGCCAACCTTAATAATGAACCATAATTATACTCGACACCGAACACCCATTTTTTAAGATTTTCTAAGCTCAAAAAATACAGCTTTTTCTCATCCAAAAAAGGGGAAATCCCCGGAGCAAATATAAAGTATTCGCCTTTTATAAGATGCTTATACAAGGCTTTGCTTGTCCTTTCTACCTCGTCATAGTTAGGACCACTCACCACCAACAGTGCGGTTTGCAGCGACATCGGAAATGCCTTTTTGTAAATTTCGTTATCTTGATACCAAGCCAATTTATTCGAAGGTTTAATCAAAGCACTAAGATCAGAATTAATCCGCGTATATTCGACAACAAGTCCAGCGGAGCCAAGGCAAAGTAGGAGGAGCAATATCAAAGTAGCTCGGGCATGCTTATCAACCCACGTGACCCACGTCACCAAACCGCCCCGTATAAATTGACTCATTTACCTGCGCTCTGATCTTCTAATTTGGCATTTGATTCACTGCCAAAATCTGTTTTGGAGATGAAGCGCTGATAGATATTTGACAGCTGCAAGACCGACTCATCATGGGAAAATTTTCCTGCCCACTCTCTATTCTCAATACCCTGTTTCGCCCGACGATCGGGATCGGCCAAAAAGGCATCTAGTTTTACACTGAGGTCATCCGCACAACCATTTTTAAACAGCGCGGTTTTATCTCTCATCAGGGATGGCGTCGCACTATCTGGAGAATCAGAAACAAGCACTGTATTTCCCGACGCCATTGCTTCCACTACAGACATACCTTCTAACTCAATCTCTCCGGCATGAATAAATAGATCAGCACGTGAATAAAGCGCTAGTAGCTTCTCATCGTCGACGCTACCAATCTCGACATTTACACTTAATTCGACGGCTAGATTTTTAAGCTCCCGCTCTTTTGGACCTGTACCGACTAGATACAACTCGATCTCCTCTTTATAGACTGATGTTGAGATTGCTCTCAAAATGAGATCCTGTCTTTTCTCCCCCGCAAACCGGCCAACAGATAATATTTGATATTTATCACTTTGGCCCGCTCGAATAGGCGAGTTTCTCGGCAGGTGTAAAAAATGCATTGGCACACCATTTGAAAGAACCTCGACGGGAATGATTAATCCATGCTGTTTCAATAAATTTGCTGCAAACATAGAGGGTGCTAACACGAGATCTGCATGACGGTAAAAAAAATGAATGAAAAGTCGATATAAAAGCTTCGCTAAGTAAGAGGATTTTATCCCCAAATTCATGAGCAGATTTTCTGGTTGGATATGGAAAGAACAAATGATGGGCATGTTTATGCGTTTTGCTTCATGAATCGCGCTATATCCTAAAAAAAATGGGTATTGAACATGCAATAAGCCGCATTCCTTTAGCGCCATTTTAATTAAAGATTTGTCTGGTTTGGCGAGAGGGGCCTTCATTGACTCAATAATTTGATTAAATCCAGGTAAAGAAAGGCGAGGGAACTCGACTTTGCGTTCATCATCGCCTTCTGAACCTGAATCCGCATCTGTATCAGGTGTGCAAAACACCCGGAAACTACATTCCCTTCGTAGCGCTCTGACAAAACGACGCGTTGAAACAACCGTTCCATTGTAGGGGTAATCCCACGAATCGATTACTACAGCAATTGGTTTATGCAAATCTTAATTCCTGCTCAAATTTTGTGCACTGACAGCAAATTATATAAACTTTTATGTTTTCAATGCGAACAATAATCGCGCTTATGAGAAAACCGTCTAGTCTTATTATTATTACACCGTTAATTAGACAGAGTATCACTAATATGGATTGTTATTCTCTACCTCGATCAACAGGGAAACTATTGATTTTCACACTGTTGTTTACCTCTCTGACAATTCGTGCAGATCTTGTCTCGGACACGGAATCGGGTAAACAAACAATGTCAAAATTTATGGTCAATCTTGCCAAGTTTGTCACATGGCCAGACGGAACCTTCGCAAGCCCTGATACCCCATACAAATATTGCATCTATGGAAAAGCCGTGATCTGAGACTTTCTTGACTCAGCAATGGAAGGTAAATTAGCCAGAAAAAGATCATTTGAAATCTCAAGAATTGACGCCTCTAACCCGGACTCGCTTAAGTCGTGTAATGTCGCGTTTCTTTCCGTGACCAACGGCGATGAAATACCTGATATCGTCAATACCCTTACAGGACTGCCAATACTGACCGTAGGGGAAATCGATAATTTTGCCGGATATGGTGGCATGATCGGCTTTTATGGTAAAGGAAGAAAAATTGCACTGGCGATTAACAAAAAGAGACTTGAATCCGGTAGATTAAAAGGATCTTCAAAACTTTTTAAAGCTAGCACAATGTAGCTGTTGAAACTATTTATCTGCTTATCTGCTTATCTGCGTTTGATGTACCAAAGCTGCCTAGGTATATCTCATTACGCCATAGAAAAAACCGTATGTAAGAGAACGGCGGCACAATCACAATATTACAAAATAGCATTCTGAAGGGCTTATACAATGTTCAATACAAATAGCATCGACCTAAAATGGAAAGTCGTATTTGGCGTCACTTTAACAAGTGTACTCTCTGTTTTACTTGCCATTGGAACCTTTGCCTCTATCGAGTTACAAAGGTTAGAGGCAACTGTCATAAAGGAATCTTCGACGATAGCCGCAATTATTGGTGGTAATTCCGCAGGCGCATTATCTTTTAGTGATACAGAGTCCGGATTAGAAATTCTCCAAACCTTAAAAGCTGTCCCCCATCTTCATGAAGTCATCATATTCGATGAAGCAGGAGAACCCTTTGTTTGGTATCAATGGTCTGGAAAGAAAAATGAGCAAGTAAGATCAGGGACCATCGACGATCTACCTTCTCATTTTTCAAAAAGTGCACCCATCGAGAAGATCACCGCTTTGGAGGGTAAATTCAGCGTCGTGCAAAAGATCTTGTCGGAAGGGTCTTTAATTGGCACCATCTACATACTTACCGACCTGAAAATCCTAAAGGATTCAACGACCACTTACATTATGGTGGCCATGTTTATCGCGACCGGTGTCGCGCTATTCTCGTTTTTTTTGGCCATGCTTATCCAAAGAAACATTGTCGCTCCGATCAACGAAGTTGTTTATGCACTTAAAGATATCGCCAAAGGAGAGGGCGACCTCACCGTACGACTGAACGCAAATACAAATGATGAAATTGGCGAGCTAGTAACTTGGTTTAATACCTTTGTTGGAAAAGTACAACAAATCATCATTCAATTTAGAGAAACGGCTAATGAGTTGTCTACCGCCGCCACAGAACTCAACACACAATCAAGTGAAACCAATCGACTTATTATTGGCCAACAAAGTGAAATTGAGACTGTTCTTAAAGCAATGGCGTAAATGTCGACCGTCGTTCAGGATGTTGCCGATAGCGTTGAAGAATCGGCTGCCGATGCAGAAAAAGCTGACAAGGAATCCAATATTGGCCGCCAAATTGTTGGCGAAACGATGATTTCAATTGAGGCTTTGGCGAGCGATATTGAAGCAGCATCAGAAGTAATTTCAAAACTTCAACAAGATAGCGATAGTATTGGTACGGTATTAGATGTCATTCGAGGAATTGCAGAGCAAACCAATTTACTCGCACTAAACGCAGCTATTGAAGCAGCCAGGGCAGGCGAACAAGGCCGCGGTTTTGCTGTTGTAGCAGATGAAGTACGAACGCTGGCCTCTAGAACCCAAGAATCCACTCAGGAAATTCACGACATGATTGAACGCTTGCAATCTGGATCTCGTGAAGCTGTCACCGTGATGGACAAGGGTCGCCTACAAGCCCATGAAAGTGTAGAAACTGCTGGAAACGCTCATGAGAGTCTTGCTACGATCACCACCGCTGTAGGAACGATAAAAGACGCTTCTCAACAAATTGCAAAGGCATCCTCAGAACAGCGTGTCATGACCAACGATATTAACGGAAACATTATCAATATCTCGGGCGCCGTACGAAAGACTTCCGATGGCTCCAGAGAAATGACCTCTAAGGCAGAAGAGCTCGCTAAGCTCTCTGATGATATGTTAAATTTGGTGGGACAGTTCAGAATATAATCTAGAATATAGAGAACAGTAATATGACCATTCATACGAAATCAAAAAATGTTTTTCTAAAAGGATTTGTCATTGCCACTGCAAACATTGCGATTCTAAGCTCTGTGTTTGCAGACAGCAGTCGAGAAATGGAACCTATTCTCACAATAAACGCTAATAGTGCCGCTATGCTACTTGCAGACGAGCCTCTCTCAGAAGAAGTCATGTTCGTTTCTCACGAAGTCGCTGCTACTCTTCTCGGAGACGAGATGGTCGAAACTACCTTTATAGACCAGATCAATTCTCTACCTGTCACTGCAGCAGGCAGTGACGATGTGATTTATATTGACGCTACTGCCGCTGAAGCACTCTTGGGTGATGTACACTAGTCAGTTTTTTTACTCAGCGCTTCGAGCATCTCTTTCATTTTTTCGTGCATGAGATTAACCGCCTGTAGAGGGCGAATCATCACTTTGAACTCGGTGATTTTCCCTGCATCATTCCAAGTAATAATATCGACACCGTTGACATATTTACCTGCAAGTTCTGTCTCAAACTCCAACACAGCCTGATGGCCACTCATTACCTCTTTAATATACTTAAAGGGGCTATTCGATTCACCAACAGACTTATTCTTATCTCCATCGCTGAAAGTATTTCCAGCTGCAGCAAGATACATCTTAGTCAGCTCTTTCCCTTTTTGTGGCGTGAATACGATGGGAGAAATAAACTCCACATCGTCCGCCAGCAGCTCATCTAAGCCACCTGGTAGCTCTTTTCTGATATGTTGATGCCATTTCGCGACGTTTTGTTCAATTGTCATATTGCTGCCTTAATGCGTGTGTATTAATAATACTTAAACATTGTATGTAGAAGTTCTATTCCCAAACTTCTAAGTTATTGTTTCTTACTACATTTCTATCTATGGTAATTTCCAAAACTTCGGCAAATCCAGCACGCTCTAGCAACGTCTTCACTTGTATTTTAGCTTCTGAAGATAAGCCATCAAATGCATCTTGCACTCGCTTCAATAGGAAAAAACGATAGGGTTGAGCCATGGCATTAATTGTCTGATCCCTAACGACAAATGATCCAAAGCCAACACCCCTCTGAATGGGCGTCTGACTTGTCAAATCTGACTGATCTTGTAGCCACTGGTTTATACATAAGGCTGCAGCACGCGTTTCAGGAATGAAGTCTTCTGCTAATTGTTTTAGAAGATCCACCAAGGTTTCCGGTATATCGTCTCCCCCAAAATAGGCCCTTTTGAAATCTTCAAATTCCCCTGTATCTGGCTCTGGACGATTCATTCTTTCAACCCATCTAAACAAACGAGGTGCTTTGGTTTGCATCAATTGCAGGGGAGCAGGATCTCGACCTAGATGTGCATACAAAGGCGCCATCATGCCAAAATCACCAATACATGGAGCACCACCTAAGAGATAAGGTGAATGAGAAAAATGTGTGTCCAATTTGTCCAGCAAATCACCATACAGCGCTTCAATAAGCGAAAAATTTTCACTCACACCACCAAAGGCCTTGCAAGCTTCCTGCATTCGGGCCATGGTTTTTGTCGCCATTTCAGACCTGTCCAAATTCGCCGGAATCATTGACTCAAAATGGTATCTTACAAAATCTGCATTCAGTTCAGGGAAATGCCATCGATAATACATTGCAGGCCTCAACAAACCTTCTGCTCCAATGACATCAAACAACAAGCTCACCACTTTCTGTTTTGATGAACGAGGAGAAAACTGATGGTCATTTATTGCTTCAAAATGATCAATTATTGCGGTTCCATCTCGAATAACAACACCTTCATTTGTTTCGACAACGGGTATTGTTCTCGACTCCGCCAGCGGTAACACCGTCTTGGCGTAATGTTCACTTGTCGGCGTTAGCTCTTCATAATTTATACCTGCCTTTATTAAATAGCTTCGCGCTTTACCGGTATACAGAGACAACGGCGTACCGTAGAGGGTTGTTATATTAGTCATGGTTTGGATCTTTTCTTCAATGAATGGGCAATGAACGCGTGTCAACTTCAACTTTGACCATCTCCAAAACTGTGACTAATGTCAATCACCTTTTGGACAAATCTAATATTGTGAACTATCTTTAAAGACCCTTTGGCGGCACTAATGAAATGCTTCTTCTTTTTCTAGCCGTTTTGCCCCTTCATGCTGATCCGCGTGCCAGTATAGAGGCCGTCACTAAAGATGAAACCCAAGAAAATAGTAAACAAATACATGAAACTGCAAAGGCGAGTAAACCCGCTAGATCTAGCTATACAGTCATTACTGAAGTCAATCTTGTCTCCATAAACCAATTTCTTGGCCTATCAGAATTGAAAAAGCTACCGGCCACTTTCGCAGGCATTGAGGAGCATGACATAAAGCTTCTATCTCTCAGGGACGAAAACGAATAGAATACGTGAAATCGCGCCTTTTAGTAAACAACAGCTACTAGCAAATTACAGCTTCTAATAAATCACAGTTTCTAGCATATTACTTCCATAAGAGATTTCTTCTATATAATGCTTTACGAAACGTCTCTGCAGCAATTCATCGAAACTGGAGATTTGTTAAGTCTCACGCTAAGCCACCCTAAACTCCAATCTCTTAGTACCAACATACCCTGGAAAAATTGCCGCGTTTGTTTACTGGATACCGGCGTATTGCTGGTAGAGCCTGATGTTGAATCTTCAGTTAAGCTTACTGACCAAAAAAATATCGTTATATCCGCAGGTATTCACGGGAATGAAACAGCCCCCATCGAGATGGTAAGCCAGTTGACACAAGACATAGCTTGCGGAGATCTCGAGGTTCAACACCGTATTCTATTCATTATTGGTAATCCCGAAGCAATGTCTAATGGCACAAGGTTTATTCATGAAAACTTGAATCGATTATTCCAAACCAAAAATGATGCTACAACCTCATCTAAAGATGAAAATTCAATGCCAGATAATATTGAATACAGTAGGTCTTTAAAATTGAGGACTTATCTCGAGTTATTTTTTAGGTCAGAAAATAATGTCCATTACGATCTACACACCGCCATTAGAGAATCAATCCACGAAAAATTCGCCATTTATCCACACCAAACGAACAAACCCTATTCAACAGAGCAGCTTCAATTTCTATATACTGCAGGTATCAATACCGTACTTTTTAGCCATGCACCCGCAGCAACTTTTTCCTATTATTCAAGCAAGCTATACAATGCCCACGCATTTACCATCGAATTGGGTAAAGTAAGGAAGTTTGGTGAAAATGACATGGGCAAGTTCACAAAAATTTCGAACGCTTTGCAAGATCTGATGAGTAACAAGTTGATGGAGATAAAACCATTTCGCAATGAAGATTTTAATCTTTTCGAGGTATGTCACGAAGTGATTAAAACCTCCGATGCTTTCAATTTCTATATTGAAGACAATGTAAAAAACTTCGCACCACTCCCTAACAACACTTTACTCTGGGAAGACAAAACAGAAAGCTATAGGACAAATGGGGATAAAGAAGCTGTTGTATTTCCTAATCCGAATGTGCCCATTGGTCAACGAGTTGCGCTAGTCATCAGACCAAGGGATTTAAGCAACAATTGATGAATTAAAGGCACCATTTTTATGAGCACTATAATAAATATCTCTATCATAGGGGGCGGTGGTTACGGCGCTGCCGAATTACTCCGTCATCTACTCATTAGGGATGACGTCAATATCTCACGCATCTCAGATAAAGATCATGTGGGCAAGTCGTTGCAAGAAGTACATCGATCATTTATGGGCATAAAGGGAGCAGACATCCTCTTGGAGGATATTTCACCTAGGGAGTGTGCTGCTGAGGCAGACATCATATTTCTTGCGATGCCACATATCACTACTGCGAAAGTCGCAATGGATTTATTAGATGAAGATGTAAGAATTATTGATCTATCCGGTGATTTTAGACTGTCCAATATAGCAGACTACATTCGGGACTACGCCCCTCAACACCCTTGTCCAGAACGCCTAGGAACATTCGTTTATGGTATGCCAGAATTAAACACAGATAATATCAAGAATGCAAAACACGTAGCTAGCCCTGGTTGCTTCGCAAC
Organism: Flavobacterium sp.; assembly: GCA_047616645.1. Lineage (GTDB taxonomy): Bacteria > Pseudomonadota > Gammaproteobacteria > Pseudomonadales > Azotimanducaceae > JAHRVQ01. Next base: position 49,782 of record JBLHIH010000002.1, on the reverse strand, counting down.
TGGCATCGCTATGAGCCTACTTCCACTGGCAAATGCCGGGCGTTTAGTCAATGCTAATGTCAGAACCGTTGCTATGACCGGCTCCTCCGGTTCCGGTGTTCGACCCATTGCCGGCACACATCATCCAGTTAGAAATAACAATCTGAAGGTTTACAAAACCCTACACCATCAACACCGCTCGGAAATTCTACAGACACTAAATACAGCAGGTGCTCAAAATACCTCCCTAGATTTTATTCCCGTATCCGCGCCCCTTGTGAGAGGCATACTTTCAGTTTCTCAACTCGATCTTCCAAAGCACGAGGATGAAATGAGCCTCCAAAAGCTTTATGAAGATTATTATCAGGACCACAATAACGTTATTGTCCTGCCTTTTGGGGTCAGCCCAGAGGTTGTCGCTGTCAAAAATACCATACGCGTAGAAGTGGGACTTGCAATACGAATCGATGAGGAAACCGGCACGAGAACATTAGCCTGTATAAGCGCCATCGACAATCTTGTCAAAGGTGGAGCAGGTCAAGCAATTCAAAGCTTTAACTTAATGACAGGAAAAGACGCTTGTTACGGAATGGAACAACCAGGAATTTGGCCTTGAAAAAGCCAATAGCCGTTATTAAGGTTGGAGGCGATGTTCTTTTAGGCGAACTAGAAAGACGTGGCCTTGCGGAAAATATAGGGGATTTAGTCCGCGCAAATTGGAGAATTGTCATTCTTCATGGCGGCGGCCCACAAGTTGATAAACTTCAACAATTACATGGTTTAAAGACGAGAAAGGTTGGCGGAAGGCGGATTACGAGCCCTGAGGATCTTGTCGTTATCAAGCAAGGCATCTGCGGCGAAGTAAACGTTAATCTCGTTCAACTGCTTCAAGATTCAGGCATCAATGCTTTTGGATGTAGCGGGAATTCTGGAAAGTTGATTCAGGCCATACAGCGGGCACCTCGAGTGACTTCCGGCGCGGGTTCTGACGCCATAGATTTTGGAGAAGTTGGCGATGTGATCGGGATTAACACCTCGCTAATTCAACATTTAATGGAAGCCAATCTCGTGCCCGTCATTGCCACTTTAGGCGTTGAAGTGAATTCTGGGCGAGTTTTTAATATCAATGCGGATACCACCGTTGTAGAAATTGCCAAGCTTATAGGTGCGCAATTACTGTTACTCACAACATCAATTGGTGCGATCTTCGAAGATCTTAGTAAGCCAGAAACTAGAATTAAAAAAATCAATAGCACATTAGCCGTGAAGTTAATCAATACTGGCATCATTCAAGGCGGTATGATCCCAAAAGTAGAAGAGGCGCTTAAAATTCCCTGTAAAGTCGCTATCGTCGGTCCTCAACAAGCCGGTGCCTTTATTTCAATTGCAGAGGGTGGGACTGATTTTGGGACAACCATCGATAAGGAACGATAAAGAACGAAAAAAGGCTTACTATTCTGGTTCAATAAGATAGACGGTTCTACCAGACAAAAATCGTGACTTTATTTCCTCATCGCTAATCACACTTGCTTTCGCCAAGTAAATTACTTCTCCTAATTGGATCCTGATGTGTTTATTTTCCTTAATATAATCATGCCAGCGGCGATTAGAGGCAGCATCTATATATAATTTTGAATCTATAACATTCACTCTCAAAATCACAGAGTACGGTTTCGGGGGATGCGTTTCTAATGTGAGCAATGTAAAGTTTTTCGCGAAATCAAAATTTTCCGCATGCCCAAGCTCTCCTGTTAGTGCCTTGCCCGGAAATACCAAATAAGGGCTTTGGCAAGCACTAACCAATATAGTTAAGAACCATATAATTGCCCATCTCGTCATTGCCCACCTCACCGTTATTCACCTCCATTCAGGGACTAAGCAAGATATCACCTTTTAATAAGCAAAACTCAGTCATCAATTATCCTGCACTGAATCAAGGTCTACATATTGTAGAATACTTACTTAATCGTATTAAAGCACCACTAACGAAAACCAAATACACGAAATACATAGTCATGATAAAGTATCTATTTCCTCGCTAATATCGGATAAAAGGTAGTCTCAAAAAATGAAGTATTTCACAGCTTTGATATTGATAGGTCTCCTATTGTCATGCTCCGATAAGCCGGAAACGAAAGCGCATATTTCCTGGTTTGAAGGCAGCGTTGAAGAAGCATTTACCGCCGCAGAAAATCAAAACAAACCGGTATTTTTATATTGGGGTGCCGTGTGGTGTCCGCCATGCCAAGAAATCAAACACACTGTTTTTAAGCGTCGTCAATTTATTGCTCAAACTGAGTCCTTTATTCCTGTGTATTTAGACGGAGACACTGAGGAGGCGCAACTCAATGGAGAAAAATTTGGGGTGAAGGGCTACCCAACAATGATTATCTTTAATACTAAACACGAAGAAATCACCCGTATTCCAGGTGGAATCGACATATCAAAGTACAACGACATACTCGCGTTAAGCCTTAATTCCATAAGCCCAACAAAGGCATTGGTTCAAAAAGTACTCTCTGATCCTAAAGCAATAAGTGCCGATGAAATAAAACAATTGGCTTATTATTCTTGGGCTCAAGATAGCGAAGCACTACCAGAGGATTACGCACCAGAATTATTCTTATCTATGTCTCAAATTGCCGCTAATCTAAAACCAGCTGATGAAATTTCTAGCGCTCGCTTTTATATGCAATATATTTATGAGGCGGTTCGGGCAATACAATCAAAAGACGAAGAAGGTGATGATATTGCGCTAATACCCAATGCGATGGAAAGAATATCTACGATTTTAGACTCTGAGGAACTTACTCTCGCCTGCTGGGATTCAATCGCCTACTACGCCAGCGATTTTTTGCCCTTTATTGCAGCAGGAGACGATGCACAATCTTTAAATAGCAAGTGGCAGGGAAATATTCTAAAGCTTTCAAACCATCCATCACTCTCCACTGCGGAACAATTGGCAGGACTACTGCCAACGCTCGAATTTTATTTTTCCGAAGATGAAGAACGAATATTAGATCCAGAACTGAAGCTCAAAGTAATTGCAGCAATAGATAACGCGGACAAAGCAGCAAAGAATTCTTTTGCCAGACAAAGTGTCGTTAATCAAATGAATTACATCTTGCAGACGGCCCACCTCATACCAGAGGCAAAAGCGCTACTAACAAAAGAATTGGATCGATCAGGCGCAGCTTATTACTTCATGAGCAGCTTGGGTTCAATTGCAGAAAAGGAAAAGAACTTTGAACTTGCAGTAGAGTGGAGGCGCAAAGCATTTGACGCTTCAGTGGGCCGCGCTACTCGATTTCAGTGGGGCGCAAACTATGTCAGTGCACTCATTCGACTTAAACCTGAAAACGCTGAGTTGATATTGAATACCGCGGTAGCACTATTTGATGAACTTGAATCTGGTCAAGACGCCTTTGTAGGCAGAAACTTTAGAGTGCTTCGTTCGCTAAACAAAAAACTTATCGCTTATAAAGAAAGTGAAATAGATGTCACGCTAAGCGCTTTCACCGCAAGCATTGCGGACAGATGTAAAGAGCAGTTGGTGGAGAGTATAGCGGCAACTAACTGTGCCAGCTTAAAGGAAAAGAGTGAAGTTTAAGCGCATGTGGCCATACCAGATAAAGCATTTACTTGACCATTTGCTCATCTAACCAAGCGAATAACTTACTCTGATCGGCTTCATGAATGTACTCACTTCCCTCTGGTTTAATATTCGGCCCCAAAGGGCAATGCCCCATGCAAACAGAGGCTTCCACAATAATGTCCAGCGCTCGATTGCTAATTTGTTCCTTAAGAAAGTCTATCAGTGACTCACTTCCCCTATAGGCACAAGAGGGCTGGCCAGAAAATGGACGGGAATTTGTACAAACAAAGATTTTCTTCACAATATTCCCACTTGCTGCGCTATGCATAAACATCACTATACGCCATGTATCTATTTACCGCTTGACCCTAAAGAAAAATTCATCCTTACTGTTTTCACAATAGAAAAATTTGAGAGGAATCGAAATGCCATACACGCCAAGTGACCGTATTATTTACGATGCTGACAGTCATATTATGGAGCTTCCCAACTTTCTAAAAGACTACGCCGACCCCAAATTTCGTGATGACATTCCCGAGGTGAGTTATAGCGCGTCTTTAGTATCAGATGAAGAGGTCGCAACCATCATGGATCAAGGCGGGAAGCACAGCCCAGAGCATGTTCAGTCCATGATTGATCTTGGTGATGAACTCATTGCGAAGTCGAAAGAAATCCAGGCCCTCGGTGCTTTCAACAAAGATGATCGAAAAACCGCAATGGACCTTCTCGGATTCAAGAAACAACTCGTTTTCGCAACCCATAGTGTTGTACTGCCCTTTCACCCCAGTTCCAAAAAGCCCATGGATCTTAGATATGCCGCAACGCGTGCTCATAATCGCCATATGGCCGATTTTTGCTCCGACGATGACAGACTAATGGGCGTGGCCGTAATACCTTTAGACGATCCGACTCGCGTCATGGAGGAATTGGAGTTTGCAATTGATTCCGGATCAGAGGCCATTTGGGTCCCGCATAGAGCGCCTATTGGATTTTCACCAGGTCATATTGATCTAGACCCTTTTTGGGCATTGCTGGCAGAATCCGGCATTCCCTTTTTGCTTCACGTCGGAGGATCACCATTACAAGCACTTAAGTCTTGGAGCAATAATGGCAGAGCCGCAGTGAAAGATTGGATGGGAGGCGGCGAAAACGTACGAACAAAAGATGCGGCACTCATGCATCAACCGCCAGAAACATTTATCAGCATGCTGCTAATGGATGGCGTCTTGGATCGAAACCCGAAACTTCGGGGTGCTGCTGTAGAATTAGGAGCAGGTTGGGTCCCAGAAATGCTGAAGAGATTAGATTGGGTAGCAAAAATCTATGGGAGAGTAGACGAATCTGTACGTTTTGAACGTTCACCTTCACAACAAATCACAGAACAAATGGGATTCACGCCTTTCCCTCATGAAGATGTTGCTGATCTGATTTCTCAATCAAACGAAGAACTTTATCTATTCTCTAGTGATTATCCGCATGTAGAAGGCGGTCGCGATCCTCTCGGAAAATTTACAAAGTATTTGGAGAACGAATCTACAAAAGTGAATGATAATTTCTTTAGCGAGAACTTTTTACGCTTGTTTCCTGAATCCCGAGTCTCTTAAGGCGTTTGCATATCTTCTAGGAAGGGCTCTTAAAGTGATGAATCTTAAGCGCTCTTTCCGGATATTTATCTTTAAACTCAGGGCTCACAGGGAAATCTCCTAGCAAACGAAAACGAGGTTGATATCGCTGCATTAAATGCGGCAAGTGATCTGGTCCAAGATAAGGGCTGTTGAGCGTCGCGATAACGTCAGTTGACGGCTTACATAATCGACTCAACCTTTTGATAACTTTTATATAATCACGTTCTGCATCAAAGCTACCCACCTGTCTAGTAGGCGGGTCAATAACAACGGTATCATAGGGTCCGTATTTCTCTATCCTTCCCCAAGATTTCAATATGTTATGAGGAATCGAACGTACTGCCCTTTTGTCATGGTGATTTAATTGGTGATTACGTTCGCCCCACCTAATGCTCGGCTTACTCATATCCACACTCACAACTTGACGCGCGTCTCCGGCCAAGGCCGCGACAGATAGCGAACAAGTATAGGAAAAAAGATTCAGTATATTTTTTCCCTTGCTCCCAGCTTTTAACCACTTACGAAGTGGACGCATGTCCAAAAACAATCCAGCATTTTGTCTAACACCCGGTTGCACTTCAAATTTAACGCCATTTTCTTCAACAATAAACTTTTCAATATCCCGACCCCAAACACACTTCGACGGCGCATCGTTCCTAGATCGCTCTTGATAGACGATAGATTCAATTTGCTTGGCTTTGTCATGGCGCTTAGCAGCCTCTATGATAAGTTCAAGAGACGTAATTTCTTGATAGGCGGTAATGAGCAGGACAGGAGGATACCAATCAATATTGATATGCTCTAAACCTGCGTAAAGATGCCCACGACCATGGAAAATCCGTAAACTTTCAACAGGTGTAGATTTGAAATTAGATTCCAAATGCTGGTAGATAGGTGAATACATATATCGCTAATATCTTTATAAGCGTGCATTTTACACCAATTAGGTCCACCCGTACGAATCTATGAGCTTGCGGGTTACTTCTCTAGTAAGTGCTTGAAATTATTACCTGACATATTTATGATTTTGCAACATCAAGCCAAATTTGGTTATTGTTAAACGGGAACTAACAAGCGTCCATCCAGACATTACAAACGTCGGGGTTACTTCCCTTGTAAGCGGCTGAAATTATTACCCAACATACCTATATGTTAGGCAACATTCAGCCAAATACAGCTATTTCTAAACGGGAACTAATTACATGTTATAGAGTAAAAATCGACGGTCCTTTATCATAAAAAGCAGCCTTGCCTTGGCTGCTGCATCCTTCGGGCCTTCCCTTTTTGCGGCGGATGAACTTGCTAAGTTTCGAATTAGAGGATTGAGCACCTTTGACCCCAAGCGTACCGAACAAGCGCTAGGCTCAAACCTGCTATCTCTGAATTTAGGTACAGATCAGATACGGTTTAACGGACTAGCAGACTATCGATCTGGTCATAGCCTTATTGTCCTTCCAGACAATCGTTATTTTGCCATCCCCTATGGCGATGAAAGTATACCCTGCCTATTTCTTAACGCGGACCTAAAGGTTATCGGCGAATTATATGCCCATAAAGGTCATGGTTTTGGAGGACACGCAGTTTTATTACCTCACAAAAAGACGATACTTACGCATTTTAATAAGGCGGAAAAAAAATGGTTGACGTGATAAAACTGACACAGGTCAAACCTGCCTAATAGACTGCAAAACAATGAAACTGCTCACTTCAAATCCAACAAGCATTCTTCACGGACACGACATCATTTTGTCAAAAAACAATAAACACACTATTGTCGCTGACGACGACAATTTGATTTCAAGCGATTCCCCCGATAAGACTTTTGGAATAGATGGCTATAGCCCTTCCATAGACCTATTCAATTCTACTAATGGAGATTGGCGCTCAACCTTACAAGTGCCGATCAGTGGCTCACTAGTGCATATTGAGGTCGGTATGGATTCTGGAATTTACGGGGCTACTGAACAATATATCAACAAAAATGAAAATGGTTTCGCCCAACTACGAAAACAACTTAAGAGCAAGGCTCAGCGTTATATCAATAGTTTTGACCCTGAAATATTCACAAATGAACTTCCCCTGCCGGGACCCTTAGTGGCAATAGATCTTAGCAATGGAAAAATTGAACAACATACCGATATACCCAATCAAGACCCCTTTGACATAAAGATGAATGGTCTAAGTGGAAAATTAGTAAATGCTTTTACTAGCCACAATCACATCGCCCACTATGAATCTGAAAGAAAAATATGGCTTTACAAAGACACTTTAAATTTTGGTATTAAAGAACCTTTCGGGCTTTGCGATATTCCCGAAACACTTTTTATGGCAATAAATAGATTTGAACAGGGCATTGCTATTTTTAACGTCGTAGATATGTCATTACTACGCTACTACGATGTTCCTACCCATGGTCTAAAACACATGTTGGTAGAGAGGACTTAGGGAAAACTTAAACGCACTTAGACACTGTAGTTTCGAGTAAAGCGCTGCATTTTGTTGAAGCGTATCATCGATTGAATTTCTTTCACGTAGGGCATTCCTCGCTCAGAGTATCTAATGAGCCCATCAGCCAATTTTTCACCCTCTACAGCTTGCTGTATACGCTTGGCATTTGCCCTCACCTTTCTTAGTCCGTTGTAGGCTATATGGGTATTTATTGTCCGAACATAATAACGAACACCCTGTTCAACAGAACCAAAAGTCGCAACTTCATGAGCCCGATTGTGATCGCGTCTCAAAGGCGTCAAACCACAACCTTCATAGAAACACCATATACCAAAGTAGTTGTTTCCTTCGATAGCAAACCTAGAAGTTCCCCACCCTGACTCTTTTGCGGCTTGGGCAACCACTAGGGAAGCTGGCACCACATCGACCCGTAACAAAAGCGCTCCAACTCTTTCTGCAGTACTTAGATTTTTCGTCTTAATCCTGTATCGCTTTTCAAATTTTGTCAGCTCATTAAGTTGCAGACGAGATAAGGACACATTATTTAACAAAGCGTCCGCCATGGCAGACAACCACAATCTTTCTTTTACCACTTCTAAATTTGCCTTATGAATCAGGGGTAAAAGATAGTGGTAGAACGCTTCCTTCTTTTCCTGAGTACTGGAATAGGAAGTAAAATCTGGAGGAGAATAATTTGATGCATTACCCAAGGTCACCCGCTCAGGATGATAGGCAGCCACGTCAACAACCCTTTCAGCTGATGCCTCAACTATTGGCGCAGGATTTGTTGCGCCCGGTATCACTAAGTCGACAAGGGCAATTTGAGAGACAACCATGATTACTGTCAGGACGATCGTAATAACTTTCATATTCAGGTGCACGCTAAAAAATCAGCGGCATCTTAACCAAAAAATGAAGGTTTCTCCATACTTTATTGAAAATATACAACAACACTGCACTAAATCGTTAATAATCAATAACTTATTTTTTAAACATGTTCACCTTAAAGTGAAGAAAACTTCATAATTTACTTTGTATCTAGTCCGTATAGCATCAAGCTGCTAATAAAATTACTTATTCGGGTTTATTAACACCTTTTCGCCGGTGGCTTGTTTTGCATAAACGCTAATAGTATCAGCTGAGAGCGCTTCACTAAGTGACACCACTTGCGTATAAGTGCTCGCAAAGGTGCTTGTCATTTCGTCTGCGACTCTTTGGCGTAATTCCATAAAGCGAGGCATGCCAACTTTTCCAATAAACGGCGTCAGCAACCAACCACCCAAGCCCCAAGACATACCGAATGCACGATTTAGCGTTGTAGGGTTACGGTCGAGTCCGCCGTAGATATAAACTTGCTTATAAGTAGTTGAACCATAACGGCTGTATTCCTTAGCAGTTTTGTTGGCAGAAATTTCCATTGCACTCAAGATATCACTGGCCAATCTTCCACCACCGGTTGCATCAAAAGCGAGGGTTGCGCCTGTTGCAACTAAAGCATCAACAAGATCTTCTTTAAAGCTATCCGAACTTGAGTTGCAAACATATTTGGCCCCGATTGATTTCAATAGTGCTACATGCTCAGACTTACGAACAATATTTACGAGGGGTACATCATCGACCAAACAAATTTTAACTAACATTTGACCTAAGTTTGAGGCTGCTGCTGTGTGAACTAAAGCAGAATGATCTTCCATCTTCATGGTTTCAACCATACCTAAAGCTGTTAGCGGATTCACAAAACAACTAGCGGCTTCAGCCGGAGTGGTTCCTTCATTCATAACGATGCAAGCGCTGGCGGGTACATTACGGTATTGAGAGTACATAGCTCCACCAGCAACCCCAACAACTTTGCCCATCATACTTTGCGCATTCGCACCGGCAGCAACAACAACGCCTGCACCCTCATTACCCACCGGCAGAGATTCATCCAGTCTCGCAGCCATCGCGGGCATCATTGCCTCAGGGACATCCATAGTCACTAAAGGATTATTCTCATCGCCACTAATAATCATTGTTGTGACATCTGCAGGGCCGACCAGCAATCCTAAATCCGAGGGATTGATTGGAGAGGCTTCAATTCGAATTTGAACTTCGTCGTCGCCTGGTGCAGACAATGTAACCGTCTCAAGATTAATCTCTAATTTGGCATCGCTACTTATCTTTGATCTTAGCTGTATGGATTTCACTTTTTACTCCTGATTTTATAAGCTAATTTTTAGATTAACTTAACTCTATTTAACTTCTATGAGTTCAATTTCGAATATGAGAGCAGTATTACCCGGAATAGGGCCTACACCTCTCTCACCATAGGCAAGATTAGGAGGAATGAATAAACGCCATTTATCTCCTTCCTGCATGAGTTGCAATGCTTCTGTCCACCCAGCTATCACGCCATTAACTGGAAAACTCGTAGGTTCTCCGCGACTGATGGAACTATCAAATTCCGACCCATCTAAAAACGATCCCGCGTAGTGAGTAACCACCATATCAGTAGGGCCTGGTGTTTTTCCCTCGCCCGAATTGATGACTTCATATTGAAGTCCCGAAGTTGTCACCGTGACATCTTCCTTTTTGGCATTTTTTTCTAAAAAAGCAGTCGCTTTCGCCATGTTTTCGCTCAATTTTGTTCCCCTTTCATCATTTGAATGTAAATTGTTTTCTTTTACTTGTTCTGAGCATGCTAAAACGGCCAATAACAACGAACATACAAAGACTTTGGCCACTTTATTGAGATCTATTTTGACAAAATAGATTTGAACGAGATCAGACTTGAAGAACTTTTTTATGCAAGCCTCTTTCGTGAAGATCTGCGGCATCAATAAACTCCATGATTAATTTTGAAGCGCAGCATAACCTATCAAATTAAAAACGAATAGAGATAGCGTTATCAAAACCATCCACTACCACAAGCGCTTAAACGACCGCTGCAAATACTTTGTTGCACCCTTCACGCTTGGCCTTCAACAGAGCCGTATCGGCACACTCCAACCAGTGTTTTGCACTTTGACCCTCAACATATTGTGCGACCCCAAGAGAAAGAGATACATGACTATCATGAATCAAGCCATTGCTTTCCACTTTTGCACGGATGTCTTCCGCAAGACCCATAGCAGTTAACATATCTGCACCTGTCGTGAGAATAACAAACTCATCTCCACCGTATCGATAGAGATTATCTGTCGCGCGAATTCTGGCTTGAATGATATTTGTGATGCTCTTTAGGATGTGGTCACCCATACCATGTCCTAGTTTATCGTTTATTACTTTGAACTTATCTATATCTAAGATCAATAAACAGACCGCTGTTTTATTCCGGCCATAAGCATCGATAGACTCGGCCATCTTCTCATCAAGTGCGCGCCGGTTCCCTACCCCTGTCAATCCATCTTTTGTTGACAACATGATAAGCGCATCTCGCTGACGATTTCTCAGGGTCGCAAACGTATAGGCAAACAGCATACAGGCAAATATCGAGGCAACAAATTTCGCGAATACAAAACTGTCCATCTGGTCCATTAAAAATGGTGCTGTTAGCGTCATAGCCAAAATACCGAAGGCCAATGCGGTATTCGGTGTAACCATGAAAAAAGACCACAAAATAGCAGGATAGAGCAAATTTACATCCCCATTGCCCTGCATCCTCGTAACGAAGACAACACCAAGTACTGATGCGATTGACATGATAAGGCCAGGAATTTTTATTTTACCCGTTCTCAAGACGTAGGCCACCATAACAAAGGCTACAATGGCGCCCAATAGATCTATAAAACCGATGATATAGTCAGCTCGAGCAAAGCGCATCACAGCAAAAGGCGCTAGCGCGACAATTCCTATTAGGCATAAGGTAAGCACAATTCGTTCTTCAGGAGGTCTTTCAACTACCCGATGAAAAAAGTGCTTAAACTTAAACAAAAGAATTCAACACGCTATTACCCACTAATCGCTTCAAAATAGCTTCCAATCTGCCTATAGATTGTACAATACGCTATCCTATCACTCAATTTGCCCTACGCCGAGCGGTCAGTTTTTTCTCGAAGTCCTGTCTGGAACGAATATCAATCGGCAAGGACAAGTAGCGCTCCAATTTTTCTATGCTAAGGCGCTGACTTGCATCGCGATAAAACTCCACAGTCGAAATACTCTTAAGATTTGTTCGAATAAAACTCACTTCACTATCGATAGACACCATACCCTCCTGAACCACTCTGCAATAAAATCCTGGGCGCTCAGCTCGAAGGAATTTCTTTACGAAATCAGGATCGCCCATACGTCGAGCGAACAAAGCACAAGGGATTCGAGGTGCAGTGACCTCTAAAATCAAACCACCGAAGTCCAAACGATCTCCAACAAAAACCGCAGGCACTTCTACTCCTCTTATAGTCAAGTTTTCGCCAAAAAGCCCTGGAGCACAGCTTTTTCCTAACGCTGTCTCCCACCACTCATAATCCTCAACTCGGTAGATATAGACAGCTTGGTCTGGTCCGCCGTGAAAACGACCATCACAAATCTCATCTCCCATCAGGCCATTTACATCAATATGCACAGCTTCGTTAACGGAGTGCTTATAAATACCGGTTTCTGGCTGCCTATCGCCCATATCTAAGATTTGTTTCTTACCGACGTTGACACTACACACTTGAATCATCAGTTAATCACCATTACCCTATTGATTTTAAGCAATATTATTGAATTATTTCACATCTAATTTAGCAAAATAAAGCACATAAAGAGGGCTAATTGCCCCTATAATTCATCCAATTATCAAGCGCACCTGCTATCAAGGCAAGACAAGGCTGGATTATGTGCCTTTCAACCTATATGATGGCGCGCTTTTTATACTCCATCAAACCAGAATCAAGACAGAGCAATAGCCATGACTGACCTCAGCCGTTATCGAAATATCGGCATTTTCGCACACGTAGATGCCGGTAAGACAACCACAACAGAAAGAATTCTGAACATCACTGGAAAGATCCATAAAATTGGAGAAGTTCACGATGGTGCTGCGACAACAGATTTCATGGAACAGGAGCAGGAGCGAGGCATCACCATTCAATCTGCTGCTACCACTGCATTCTGGAAAGACTACAGAATGAATATCATCGATACACCGGGACACGTTGACTTCACCATTGAAGTTTATCGTTCACTCAAAGTATTGGACGGCGGCGTGGGCGTTTTCTGCGGATCTGGCGGCGTTGAACCTCAATCAGAAACAAACTGGCGTTATGCAAACGACTCCGAAGTTGCTCGAATCATCTTCATCAACAAATTAGACAGACTAGGTGCTGATTTTTACCGCGTTGTTGATCAAGTTAAAAACGTCTTGGGTGCACATCCACTAGTGATGACATTGCCAATCGGTACAGAAGACGACTTTGTCGGCTTAGTCGACATACTGACTCAAAAGGCCTACATCTGGGACGAAACAGGTGAGCCGCTGAATTTTGAAATTACAGATATCCCCGCTGATCTTGTTGAAAAAACTGCGGAGTATCGTGAAATACTCATCGAAACCGTAGTAGAGCAAGACGAAGATCTTATGATGAGCTACCTCGAAGAAGGTGAAGAGCCATCAATCGAAGATCTTAAGCGCTGCATACGAAAAGGCACCATTGCCTTAGAATTCTTCCCAACTTACGGCGGCTCAGCCTTTAAAAACAAAGGCGTTCAGCTCATCCTTGACGCTGTTGTTGACTATCTACCTTCTCCCACAGAAGTTAAGCCGCAACCAGAAGTTGATATCGAAGGTGTAGAAACAGGTGAATTTGCCATCGTTGATGCAGCAAAGCCACTTCGTGCACTTGCATTCAAAATCATGGATGACCGTTTCGGCGCACTTACATTTACAAGAATTTATTCCGGTTCTCTGAAAAAAGGCGATTCTGTTTTAAATACCTTCACAGGTAAAACAGAACGAATTGGTCGAATTGTAGAAATGCATGCAGACGAGCGAATCGAGTTAAACTCAGCTCAAGCTGGAGACATTGTTGCGCTCATCGGCATGAAGAACACAAGAACAGGTCATACCCTTTGTGATCCAAAACAACCTGCAACACTAGAACCTATGGTCTTCCCAGATCCAGTGATCTACATTGCTATCTCTCCAAAGGACAAAGCGGCCGCAGAAAAAATGGGCATTGCCCTATCCAAAATGATTCAAGAAGACCCTTCATTCCGCGTTGAAACGGACGAAGAGTCTGGTGAAACTATCATGCAGGGAATGGGTGAGCTTCACCTCGATATTAAGGTTGATATCTTGAAGCGAACTCACAATGTTGAAGTTGAAGTCGGCAAGCCTTTAGTAGCCTACCGAGAATCTATTACTCAGCGAATCGAAGATTCTTATACGCACAAGAAACAAACCGGTGGTTCTGGTCAATTCGCGAAAATTGACTACATCGTTGAACCTTCAGAAGTGGGCGTTGGATTTGAATTTGTATCAAAAGTCACCGGCGGTAACGTACCTCGTGAATTTTGGCCAGCAGTAGAAAAAGGCTTCAAGAAAAGCTTGATCGAAGGTCCAATGGCTGGATTCCCCTGTCTTGATGTTAAACTGACATTAACAGATGGTGGTTTCCACGCAGTAGACTCATCAGCAATTGCCTACGAGATCGCATCAAAAGCAGCTTACCGTCAAACCATGCCAAAAGCCGGACCGCAATTGATGGAACCCATCATGAAAGTTGACGTCTTCACACCCGACGCTCACGTAGGTGACGTAATCGGCGACCTAAACAGACGTCGCGGCATGATCCTAGGCCAAGAAGCCGGCGCAACAGGCGTACGGATAAAGTCAGAAGCACCACTATCTGAAATGTTTGGTTATATTGGCGACTTGCGCACAATGACATCCGGTCGTGGTCAGTTCTCAATGGAATTTAGCCACTACAAAGCAGCGCCAAGAAATGTTGCTGACGAAGTGATCAAAGAAACATTGGAACGAAACAAAAAGAAATAGTTTCTTAAAATCTAAACGTTTCGCTTAAAGAAGAATCAAAAAGGGTCGGTCACGACCCTTTTTATTGCCTGCTATTTATTGCCGTAAACCTCACTTAGCGGTAATCTTTTTCCTTTCCAAACATCAAAAGCCCCCCTAATCCCATCCAAATCCCATCCAAATCAATGCTAACCACCAATAATCAAGCCCTTCAATACAAAACCTCCTCCTAGGCACGATGCTTGCGCGCCTATCAACAATACCACCAGCACCAACATCGGATCAGACTACATTTAATGCCCAACTCAAAGCCGACCTCAATCAAAACCTAAGGAGTAACTAGCCAATGTTTCAGACAACAACAGAATCCCCACTGGTCGGCCAAGCGGAACTAATGCAAAGAATGTTCGACGGCGACGACCTAAGTCAAACCGCACAATATCTAATCAATACCTCCCAATCCGACCCCAAGAATGCCGAAGCCCTAGCAGACCTATCGACCATATTGTTATTACGAGGCGACCAAAAAGTAGGCCTGCTCACCCAATTACAAGCCCTAGAAATCAAACAACTCTTCACAATCCAAAGACGCGGCAATTTCCGCCTCCTCATCATCAAAACCCCAGGGGACTTTATGGCTAATACCCCAGTCGAGTTTATGATCCGCACCTCAGATATCAGTGCAGACGAACTCTACATCGGGCCAAACCTACCCTATCCCGTTCTAGTCGACTACGATCTTGTTTTCATTGCCATCAGTGAAGCAGAAGCCAATAACCCCGCACTAAAAATGGCCCAATCCCTCCTACAACAATGGCGACTACCTCACGTGAATAACCCAGACGAAATCCCCTTCCTAGCGCGTGACCGCGCTTGTGAGCTTATGGACACCGTGCCAGGTATATATATGCCTCAAAATATCATCCTTGATCGAGAACAGTTAAAGGACATGGCCAACCTGCAAGAACAGCTTTCTGAATACCTGATCGAAGCCCAGTTCCCGATAATTGCAAGACCCTTTGGCTCTCACGCAGGGCAAGGACTCTCAAAACTCAGTAGCTACCAAGATATAGATCATTATTTACACTTAAATAAAGACAACAACTTTTTTATCGCCCCATTCTCGGACTATCGCAGTCCTGATGGATTATTTAGAAAATATCGAATTGTCTTTATTAGCGGCCTTCCCTTTCTTTGTCACATGGCCATTTCTGAAAATTGGCCTGTTCATTATTTAAATGCAGGCATGACCTTTGATGAAGAAAAACGATTTGAAGAAAGTCGCGCAATGACATTTTTCGACACAGGATTAGCAGAGCGCCATAAAGACGCATTTCATTATTTAACGGACTCGATCGATTTGGACTACTTTGGAATCGACTGCGCAGAAACCCCAGATGGACAACTACTCATATTCGAGTTGGCCAACGCCATGATCGTCCATGATATGGACCCCATCGATATGTTCCCCTACAAACAACCTGCAATGGAAAAAGTATTTAAAGCCTTTCATCAGATGCTACGAGACAAAGCAATTTCGTAGTGCTTATCTTAGAGACTATTGATGAAAAAATGGAATGTATTAGTGTCCAAATATTCCATGTTATTCAGGTTCTTGCACTGGTACATTGCGCCTCCATTAGTCCTTAACCAACAGAGAAGGAATCACCATGTCAGCTTATCTTGAGCAGATCGAGCAATTTGCAACACTAAAGAACGGGGAAAACACTTGGGGAGGCATTAACGCGGAATATGCGACACGTATGCATTTCCAGAATAGATTTAAAACCGGCCTTGAAATTGCGCAATATACTTCAGATATCATGCGAAAAGACATGGCAGACTATGATGCTGATTCTTCTCAGTACACACAATCTCTCGGTTGCTGGCATGGCTTTACCGCTCAACAATTAGCAATTTCTGTTAAAAAGCACCGCGGTACAATGGATAAAAGTTATATCTACCTAAGCGGTTGGATGGTTGCAGCGCTTCGATCTGAATTTGGCCCACTACCCGATCAAAGCATGCATGAGAAAACATCTGTTCCCAACCTTATCTCAGAAATCTATGCTTTTTTGAAACAAGCTGACGCAAGAGAATTACGACACATTTTTGTCGAACTAGATGAAGCGCGTGCAAATGGTGGAGATGTAGATAGCGTTATACATAGAATTGATAACTTCCAAACTCACGTTGTGCCTATCATCGCTGATATCGACGCCGGATTTGGTAATGAAGAAGCAACATACTTACTCGCAAAAAAAATGATAGAAGCTGGTGCATGTGCGATTCAGGTAGAAAACCAGGTTTCCGACGCAAAACAATGTGGGCACCAAGCCGGTAAAGTAACTGTACCTCACGAGGATTTCCTCGCTAAAATTAATGCAATTCGATATGCCTTTCTTGAGCTTGGCATAGACAACGGTATCATAGTGGCGCGAACAGATTCACTAGGTGCAAGCTTGACTCAAAAAATACCTGTTTCAAAAGAAAAAGGTGACCTTGCAAGCCAATACAATAACTTCTTAGAAACGGAAGAGATTAACGACCTAAACGAGCTACAAGAAAACGACATTACAATTCATCAAGGCGGCAAACTGGTTAAACCAATTCGCTTAGATAACGGCCTCTACGCCTTCAGAGAAAACACTGGTTTTGATCGCGTTGTACTGGATTGTGTAACTAGCTTAAATCATGGTGCGGATCTCCTTTGGATTGAAACAGAAAAGCCAAATGTTGCCCAAATCGCAGAAATGGTAAACGCGGTTCGTGAGCACAACCCTACTGCTAAGCTCGTTTACAACAACTCTCCTTCTTTCAACTGGACTTTATCCTTCCGCGAACAGGTATATGCAGATTGGAAAGCAGCTGGCAAAGATCTCTCAGCTTACCCTGATCCAGCAGTAAGCCCGAAAGCCTTAATGGAGGCGCAATATGATAGCTCTGAACTGTCAATCGAGGCAGACACTTTAGTTCAACAATTCCAAAAGGATGCATCAAGAGAAGCGGGTATCTACCACCACCTGATCACCCTGCCGACTTATCACGAAACTGCCCTCGGCACAGACATCTTGTCTGAAGGCTACTTCGGTGATTTAGGTATGCTGGCATATGTTCGTGACATTCAACGTGTTGAAATACGTCGGGACATGGCGTCTGTTAAACACCAAGATTTAGCTGGATCGAATATTGGTGACGACCATAAAGAGTATTTCTCTGGTGACAATGCATTATTAGCCGGTGGCAAAGATAATACTATGAACCAGTTTTAGAAGACGAACAAACTAGAGCGACACTCAGGGGCGATTAATCGCCCCTTTTTTTGTACTGTTCACAAGACAACAGAGAGCACTCTTGCTTCTGGTCATTCAGCCAGTAAGGCTGCCGCAAAAAGCGCCTTGTTAATATTGCTTCCAGTAAGAATGGCCGCCACCTTTTGACCTTTGTTTAGATCTTTTTCCTTCAATACGGCAGCCGCAGCAGCAGCACCGGCACCCTCGACAATATTGTGAGTATCTTCAAAGAGGATGTTGATCATCTGATTTATTTGTGTATCTGAAACCGAAACGATACGAGCAACGTTATCCAAAATAATAGTGAGCGCATCTTTACTAGGATTCCTAACTGCTAGTCCATCTGCCATCGTTTCAGCTGTATTAGTACTCATAACCTTCCCAGCCTCAAAAGACAGTTGGTAAGCATTCGCATTTTCTGAAACCACGCCAACGATTTCACAGTCCAATCCCAAGGCATTGCGTACGTTGACGACAGAGCAAATGCCAGAACCAAGACCAATGGGCACATAGACGCGATTAAGGTCAGGAAGGGCTTCAAACAGCTCTAACGCATAGCTTGAGACGCCTGCGATTAGATCCGCGTGAAATGACGGAATGAGGTGGTAGTGCCTTTCGTTAGCTATTGTTTTTGCGGCCGCTATAGATTCATCAAAATCTACACCAGAGGTAATGCGTTCTGCGCCTAAGGCTTGCATTAAACTATTCTTATCAAGGCTGTTTCCTTCAGGGACAACAACAACGCAGGGAAGACCAAACTGGCTTGATGCATAAGCAATACTTTGCCCAAAGTTACCGCGAGTAGCTGCAACCACTCCCTTGACCGTAGCTTCACGTGCAAGCAATTCAGAAATGTAGGTCAATCCGCCACGGACCTTGAATGAACCCGTTGGGTTGTAATTTTCATGTTTCAACCACAAACTACATTGCAAACGGCGAGACAGGAGCGGCCATTCAATTTGAGGTGTCGGTGGGATTTTAGCGTGAACGAGCGCAGCTTGAGATCGAATTGTGTCGATATCTTGAAGGGCTGAATTTTCAGTACGCATATGAAACTACCCAGCCAAAAGATGGCTAGGATAAATCAATAAAACTACGAAGCTGTTCCGACCTAGCAGGATGACGAAGCTTACGCAGCGCCTTTGCTTCAATTTGGCGAATTCGCTCACGGGTCACAGAGAACTGACGACCCACCTCCTCCAAGGTATGATCAGTATTCATATCGATACCAAAGCGCATTCTTAATACCTTTGCCTCTCTTTCCGTTAGCGCGGTCAGGACATTGGTTGTTGTCTCTTTCAAGCCCTTGCCCGTTGCGTGTTCTACGGGAGATTCAGCAGTAGTATCACTGACTAGATTCCACATTGTCGAATCATCGTCTTCACCCACAGGCGTCTCGAGCGAAATAGGTTGCTTAGCTACATCTAAAGCTTTGAGTACCTTGTCTTCTGGCAAATCCATCTTGATGCTAAGTTCTTCTATCGTGGGGGATCGACCTAACTCTTGAACCAACTGTCGACTCAGACGATTGAGTTTATTCACGGTTTCCATCATATGTACGGGGACGCGAATTGTTCTGGCCAAGTCTGATATTGATCGAGTGATGGCCTGTCTAATCCACCAGGTCGCATAGGTCGAAAATTTGAAGCCACGACGATATTCGAACTTGTCCACTGCTTTCATCAAACCAATATTGCCTTCCTGAATAAGATCTAGAAAGTGTAGTCCGCGGTTGGTATATTTTTTGGCTATGGAGATCACCAACCTTAAATTAGCTTCTATCATTTCACGTTTAGCAGCTCGGGTATTACCGACTGCTACAAACAATCGTCGATTTATATCCTTGATCTCAGAGATGTCTAATCCTGTACGTTTTGATATACGACTAATAATTTTAGCCCCATGCCGAATGGTGATTCGATATCTAGGTAAATTTTCTGAATAAGGTTTATCCGCACTAATGAGCTCATCAATCCATTCGGCATTTGTTTCATTACCAATAAAACTGTCAATAAATTCATCTCTCGGCATCTTTGCTTTAGTGACAACGAGATCTCGAATAATTTTTTCCTGATCTCTGATTTGTTGCATATCGTAACGAACAAAATCTAAAAGTGGATCCATTTGCGCGGGTATTAGTTTGAGAGAAGAAAAAACTTCCGCGAGGGCTTCCTGACATTTAAGGACTGCCTTATCTTTATTGTCCTTGGTTTCCTTTAACGTAGATAATTTTTTGTAATGTTTGGTAATGGCTTTAAATCGACTATGGGCAAGTTCTAAATCTATACCCGTCTTAGCTTCACCATCCTCTTCTTCTTTGTAATTGCCTGAGGACTTAGCTTTTGCCACAGCCGACATATCAGGGATGACATCATCGACATCAAGGAAGCCGCTGATAATCAGGGTGATCTCCCCCTCGTCTTCTTGGATAGTTTCATAATTCCTGATGATTTTTGAGACAACACCAGGATAGCGAGAAAGCGTGGACATTGTTTCTCGAATGCCATCTTCGATACGCTTGGCAATGACAATTTCACCCTCGCGAGTAAGCAAAGGCACCGTACCCATTTCCCGCATGTACATGCGAACAGGATCCATCGTCTTACCGAGTACGGACTCAGTAGAAACCAACAATGCAGATTCTGGATTTGCATCCTCTGAATTTGGCTCCTTAAGGTCATTGGGATCGGGGGCATGTTCATAAACACCAATACCCATTTCTTCAAACATCTGAACGATGCTTTCAAATTCGTCTGACTCGACAATGTTTTCTGGCAAAAATTCCGTTAATTGATCGTAGGTTAAATAACCTTGGGTCTTACCTTTTTCAATTAACCCTTTGATACGTGATTCATCATTGCCGTCTTCAACACCATCGTTGGCAATGGATGCATTTTCAGACAACACTCTTAGCGCTTCAAGTTTTTGGGATTCGTCATCAAGGGAATCATCTTCTAAAATAGAATCAAAATCTCCTTCGCGGGTGTTGGTCATAAGGTTAGTGCTCCATCGTGCGATTTAAGACACTTGAATAGGCTGTCCATTTGAGTTTAGACCTTTATACAAGCTTCGCCAAAGTGCTAGACCTAATTACGTACACTTCACTGCTTCTTTGTCCATAATGAAATCGTCCATAAAAAACCAGCCATCAGTCATTATGATTTTCCGGCCTTGCTTGGTCAATCCCTAATTCAATAAAAAAGCACACTAAGTGACAAATTACTGACTAAATAACACTCAATATCACCACTCAATATGATCGACCAATTAACGTGCCAATTTTCTAGTTTTACACATTATTTAATCAAGAAAAATTTTCATGTAGCATTAAAAAATCAAATCAAAGCTTTTTCTTTCCGAGAATCAAAACCTTAGCTTATTTTCCTAAATGTCAAGCCATTACTAGTGTAGGATCCTCCACTTTTCAACACTTTCTTTTCCGTGAGTTTCTAGGTATATTTGTCTTCTCGCTAGTCAAGCTGTATGAATATACAGTGTTCTCCTCGGCAGGATGGATACACATAGAGCTTGACTAGCTGAGACCAAATTTCGATCGTGATATCAAAATACCATCACATCAAGATTATCGCCTGATCGGACAAAAACGCCTACTCCCCACTCCTATCAGATACATAGTAGATACGCTCTCAGCTGGATTAATTCAGCGCAGAAGCCCAGTCATAAGTAGGGTCTGCCAGAACGTAAAAAAAAGGATTCAGTATATTTTCTTTCGTATTGTATCTAAGGGGCTTAAAATCAGCGTCAACAACCAAGCCACCCGCCGCCTCTACAACCGCTTGCGCAGCTGCGGTATCCCATTCAGAAGTAGGTGCGAGCCTCGGATATAAATCGGCTTTCCCCTCAGCGATAATACAAAATTTCAGGGAGCTACCAACACCCAGTGTACTGACAGTGAAACATTTACTTAACTCATCCATACACTTTTGCATGGTCTCGCTGCCGTGCCGTCTACTAGCGACAACTTTCAGATCATTCTCTGCTAGGGGACGCGTAAAAAGGTGCTCCTTAACCCCCTTAGATTCCACATAAGCGTGCCCTCCATTTAGGTCGCCAACGTACAGCTTGTCCTGGCAGGGCACGTAGACAACCCCTACAACAGCGACAGTGTTTTCGATCAGGGCAATATTGACCGTAAATTCACCGTTACGATTAATGAACTCTTTCGTGCCATCCAAAGGGTCCACTAGGAAATATTTTTTCCACTGCTTCCTTTCACTATAAGAAATTTCATCAGATTCCTCAGACAAAATAGGAATGCCCGGCGCTAAAGCCTCAAGGCCTTCAATAATTATCTTATTTGCAGCAAGATCTGCAGCTGTCAGTGGAGAATCATCTGCCTTAATTTCTATCCCATGATCTTCTTTCTCATAGATCTCGAGTATTGCAGCACCTGCCCTACGAGAGATATCCGAGAGACCATTCAGTAATTTATTCATAAGCAGGTTAAAATACCTTTGCACTTCAATTCTTAACCTCGGATGGTACCTTGCAAAGCCGCATACTTGACAGTTTTTTTTCTACCGATCTAAGCCCATCAAGACCCTGTTTGGCAGTAAAGTCATGACAGGAACCATGACAGGAGAAAAAGTAAGATTGGATAAATGGCTTTGGGCAGCACGCTTTTTTAAAACAAGAGCAAAATCCAAAGAAGCCATTGAAGGTGGAAAAGTTCACATTGACGGCACGAGAGGCAAACCTGGCAAGGACGTTCAAATAGGAGAGCAGATCATCATTCGCCAAGGTTGGGATGAAAAGACCATCATCGTCAAAGGCGTCTCCGAAAAACGTAAGGGAGCCCCAGAAGCCGCTTTGATGTACGAAGAAACGCCAAAAAGTATAGCATCCAGACTCAGTTTAGCATCACAAAGAAAAGCTGCAGGCCAGCATATTACTTCCGAGAAACGACCAAATAAAAAGAACAGACGCTTGATACATCAATTTAAAGAGAGAAATAGCGAATAAGCATTATTTATTTAGGCTAGTAATAAATACTACGATTACCAAGCCCAGAATGTTATTTTCCACTCATAGCGCTTAAAATAGCATCTAACAAATATAATGCGGTAGAAATTGAATGGCCCAAACACCACAGCAGAGCCCAGCTCATAACAAAGAAGCTCGCAACAAAGAGCTGATACAAAACCTAGAAACTCACTTTGAACCGCAATCATTCATTTTTAGTCGTGGTGTAGAACGCGAAACATTAAGGGTTGATGGCAAAGGGGGTTTATCGAGCAAAGCCCATCCCGAAGGTCTTGGTTCAAAGTTAACGCACCCACTGATCACCACTGATTTTTCAGAAGCACAACTTGAATTAATCACCCCGGTTGCTCAATCTATAGACGAAACCATCAAAACCCTCAACGACACCCACCGTTTCGTCTATCAACATATGGGCGAAGAAATTCTGTGGGCCTCGAGTATGCCTTGTATGTTGCAGGGTGACGACGACATTCCACTTGCCCGATACGGGAATTCAAACCTTGGTAGATTAAAAACAACTTATCGGAACGGCTTAAGTATTCGATATGGCCGCTCTATGCAAACCATCTGCGCCGTTCACTACAATTTTTCCTTCTCAGATGCCTTATGGCAAGGCTTGGCAAAAATGGAAGGTAAAGAAGATTCTTTATCATTTCGCTCAGCAAGATATTTTGACCTGATGCGAAATTTCCGGCGATTTTCCTGGCTTGCAATTTATTTAACTGGCGCCTCTCCTGCGGTTTGCAAGAGCTTCGTAAAAGAACAGGATCACAATTTACAAGAAATCGATAAGGGAAGCCTATCTCTAGATAATGCAACTTCACTGCGAAATGGCGACGATCTTGGCTACAAGAGTGTAGAACAATCTGAATTGATCCAAATTTGTTACAACGGCCTCGACAACTACATTCAGAGCCTCGCAAAGGCAATTACAACGCCAGTAGATCGATATTCGACAATGAGTGCGGCGAACGATAAAGCGGTTCAGGTAAACGACAGCGTCCTGCAGTCGGAAGCAGAATTCTATACCACTATTAGAGCAAAACGGGTTCCACCTCCCGGCACAAACTTCCTAAGCACCTTAAAGGATGACGGCGTTCAATACATCGAGGTTCGTCTCTTGGACGTTAACCCTTATCAGCCACTTGGCATTGACGCCTCGACAATGCGCTTTATCGATATCCTTCTACTCCACTGCTTGTTAACCGAGAGCCCAGGACATGATGAAGCCCTCTGCCGCAGCGTTGATGAAAATGTGGTTGAAGTTGTAAGCCACGGTCGGGACACAAGTACTTTGCTACTAGATCAAAGTGAACCAAGAACGATTCTTGAATGGGGAAAGGAGATGTTGGATCAATTCATGATTCTGGCTACTTTCTTGGATAAGACCATTGAAAGCGACACTGCGCATCAGGATGCTATCAGTGAGCAAATACTCAAAATAGAAAACTCGGACCTGACCCCTAGCGGCAAGATTCTCATTGATATGTCCGAACAAAAAATTCCCTTTTATCAATTCTCAATGAATCAATCATTGGCCCATAAAGAACACTTTTTAAATCAACCTTTATCAGAAAAGGAACTCGCCCATTTTGATGCCTTAGCCGCTCGATCGGTCGAGGAGCAGTCAGCCATCGATAATCAAGATGAAGTTTCCTTTGATACCTATTTGAAAAATTTAAATCAGGAATATCGCGACTTGCTTTAATTTTCGGAACTTAAACATTGAATCATCTCGCACACTTTCTTTTAGCATCCTCTGATTCAGAATTAATGGTCGGCGGCTTCCTTGGAGATTTTGTTAAAGGTCGATTAGTTGGACAATACGAAGGTAAAATATTATCTGGCCTACGACTGCATCGGTCTATTGACGCATTCACTGATCATCACCCCGTTGTTAAACAGAGTCATCAAAGATTCACAAAAGAATTTCGTCGTTATGCACCCATCATCTGTGACATCGCTTATGATCATTTCCTTGCGCGTAATTGGTCGACCTATAACGAGATACCCTTGCACGAATTCGCATCTTTTTGTTACCAAACCGTGTTGAAGGCGGAACTGCCTATCAACGCAAGAAATACTATAAGCAGATATCAAGAACATAAGGTACTTGAATCCTATGATGAAACAGCATTTGTTAGTCGTGCACTTGTGAGTATTTCGGCGCGCTTAAAGCGAGACAATCCCCTCGACAGAGCCTTTGGTGATTTTGAAGACATTAAAGAAGACCTGGCGCTAGATTTTGAATTGTTTATGCCAAGTGTGCTTAGTTTCACAAAAACTTGGCTGATCGAAGAAATTGATTAAATGGGATGTTTTTCTGCACTATCTACCTCTGAACTAACTATCTCTGAATTATGAAAGACCCAAATAATAAATCCTGGACGATGCTTTGTCCTTCTTCTCTTTTCATTACCCGCTGAACGGTCTCTAGCGCCCTCTTTCGAATCTCCTCCCGACCACCTGTGCTATTAACAAGGCTTTCCTCGCTAGATGAAAAGAGTGTAATTAAGGAATCGAGCAAAGCAGGCAAGTGATGTTCAATAGCCTCAGCCTCCACCACATTTTGCAAACGTACTTGAACCGCAATTTTCATGTATTTGAGACGGCTTAAACTAGGCTGCCCATAATTAACAGCCATACCCTTCGTCAACTTCACATAAACAGCAGCCCTCGCCTCATCCTCCGCCATTACATTGGGTGACAAGATCAATAGTACAATGAATGTCCATATGAGAAATACATTATTGTTGAGCTGATTTATCATCGATTTGCCGCTGCCTTTCTACACTTTTTAGTTCTATTTAATACATAATAGACCACTTCACTACTTTTGATTAAGACGATTTTTTCTATGCTACAAATGATGCCCAATTCACGTGTGATCTTCTCCCTCGTATTTCTTGGTTGCCTTGGTCTATTGGGTGTTGCGCTTTACATGGAACATATGATGTCTCTCGATCCTTGCCCACTTTGTATCTTCCAAAGAGTGATGGTGCTCGCGACCGGTATTGTTGCACTCCTTGCAGCCATACATGGCCCTAAGGAATTGGGCATTAAAATTTATGGTGGTTTAATGATATTGACTGCTGTCACTGGCGCTGCAATATCCATCCGTCAATTGTGGTTACAAAGTCTTCCCGCAGATCAAGTGCCGGCATGTGGTGCTAGCTTAGATTATCTAATGGATGTATTCCCCTTAACAGAAGTGGTTAATATGGTACTAACGGGAGATGGTAGTTGTGCCGAAGTTGCTTGGCGCTTCCTCGGCTTAAGCATTCCTGGTTGGACATTGATTGGATTTATTGCGCTTGTTTGCATCGGTGCTTTTCAAATTACCCGTCCAAAAAACTAACCTTCAACATCAGTAGCATGGGCATACCAAAGCTTCTCAAGAAACCTATTCCTAAACTCGAAGCACGCGTTACTTGCCGAATCTCAATTCTTGAACTAGTCTTTTTTAAGAGGGAAATTTTTTATTTCCTTAATGGATGTATTAACACAGCTTCCAACAAGTGTGTAATCTATAAGACAAGGAAGGTCTGAGCTTTCATACTTAGGTGAGTCACTCACCGACCGCTTCGAACTTGAAGATCAATTAATCGAATACGTCCATCATTCAAATGCTGCTGTCCTTCAGTAAGCTGTTTTGTTGGAAATCGATTAACAATAGCCTTGGAACAAAGTTTCTCTGGCTAATCCTACTCATTTCAATTTTAACTGCTTGCGCAGAAACCGTACCTTCAGAGCAGGGTGTAAGATTAGCTAATCGAGGGATAATCTCGGCGGACATATCCGAAGATGGCACCCTTAGTTTTATCGGCTCATTTAATGATGGCGGCAGCCTCTGGCAAATGAGCGATCACGAAAGACTATTCAATTGGAACTACAATATCGAGGAACCATCAGCAATTAGATCCGCTGTTTTTTCTGAAGATGGTCAATTTTTTGCAACCAGTGAAGATCACACTATTGCACTATGGAAGGTATCAAACGGACAATCGGTTCGCTTCTGGAATAATCCATCCCGAACGACTTCATTAGATATGGCAAAACAATACGTACTCATCGGACAGGATAACAATACCGCCCTGGTTTTCGATATTATAAATGGAGAAGTGATAGGAAGCTTACAGCACAGCGCTGTCGTTAGTAGCGTTTCAATGGATGATAAAGCCAAATTCGCCCTAACAGGATCACATGATGGAGTGGCGCGATATTGGTCACTAGATAACGGTGCTGAAATTCATGCGTGGGCACACCAAACTCAGGTTGAATTTGTCCGACTATCTCAAGACGGAAAATATGCCTTAACCGCAGCTTACCAAGGTCCCGTATCGATTTGGAATACGCAAACCGGTGAAAACATCTCCGTCTTATTTACGAAAAACCCAGGCATTATAAGTGCACGTTTTGATGTCAATTCAAATCAACTGCTATTAGGGACCTCTAGGGAAAAGGTAATTCTTTGGGACATTGCCGAACAAAGCGAAAAAACACGCTGGAAAATTCCATATGAAGGACCCTGGCACAGAGCCGCTATTGTCGCCCTTAGTTTCGTAAAGGATAAGGTTGCGGACAACAATCAAAGTAAGCAGCAATACCGCGTCATCGCATCGGACGGTATGAGCTATGTATTTGACTAACTACACAATCGAAAAACACTGCTAGTTATTTCCACCAGTTAGCTTATCTAACGCAAGTTTTCGTTGGTCTACGGTATCTTGGAGGTTATTGACGGTATCCATCATCTCACCGATTTTCTCAGGAGATACTGTGGTTAAACCGCTAGGCAGAGATGACAAGTTAGACTTTTTAGCCACTTTTTCAGCGACTCTTTGCCTAGGCGGGGGAATATCGACAGGGGGCATATATTAATATCACCATCTAATTCCATGGTCTCAACGGCATTTCCTGCAGCGCCTTGTCCGTCTTCTTCCCTATTAGAAAGCTGCCATATGCCATTTTCATCTTTCCACTTATACACTTTTGTCGGTCCAGAAAGCACAGTATCTGCAGCCGATGGTGTCAACTCATCCAGCGAACTAGGCACGGTTGGGATAAAATCGTCCACCGTCATAACAGGTTTACCGTTTGGCCATCGATAAAAAACATACCCACAAAGGCGGCGATTCACAGAAGAACCAACATTTTTAACGCCATAACACCCAAGACTCCCCCACAAATAACACGCGTGGAATACAATCAGTCGACACGTTTTTAGTGTCTAATCCAGCCACCAAGCTCTCAGCACCAAACTCTCATGACTGAGAGCTGATATAATATCTATTCTTCTATTTGAATTTTACTTTCATGTTGTCTTTCACTCAAGTCGCTCTTCGACGCGGTACCGAACTGCTGTTTGAAGATGTCACATTTACTATCCACAAAGGACGTAAAGCCGGGCTTATTGGCGCCAACGGCGCGGGTAAAACCAGCCTATTCAAGATGGTCATCGGTGAACTGGACTCGGATCACGGCGAATTAGAATTTCCGAACAATCTGCGAATAGCACATTTGGAACAAGAGGTTGAAGCAAGCGATCAATCCGCACTTAACTATGTGCTAAGTGGCGATACCGAATGGTTTGAAATACAAAGTAAATTAGACGCCGCCGACAAAAGTGGGAACTATGATGATATTGGGCATTTACACGAAAGAATGGATGCCATCGATGGCTATACGGCTAAATCTAGAGCCGAACAACTACTGGCTGGTTTAGGGTTCGACCAAGGAGAGTTTGGAAATTCTACTAACGAATTTTCCGGCGGCTGGCGCATTCGACTCAATCTCGCTAAAACACTGATGACGCCTTCGGACCTAATGTTATTAGATGAGCCTACCAACCACCTTGATTTGGACACCATACTTTGGCTTGTTAATTGGATTAAACATTACCAAGGCTCCCTTTTAGTGATCTCTCATGACAGGGAGTTTTTAGACGAAACCGTTGATAGTATCGCTTATCTGCATAATAAACGGGTTGAACTATTTACCGGCAACTATAGCCAATTCGAACTCATTAAAGCTGCACGTCTTGCCGAACAACAAAGTAATTTTGAAAAGCAACAAAGAGAAGTCAAACACATGCAAGACTTCGTGCGGCGCTTTAGGGCACAAGCCACAAAGGCACGACAAGCACAAAGTCGAATTAAAGCACTTGAAAGAATGGAATTAATTGCGCCTGCTCACATTGACTCGCCCTTCTATTTTAAAATTCCTCAATCAGAAAAAACCTCCGACCCTTTGCTCTCCCTAGACCAGGCCAGCCTAGGTTATGAGGATGAAGTTGTTGGTAACGTGAGACTTAGCCTTCACCCTGGAGATCGAATCGGTTTGCTGGGTCACAATGGTGCAGGTAAATCCACACTCGTTAAATCCCTTTGCAATGAAATAAAGCTGCTATCCGGTGAACGCCATGAGGGGGCAAACCTCGTCCTCGGTTATTTCTCCCAGCACCAAGTTGATGACTTGGATCTGGACGCATCAAGCTTTACTTTGATGCATCGTCTAGACGGGAAATTACGTGAACAAGAAATAAGAAATTATCTAGGCGGTTTTGATTTTCGCGGCGACAAGGTTCACGAACCCATTCGGACTTTTTCAGGTGGTGAAAAAACACGATTAGCTTTGGCGATAGTTGCCTTTGCTAAACCTAATATCCTGCTATTGGACGAACCCACTAACCACCTTGATATGGATATGCGTCAGGCACTCACTGTCGCTCTACAGGAGTTTAATGGCGCAATACTGGTGATCTCTCACGATCGCCATTTGTTAGCAAACACAGTTGATTCCTTTTTGCTCATCGAAGATGGAAAACTCCATCAATTTGAAGGAGATCTTGAAGACTACAGGAAGCGCCTTTTTGGCGAACAGACAACCTCAACACCCAGTCCAACATTGGATACCCAGAAGAAACAAAAGAAGCCGAAGCCAGATCACAAGGCATCAAGGCAACTCAAAACCAAGATACTTTCCCTAGAAAAAAGTCTAGAAAGACTACATCGAAAACTAGGAGAGGTTGATCTAGCCCTTGCTAAAAACACCATCTACGAAAAAGACAATGAAGATAACTTGCAAAATCTAATACGAGATCAAATGAGCCTAAAGGACGAAATTGCCATACTCGAAGAAGAATGGCTTAGCAAAACTGATTTACTTGAAGCGAATGCCTAAACAAACAATCTAATCCAACTTGCTGCCAAAAACCGGCTGAATTGGGATATTAGAAATATCGACATCATCCAGACAACGCAGGTTTACCGTCCATAAATGAGTCGCTGTTCTTGGCCGTCGAAACGGCAGTATTCCACAGTTTGGACAAAAATAGTCTTTTGCTGTATTGGTATGCCACTGGTAAAGACTCATGTTTTCTAGTGGCGTCAGAATATCTAGATCCGCGTCTTCTACACGATAGTTAAGCGCACCTCTTTTGTGACAAATCGAACAATCACAAACACGTAGATGATCTAGAACCAATCGAACTTCAAATTTCACATGACCACAATGACATGATCCCTTATAACTTTGTTTCAATTTTCGCCACCTGGAAGGATTTGTTGATATTCTGTCGCTAGCCGTTTTTTTTGTTCTTGCTTTATATTATCCCAAGACGATCCATTATTGATCCCACCAAGGCGCTCACTAAACTTCTGCAAAGCTCTCTCAAAGACTTTTTCGAGCTTTATCTTTCCTTCTTGATCAAGATTGTGGAGCAAATGTAGATAGTCCCAAAATACATCACCCAGTTCATCTTCTAGATAACAGGATCGATCTAAAATAAGCTCTTCTTCAACCTCGTCCAATTCTTTTTTGAGTTCATCAAAATAGGTCGCACTACCTTCTGACCAAGTATTTTCTTCATCGATTAAGTGCTTACTTTTTACTAAATCGAGCAACGCTTGAATTACCTTCATATCCATGGCGTATCCTTCGGTTTAACGTTCCTAATCAAGATATGTCCACGTATCTGCACCATCAAATTGTCGGATTTTTAGGTTTGAGATTTCGGCGGGCTCGATCATTCGGCAATTAACAGCCATATTGCGCGATTTATCAGCATCTAAGCTTTCCCAATGGGTTGTACATCCACAGGTTTTGCAAGAATGTATCGCTAGCAACCTATCCCCTTGTATATAGGCGATGGTTGATTCAGGGGGTGCTTCAATCGTGATATTGGCTATGTCAGAATGCGCCCACAATGCACCGATTCTACGGCAGATAGAACAATTACATTCGGTTAAAATTTCTGGCTGATCATCCAAAATAAAACTGACGGTACCGCAGTGACAAGCGCCCTTAAACATAGATATTTTCCTTATTTTTCGTTTCCGCCTGCCATCCTTAAAATCAGATATCCCGCCAAGCCAGACGCGAATGATGCAAGTAATATTGCTAACTTATCTGTAAATTGAAAAAGACTATCATCCTCAAAAGCAAGGGATACAATAAATAGGCTCATCGTAAAACCAATTCCCGTCAATATCGAAACACCATAAAGCTGCATCCAGTTACTATCTTCTGGAAGCTTCGCAAGGTTCAATTTTATCGCTATAAAGCTAAATCCAAACACGCCAATTTGCTTGCCAAAAAAAAGTCCTAACAATATTCCCATTGGTACAGGACCAGACATTTGCGCCAATGAAATTTCTCGTACATCAACACCTGCATTCACAAAGGCAAATAGTGGCAGAATAAAAAACGCAACCCAAAAATGCAGACTATGCTCGATTTCTTTTAACGGCGAATGCGAATCGCCATTTTCATTTAAAGCCGTCAGTGGAATCGTAAAAGCCAATGCGACGCCTGCTAGAGTCGCATGAACGCCAGATTTAAGCACACTGATCCACAATACCGTTCCCACAATGAAGTAGGCTGCTTTCTTAGCGACTCCCTTAAAATTGAGCACTATCAGCACGACCAAAGACAGCACCGCTATAACAATAGACAGAGTGGATAATTCTGCCGTGTAAAAAATAGCGATAATAATAATCGCCCCCAAGTCATCGATTATGGCTAATGCCATCAAAAATATTTTTAAAGAGATCGGTACCCTTTTCCCCAACAAGGAAAGAATACCTAAGGCAAAAGCAATATCTGTAGCAGTAGTAATGGCCCAGCCGTCTCTTGCAATTGCATCATTCTGGTTAAAATATAAATAGACTGCAGCGGGCACTACCATGCCGCCTAAGGCTGCAAAACCAGGTAGGGCAATTTGACTGTAAGACGATAAGTGCCCTTCTAGTATTTCCCTTTTGACTTCAAGACCAATTAACAAAAAGAAAATTGCCATCAATCCATCATTAACCCAATGATAGAGGGACTTATTAATCTGCAATGATCCCACTCTTATTTCTACGGGAATGTGCAAAAAAGATTCGTATAATGGTGCTAAAAAACTATTGCTAAAAAGCAATGCAAGAATAGTCGTAAATATTAGCAATATACCGCTAGAAGACTCTTTTTGAATAAATTCTTCGATGAAATTCATATTTATCTACGACTTTGGAAGCGTAATTATCATATTAGCATTCTTCATTTAAGCTTTTAAGAATGCCATTCTCAATGCTATAGATCCAACCGTGAACCGATAACTCTCTACCTTGCGCTCTGGCATTTTTAACGATGGTTGTATTGATGATATTGGTGACTTGCTCTTTTACATTTAGCTCGCAAAGACGGTTTACTTTCTGATGATGGTCAAGGTTTTCAAATAAACTTTCATTAAAACGATAGACATCTTTTATGTGGCGAAGCCAATTATCAATCAATCCATGATCTTGATTTTCTAAAGCCGCCTCGATCCCACCGCAACCGTAATGTCCACAAACGATAATGTGTTTTACTTTCAGTATCTCCACTGCAAACTGAATGACCGAAAGACAGTTCAGATCTGTGTGAACAACCACATTGGCAATATTTCGATGAACGAAAACCTCACCGGGTTGTAAATTAGTGATTTGATTAGCGGGGACGCGGCTATCAGAACACCCTATCCATAAAATTTCTGGTGCTTGTTGTTTTGACAGTCGAGTAAAGTAGTCTGGGTCTTTCTCTTTGATTGCGGTTGCCCAGGCCAGATTGTTATCAATCAAGTGTTGTAATGTACTCAATCTTAGATTTTTCCTTATCAGCTAATTGCACATTTTAATTTAGTTCTTTTTTGGAAAGCAATCTCGTAAAACCGTCTTGTAAACAATGATACTCGGCTTACGCCTCACCGTAAAATGCCTCATGAAAGGCGAACATACCATTAGCCTTGTTATCACCAAATAACTTCAACATAAAAAATTCTTCTGGTTCATTTACCGGCACATTTTTGGGTGAAAACTCAAAACCAAAACGTTTATAATAGGCAGGATCGCCGGTCAGTATACATCCCAGCGCACCCATTGCTTCTATTCTGGCCAATCCTTCGATAATGAGTTCTGATCCAATTTTCTGACTTTGGCGATCAGGTATTACTGAAACTGGACCTAGGGCAAACCAAGGCCCGCTGTCATCACCTGTTCCCGCAGGAGAAAAAGTTACTTGGCCTATCACGTCCTCTCTATCGAGGATAACCAAAGAGAGGCTCAATGCACCACAAGCCCTTAATCCATCTATAAGGTCCTGTTCATCACCTCCGGCATAGGGTCTTCCGCGAAAAGCCGCTTCCGTTATTTGAAAAATTGCCATTTTATCAGAAGGCACTTCTTCTCGGATGCTAAATTTTGACTTCACTTTTCATTCCCTTCACATTGCATACTTTCTCGCGATGACAGAGAAGACATGCCAATGATGATCAATACCTTGGGCTGT
The DNA here is from genome assembly GCA_047616645.1 of Flavobacterium sp. Lineage (GTDB taxonomy): Bacteria > Pseudomonadota > Gammaproteobacteria > Pseudomonadales > Azotimanducaceae > JAHRVQ01. Next base: position 16,092 of record JBLHIH010000002.1, on the reverse strand, counting down.
TTTCCCGTCAAGTTCATGTTCTACCCAATTAATAATTTCTAGATCCTCAAATAAACGCCTTAGATTTTCCTCTTTAAATACAAGCACCTCCGGCCAAAAAATATCTCTTTGGTAGTCAGGCCCGGCTGTTGTGTCTCGCTGCCCAAGGAAGGAGCCTACAAATAGGCCTCCCATCATTAGCGCATCAGTAATCTTTTTCCATACATCTTCAAAATCATCAGGAGGGCAATAAAACAAACTCGCATCAGCATGGATAAGAGAAGCACGGGGGTAAGCGAATGTACTGAAGCTTTCTTGGGAAAGGCTTAAATTTGTTTCGTCGATGAACCTTCGACGGCAGCGGATAATTGACGCTGATTCAATATCGAAGGCATGAACTTCAAACCCTTCACCAAGCAAGTAGGCTATATCACTGCCTGCTCCACATCCGCAATCTATAGCAATTTTTTGGTTTCCTACTAAACCAATAGCTTGGATAAGATCCGAGCGTACATCGCTGTAGGCTATCGAATCAAAATATTCATTGATTTCTTTTGTGCTCACGCGCTTCTCGATAATGATTGGGACAGATTCAATTATTATGGGCGTCTTTAAACATCTATAGGATTAATCCATTTATCAACCGCAGGCGCACGGTAGTTTTCCATGGCAGCTAACAATACTTCAGGTTCATCTTCAACCAATAACATCTCGCGATGGATAGGTTTAATAAATTCTTCATCAACAGCATGATCCAAGAACAAGGATAACTTTTCGTAAAAATGATTAATGTTTAATATCCCGCAGGGTTTTTTGTGAAATCCCAATTGCGACCAGGTCAGCACCTCAAACAATTCTTCAAGGGTGCCTAGACCGCCTGGAAGCGCAATAAAGCCATCTGATATCTCTGCCATTATCGCCTTTCTTTCGTGCATCGTATCCACGACTTTTAATTCTGTAAGTCCTTGATGGGAGACTTCTTTGTCCACCAAAGATTGGGGAATGACACCAATCACATCACCGCCGCCCTCTAGAACCGTGTTGGCAAGTTCACCCATTATTCCGACATTTGCTCCGCCATACACTAAACCAATATTACGGGCAACAAACGCGCCAGCTAGTACGCTCGCGTATTCAAGGTATTCAGGGCTTTTCCCCGAGCTTGAACCACAATAAACACAAATTTTATTCATTAGATTTTTTTGCCTCAAACAGCTTAGTCATCTTAATGGAAGAATCCTCCATGATTAAAGTGGCCGATGATCACCATTGGGACCCGGCGTGATGTGGATGAGTTGAGTCTTTTCTAATATGTGAACTCGATGCCACTCGCCTTTGCGCACAATGCAGGATTCTCCGGGGGCTATTTCAATGGCGTCTTCTGGTGCGGATTCTCCAATGACTCGCACTCGCCCCGATATTACATAGAGAATTTCGTCTCCATCTGGGTGAACCTCACCTCCGTGGGGGGCATCACTCTCCATGGTCACAATACCCACCGTCATGCCATCCATTCTTACAGGAGGGCCTGGCTTGTTCTCCCTAGCTACTACGGACAAATCTCGAGTGATGTCAAAGACGTTCTTTGAAACGTCAACTCGTTCAATTTCATTCATCAACTATCTCCTTTTGGAAATGTAGATTGTACTCATGGTGTTAGTTAATTGTTTGCTAGGTGTCCGACCCCATATCCACTGAATACCCTGCTAACTTGTCAAAGTTCTTAGCAAACGCCTCTCCCTCAGCATCGATACAGTCCGCCCGAATCGTTGAATAGGTAAAAGGACTGAATAACTTTTTTCGAGTATGAAAAGCGTATACAAAAATACCCCACAGGTTTAAGACAATACACAAGAGCAGAATTTCTGGCCGAATGAGTTGGCTGAACATCGTGAACATGGCTATCTGGAGCCAGAACTCGGGCTTAGTTGCCAACATGAGAATGGCGAGTCTTCCAGGCAGCATGCAGGACCAAATAATTGGCATTAGTATTCCAAAACTGAGAAAGATCAATTCAAGTTCAAAACGCGTAACGTGACCTTCTATAATCCCATTAAGCGCAATAAAACCCAGCAGGAAACAAATCCCAGCGTGCATCTTATGCCCAATCTTATGGACCATCCTCACATAGCCATTGGTTCGCCCCGCTATGACCATCCAAGGCTTAGGTTTTTCCAAAAAATCGTCAAAAAGCTCATAGGTTCCAATACCCAGATAAATGACAGCCTCAATCCAAAGTACTATTTCTAGGTTGAGAGGAACAGCGTAAAATTCAGTAGATGACAACAATATTAAAATCTCCTTACATTAACTATAAACACCACATGCGTGTTGCATACCATCTGTACTTCATCCAAAAATTGCCGCTATCCAGAATAGTAGAAGCACAACCGAGCCAATTTCATCTTGAGGGGCAGCCTTACCACTTGCGTCCATTCGGAAGCAGATCATAGTAGCCAAAGGCACCATTCAATTCTTCAATTCCGCGATTATAACTACTGTAGGTATGGAGAACTTGTTCGTCATCGTTTTTAGAAAAAATCGAAACGCCGTGATTTTCACCACGATCAAAAAATACTTCTTCGCTCCCTACACTACGGCTCGATTCATTCGAATCGTTAGATGCTCCGTGAAAATCTACGTTGAAGTCACTATTCGAGGATGACAACCAAGTAAAGGTCCAACCTCGCTTCTCCTTCTCTGCCATAATTTTCTCAATTGAAGCGCTTGAAACAGCGACTAGACTAGCACCTGCTCCCTTGAAATAGTGAGTCGTATTGTTAAGAGCATCCGCCCACTGCGTACATCCAATACATGGTGTGTCCCATTCCTCTCCAAACATTAAGTGATAGACAGCCAGTTGCGCGTGATCCCTAAAAACTGCTTGTAATGGTATAGCGCCCTCTTCAGAAATTAGCAAATAGTCTTTTTCTAAGAGAACCCTTGGAAGGTCACGTCGAAGCTGGGCTATACGCTCACGTTCTCGCGTATGCGCCTTTTCTAGAACAAGAAGCTCGTCTCGCGCTGCTTGCCATTCTTCTCTTGAGACGATATTGGAAACCACGATTATCACTCCTTGGGTATTGCTGCAACATTCCAAAACAAATCACACACAGCGAATCTGCCAAGACACGCTGATAACAAGCTTGATCAAATTAGCTCCTTATACTCCACATGAAATGGATGCAGCCGACAATGCCAATTAGCAGCGCAAAACATAATTCTTGATTCATCGTCCATAAGCTATCAGCTAGATCTGGACCTACACCACGAAGGGCCGCAATATCAAGTTGCAGAACGTATGCAGCACCAAAAGCGTCATAAGTGCCGATTAAGCCCTTTCCTGGCAATGTAGGCGACGATCAAATATCCACTCACGACAGTAAGATAAAGCGTAACGGTAGAAAGAGTACCATTAATCAGTTCAATGGATGCTTAAATCAATTCAGCTTCAGTCATGCTCTATCACCTAAACCTTAAGATTCACCGGTAGAAAACGATAACATAATTTCTTATCACTAAGTGTGCGCCTGCACACCGATGTTCAGATAAAGACTGAGACTCAAGATCTTCCAATATCCGCTTTGAGACACCCTATGTAGGAAAACTATAGATGATCACTCGGCGCTACCATTGTAGGCCGACTTACTTGCGGCCAGAAGGAGAATATAACTTAAGCCAATTAGCGCAACATTAGTGGTAACAGGATTGAAGGCTTCGATCAATATGGAAGGCATTTGCACAGCCGCGAAAATAAGTAAGGCCACCAGCGCAAAAATATTGAGAAGGATTAGATTCTTATTTTTGTAAAAGACAATAATAGCGATACCCATCATTAACTCTAGAACCCCAGCTGTCTTAGTCACAAGATAGGAGAGCTCTTCATTCAAGCCAATGCTTGAAGTCATCGCTTGCTCCAAAGGGGCTATAACCAACAACTTTGGAAATAGCCCGTGATACATCCAACTGAGGCCCAGAATATATCTTGCGACCTGAATAGACTGTGAATCCAAAAGATCTCTAGAACCCATTACATTATTCATGTTCCGATAGTAATGCACCTAGCAATTTCGAATTCGCCTCTTCACAGACAATAAGCCCACCACGCTCTACAGGGTCAGTGCTGGTCGCAGCCCAACCTCGGTATTTGCCTGCTTCGATTACGTCTGGAACCAGGGGAAGAAATGCATCGGTGATAGATTCAGGTTGGCTCATACTGTTTTCCCATAACACTGATTTAGCAATCAGAGAATACTACATACTTGATATTGTAACGGCTAGCCGTATCTCTCTCTATCACCCGCATCGTCCTGTCTCCACTCGGCGGGAAGTTGGACCCAAGGTAGTTTACGTTTTACCCAAATGTGAGCATTTACATTAACCCATTCAGGCTGGTCCAGCGAACCCACATGAAGCGCACGGACTAGCGGTCGCGCAATCACACTCGGCCCACTAACACCGTGTTATGCCTTTTTCTCATCGGCCTTTTTAACACGTATTTTGTTACTACCGATAGTTTTGTTATTTAGGTTTTTGATTGCTGATTTTGCCTCACCTGACTTTGGCATCTCAATGAAGGCAAAACCTTTTGACGCGCCAGTCCCTGTATCAATAACCAAACTGCAAGACTGAACTGAACCAAATTCTTGAAAAAGCGCCTTCAATTCTTCTTCTGTAGTTGATCTATCTAAATTACGTATTAATAATTTCATAACTGTTCCGGTGGGGAATTTTTTATTAGAGGTAAGCTTTGCGCTAATTATTCATCCTACCCACTTATGCGGGATCAGCATAGACTTCCTTAACACGACATACACCGTTGAGGAATACCTCGCGTGAAACTGTAGTGCGTTATTAGTTGCGGTTCACTAATACGCTTCATTTTCATCGTGTACAGATACGGATAAATTACCCGCCGAATCCTCCGCCACATTGAATATGATTGGTTTGCAGCATACCTGACAATCTTCAATATACTGGTGACCCACTTCCTGATGATCTAAGAGTACTTCAATAGCCTCGCCACAGTATGGGCAATCAACAACTTGTTCCGTTAAAGAATCCATAGCTTTTTTGCTAACCTTCTACTAAGGTTTTAAGTAACTCATCTATTTCTATTTTAAGCTCTTCATCTTCAATTTTATTAGCGCTGACTTTTGCATCTTGGAGATTTTTAATAGCTGCGTCAGTGTGACCTAATTCAATTTGCAATGTCGCCATGGAAAATGCAATCGAAGACATATAGTCCTTTGAATTAATATCAGTAGATTTTTTAAGGGCTTTTACATAGCCAGTCACTGCGTCTTCTAACTCTTCTGTAAAATCAGCAAGTGTTTCCCATTGTACCGGGTGATCCTTTTCGGTATTTTCATTGTCGATGCAAATTGCCTTTAGCTCCGCATACAGCAAATCAAACGCCTCTCTATCGTCCTTATTAGCTGCCACCATGAGTTTTTCAGCCAGACCGTGGACAGACTTATATATTTTGGTATTCATCATTACTCATCACCTTTCTTTTACATGCAATATACTAACAGTAACTATTAGTGGAAAACCATCGTCAAGCAAATGATATACCAAGCACCCTATAGATTGAATTTTAGAGGTTAAAGTAGAAGTCACTACTTCGCGCACGCGCTGCACAGTAGCAGGTGCATCAAGTCGGAACCAGCCCTGCCCTACCCTTAATACAGCCAAAAGTCCTTCGCGCCCATTATATAATACAGGTTTTCTGCCACTTTCGCGTTACCGAGCGTATAGAGATTGACATTGAGCTCGATCGGAATACTCGCGCACACTAGAATGAAACGCCAGGGATCAATCAAAAATGGGAAGTAGAGCGGGACAGTGACGAGTTAATGACTTAGCCGCTGCCCATGCTCGAAATTGTAATTTTCTCTCTGGCAAAACATGCTTCCAGTTATTGCCAATCTAGAAATGTAGTGGTTCAGAATGTAGGTAATGGGGGATTACAGCTATGTAAGATTGTTGCGAAATGGCAGAATCTATTTCTTAAGTTCATGGCACACACTCATCGGTGTCCCGGTTTTCTTCACAGCCCGAACACCGCGTTAAGCGGTCGACTGCTCGTTGCGCAAGCGGCGAAAGGGAGGCCGGAGCGAATGACTGAGGTCGTGCGAGACCGAGCAGCTTAATAATAATGTCAGGAATCTCTCGCAGAATCGACATAGGTTTGGAAACCATATGAAAATTGATGTCTTGCTTGTGGCCACCAATCGCGAAAAAAACGTTATTGAACATCATCGGTAGTTGTCGCCGCTTGTTGTTCGCTATCTGACAGTTCGAGATCGCTTATTATTTTGACAAATATTCCTCCAATACCAACTTGGGATTGAAGCTCTCGCGTCATTTCTTCACGCCCCCTAAAGGTCTCGTTAAAGGTGTGGACCTTGAGGTTTTTGTTGTTTTCTTTCAACTGAATCGTCAAATAGATCAGCGTACCCACCACAACAATCGCGCCTACGAGTTCGCCTATTGCCCCAAGGGCTTCCCAGTTCATAGACGATATTTCCTAGACGCATAGACATTATGACTCCCCACAAAGCGTGCTGACCTCTCTCGTGGATTAGCATTGCTGCCAGCGCCATAATATTTGCCCGTAAACAAATAGAAGAGGTCAGCACTATGGAAAACGATAGCATCATTTTTATTGGGATGGATACGCATAAAGAATCCTCTGATGTCGCCTACGCACTTGATGGTAGAGAGAATGTACCTGTTCACTTCGGGAAAATACAGTCTAAAAATTTGGCTGTTCAAAAAATGGTCAGACACTTCCGAGCCAAGTTTCCTCGGGCCACATTATATTTTTGCTACGAAGCTGGACCCTGCGGTTACTGGATGTATCGCTTGATCTCTAGCATGGGACACGACTGTTATGTCGTCGCGCCATCCCTCATTCCAAAAAACCAGGTAACAGAGTCAAAACAGATAAACGCGACAGCTTGATGTTAACCCAGTTACTCAAGCAAGGAGATCTCAAGTCTATCTATGTGTCCTCTGAAGAGGACGAGGCCATTCGGGATATATCCCGTGCCAGAGAAGCGGCCATGCATGATCTCAATGATGCCAAATACCGATTGAAAGCATTGTTGCTTCGTAAACATATACATTACAAAGGCACACCTAATTGGTCTTTAAAACATCTTCGTTGGTTAACAGAAATTGTCTTGTCTCACGCAGCACAACATTATGTTCTTCAAGAGATGATTCAGACCATCACTGAAAGACAGGATCGACTTGATAGAATGGACAATGCGTTAAATTATCGAGTTCAACAATGGCGTTATTATCCTATTGCGAAATCAATACAAGCTATGCGAGGTGTTCGTCTTCTTGTCGCGACAGGTGTGATTGCAGAGTTGGGTGATCTCACGCGTTTTGATCATCCATCAAAGCTGATGTCTTATGTTGGTTTAACGCCGAGTGAATATACCAGCAGCGATAAACGCCGATTGGGTGGTTTAACCAAAGCAGGAAACTCAAGAGCACGGCGTTTACTGGTTGAAGGTGCGCATAGTTATCGCTTCCCTGCGAAGGTGTCAAAGGAAATGTAAATCAGGCAGGAAGGTTTACCCAAAAACGTTATAGCGATTGCCTGAAAGGGGCAGAATAGGCTTTGTAAGAGATACAGTTACATGACCAAAAGAGGCAAGCAATACAATGTTGTTATGGCTGCTATTGCGAGAGAGATGATTGCGTATATCTGGGCAATATCCAGAGAAGTGGTGTTGCCTGCAACACCAGTAAAAAGTTAGACATGGGCGATCAACATGTTGAGCAATTTCTTACTCATCTAGCTGTAAATAGAAATGTCGCACCAAGAACACAAAACCTCGCATTGAATGCACTTGTATTCGTATACCGGTATGTTGTTAAAAGGCCACTTGGTGACGTCACAAAAGCGACAAGAGCAAAGAAGGCTTCTAAGTTACCTGTTGTACTTACCCGTGATGAAATATTGCGACTGATGCAGGAACTACAAGGCACTCATCGTCTTATGGCGTCCTTACTGTATGGGTCAGGATTACGTACCATAGAATGTATACGGCTTCGAATTAAAGATGTAGATCTTGAATATTCTTGCTTACATATTCATGAAGGCAAAGGACAAAAAGACAGAATTGTTAATTTGTCGCCACAATTGATAGCACCAATGAAGAACCAAATGGAAACTGCAATGCTTATTCATGCAGGTGATTTAAAGGCGGGTTATGGCAGCGTGCATATGCCATATTCCCTTGCAAAAAAATATCGAAATGCGGCCAAGAGCATACCTTGGCAATATGTTTTTCCATCCAAAAAATTGAGCGCCGACCCGAGATCAGGTGAAGTCCGTCGTCATCACCAGTACCAGTCCACATTTCAGAAGGCATTTAGAGCTGCAGTAGTCGAAGCACAGCTCTTAAAGCCAGCATCACCTCACACCCTAAGACATTCCTTTGCTACCCACGCCTTAGAAAATGGAATGGACATTAGAACCGTACAAAAACAGCTGGGGCACTCTTCACTTGAGACAACAGAAATCTATACCCATGTGCTAAAGCGTGGTGGTCACGCAGTACGAAGTCCGTTAGAAGATATCTACCCTAAAATTGATCTGGATATCTAACCACGTGCCGTATATTCATGCACAAAATCAACTAAGGCTTTAACATTCTCAACCGGTGTTTCGGGAATAATGCCATGGCCTAGGTTAAATATATGTCCAGGACGACCATCTACTTCGTCTAATAGCTCTTTTGCTTTTTGTCGAATGGCATCAGGGGTTGAGCAAAGAATAATGGGATCTAGATTACCTTGTACGGCTTTCACACCTGTTTCATCCCATGTGGGTATCAATGGTGTTCGCCAATCTAAAGCGAGTACATCACCGCCGGCTTTTGCCAACAATGGTGCTAAGGCAGGGTTACCGGTACCAAAATGAATCACGGGTACTTTACCACTGATGCTTTTCATTAAGCGTTCACTGTGGGGCATGACATATTGGATATAGTCAATGGGAGATAAACACCCTACCCAGCTATCAAATAATTGTACTGCCTGCACGCCAGATGCTATTTGATAGTTCATGTAGTCAATGACGGTTGTCGTGATGGTGTCCATCAATCGATGCCAAGCTTCTGTATCGCCGTACATCATTTGTTTAACATGGACATAATTGCGAGAACCTTGACCTTCGATAGCATAGGACGCAAGGGTAAACGGCGCACCGCCAAAACCTATGAGCGGTATGTTTTTTGGCAGCTCAGCGCGGATTAGCTTAATCACTTCTGCAATATAGGGCATGGATTCGCTTGCAGCTTGTAGTGTCAAGTTTTCGATGTCTTGGTGGGTTCGAATCGGATTGGCAAATTTAGGACCGAAACCTTTTATGTAATCGAGACTCATACCCATTGGTTCTAGAATGGGCAATAAATCGGCAAACATGATGGCAGCATCCACACCCAGTATGCGCTGGGCATCGAGTGTTGCTTTTGCGGCAAGCTCTGGGGTCTTAAAGAAATCTAAGCTAGGCGTATCACCTTTTACTTGGTGATACTCTGGCATATACCTTCCGGCTTGTCGATTTAACCAGATCGGTGTGTAGTCCGTTTTCTCGGCACGGCAGGCTTTCAGAAAAACAGAGTTGTGCAGGTCTTTATTTGTGTCTTCAATCGTCTCTTCAATCATGCGCGGTACAACTTATTTTGATTCAAAAAAGTTATTATACATGATCACGACAAGATACTAGAGCGCCATATATTCGCCTTTAGATGTTATGAGACTTAATCTTAATTGCGCTGCAAAAACGGCGGTATCAGCCTAGCTTAGAAGTCTGATATTAACCTTACCTTCATTATTTTGACGTTCTATCGCCAACAGGCTTTGATCAATTTCCTTCATTAATTCACGCGCTTTACCAATATCCACCTTTGTTGGATTCATGCTGATACTGAATCCTGCTCCTTCTTTTTCTATTGCTGTCATTTTGGATTCCTGGCGTTCACCCAGGACAAGATAATTTTGAATAGACCGCCTTATGCCCTTCACATTCACAGGCACTTGTTCATGACAATCAATAGCTGAAAAAACAAGTTGATAGGTGCCATTAGAGATTAAGATTGAATCTCTCCCAGCGCAACCTTCAAGTCGGCTCGCAAGATTAACTGCACTGCCTACCGCTGTGTAGTCCATTCTGTTTTCAGAGCCAAAATTGCCCACAGCACAATATCCCGTGTTGATGCCTATCCGCATATGCAAATCGCTAAATATGCCCGCTGCTTGCCACTTCGATCTCAAACGTTTTAGGCGCTGGGCCATTTCTAGGGACATACGAACACAGGCCAAGGCATCTTCTTTTGCGCCCTTTGTATGGGGGTCACCAAAAAATATCATCATGCCGTCACCCATAAATTTATCTATTGTGCCGCCATACTTTGTTGCAATCTCAGCCATGGAGTTTAGGTATTCATTTAGGATATGCGTAACCGTTTCTTCCTCAAGTTTATCCATCAACTCAGTAAAACCTTCGATATCCGAAAAGAACACCGTTAGACGTTTTCGGTTAGTTTTTTGACCCGTCTTAGTTTGTTGGGTGATTTCAGTAAAAAGTTGCGGACTGATGTACCGACTTAGATGCTGAGTGATGCCAGAAAGAACTTGGTTATCCAGTTCAGTTTTTTGACGACTTTGCCGAAGGCGAGAAGTCACCTTAAACACTTGATAAGCAATCATCGCGGTATATATCACCAAAAAAAGCGAACACAAACCATTAGTGAGATCAGATCCACTAGATCTGACGGGCATACCAAGAAGCCAAGCTGACGAAACAATAACAATTAAGACGAATAAACTTACGCCTAATATTTTCGGTTTTGCCACTACCGCTGTACTAAAAACGAGGGCCGATAATAGTGTAATCGTAGTAAGTAGATAAAAGCCGTTAGCAGAAATCATGATGCCGACGACAATACCATCGAAGATCATGGAGGTTCTAGATGCCGACTCTCCATTGAACCAAATGCCACTGATCCAATAAGTAAGATGCGGATAAAGCAGAACAGCAGCAATCATTATCAACAAACTCGCGGGCAGAACATTGCTCGCAATGTACGGACTGAGGGTAATCAGCACTGCTAAAGCGGAGGCGACGACCCTTGGTTGGTAAGTCGCCCTAATGAGATAGTGAAAGTTGTCATCTTTTAACATGACTTCATTTTGGCAGCTGAGTGCTTGATAGGTATCAGCTAAAGCAGGGCAATACTGTAAGACATTGTTGTTGTAGGGTGTAAGCCTTTAACCAAAAACAAGATCCATAGCCACATCTTGTTCTAAGTCGGCATCATAGTCGACGCCTTCAAAGTCAAAACCGTGCATCTGAAGGAAGGCTTGCCGATATCCTGCAAAGTCTGATATCTCGTTAAGATTTTCGTCACTAACAGTCGACCAATGTTCTTTTACAAACCCTTGTATATCGTCCTGCATTTCCCAATCATCCATTCTTATTCGCGACTCGTCATCCAGGTTAAGCTCACCTCCTGCAAATAGTTGGGTGTTAAAAAAGCGCGTCGTTTGTTCTATGCAGCCTTCATGATTACCTTTTTCTTTCATCACCTTGAACAAGAGAGAAAGGTAGATTGCCATACCAGGGATCGCTGACGCGGCCTGTGTCATCAATCCTTTCATTACTGCCACATGGGCTTTGCCATTCACGCTCGCCATGGGAGCCACCAAAGCGTTTGCTGCGCGACCAAGATCTTCTTTAGCCTGGCCTATTGTACCGTGATGATATATGGGCCACGTTGCCTCACTACCCAGGTAAGTATAATTAGTAGTGATACAACCATCAGCTAAAACGTCCGCTTTTAGCAGTGCATCAATCCACAACTCCCAATCCTCTCCACCCATCACTTTGACGGTATCTGCAATTTCTTCTTCGTTAGCAGGAGGCAGACTAATTGATCGAAGTTGGGCACTATTAAAATCTATGGTTGCCCCTTCAAAAGATTCGCCGATGGGTTTTAATGTGCTTCTGACAACTGTGCCATCTGGCAAAGCTCTAGCAGGTGCGGCTAACGAGTAAACCACCATATCAACTTGACCCAAATCTTGTTTAATAAGATCAATAGTGGCTTTTTTTACCGCTTCAGAAAATGCATCACCATTTAGGTTTTTAGCGTAAAGCCCTTCTTCTTGTGCCATCTGCGTGAAGGCGGCAGATTTATACCAACCCGCTGACGCTGTTCTTTTTTTAATCGCAGGTCTTTCAAAAAATACACCGATTGTCGCTGCCTTGTAACCAAAGGCGGCACTGATACGTGAAGCAAGACCGTAGCCTCCTGACGCTCCAATCACGAGGACTTTTTTTGGGCCTGCTTCATGTAGACCCTGAGATTTTACGTGTGCTATCTGTTGCTTTACGTCCTGCTCGCAGCCTTTTGGGTGTGCCGTTGTGCAGAGGAAACCTTTTATTTTTGCTTGAATAATCATAATGAGATCGCCTGTTGAGTTAATTTTGTTTGCTTATAAATTTATTGCGGTAAGCATAAATGATAAAAGCTAATCCCACAGCAATCATCGGCGTAGAAAGCAATTGTCCTTGGCTTGCCCATCCAAAGGCAACAAAGCCTAGGTGAAGATCAGGCTCTCTATAAAATTCAGTGATAAACCTTAAGCTGCCATAGCTTAATAGAAACAAGCCTGATATGGCCATTACTGGTTTTTCCTTCCTATTCAAAATCCATAATATGGTAAACAAAATCACACCTTCAGCTAATGCTTGGTAAAGGCTAGAAGGATGTCTGCCGACTACGTCGCCGGGGTAGATAGCGGCCCAGGACACGTCAGTTTCTCGACCGGGTAATTCGCCATTGATGAAATTACCAATGCGGCCAGCCCCCAAAGCAATAGGTACAGACGGCGCAATGTAATCAGTCACCTGAAAAAACGTTCTACCATGTAGTCGCGCATAAACAGCCATAGCCACTAGCACACCTAGCATACCACCGTGAAAGGACATGCCGCCCTGCCAGACTTTAAAGATAACAAGGGGGTTATCGAGTACTTGGTCCCAGCCATAAAACAACATATAACCCACGCGACCGCCCAGGATGATGCCGAAGACAGCATAAAAGACAAGATCAGATACCTGTTCTTCATTCCACTGATAGCGATCAGGGGACGCTTTAGCCCGTGCATTAAGGCGCCACCAAACGCAGCCAATACCAACAAGATAGCTCAAGGCATACCAATGAATACTGATGGGACCAAGGCTTAGGGCGACTGGATCAAATTCCGGATATTGCCACATGTTTGAAAATTCTAAAAAAGAAGTATTATTCCTTACTTGGCCTCAATGATAAACTCACTTTTTAATAGATCCAATAATAGATTCAATATATGTGCTTAATCCTCTTTGCTGTATCCCCAAATGAACAAGACAGTCTTATTGTTGCAGCCAACCGCGATGAGCAACATCAACGTCCCACCTTGCCCGCTGATTATTGGCAAGCAAATCAAGATGTTCTTGGGGGGATAGATCTTCAAGCAGGAGGTACTTGGCTAGGGCTCACTAAAGCAGGCCGTTTTGCAGCAGTGACTAACTTTGCAGAAATGCCAGCAGATCCCTTGCCGCCCAGGTCCAGAGGCGCTTTAACGCGTGATTTTTTACAAAGTGATGTTGACCCCCAAGAATACCTGAAGCGCGTGGATCAAGATGCCGAGCTATACAGGGGTTTTAACCTGATTCTTTCCAGTGGTGGATCTACCTGGTATTACAGTAATCGTTCAAGAGAAATGAAAGCCTTAAGCGCGGGCTATTATGGTTTAAGCAATCAACTTCTCGATTGTGATTGGCCAAAGGTCATCTCGGCTAGAGAAGATCTCAAATCACTTTCTCATGCCAATTTTGAAACAGAAGATTTATTCAGCCTGCTTGCCTATAGAGGCGATAACAGTGATCACAGTGCGCGCTTTATTATTGGTGAAAACTATGGCACTTCCGTTTGCACCGTTGTTCGTTTAACAAAGCAGGATCACTATTTTGAAGAGAGGAGGTTCGATCAAAAGGGGGCCAGGGAAGATAGTCGTGTGTTTCAACAGAAAGCGATTTTATAAAAAGTCATGACTACTTTGGTGACTGTCGAGATTGAATCAGTTTTTCAAGTCCTGCTTTTCTCATCTCGCCTTCGACATAATTTTTGATGAGGTGAGCGTTATCCATCTTGAGTACTTTACTCAAGATTTTCTTGGCCCTGGTCATCTCAAAACTACGAATCGCCCACTTCACTTTTAAAAGGTTTGTGGTCGCCATCGAAAGTACATCAAAGCCCATGGCCGCGAGCAAAATAGCAGCAGAGGGATTACCCGCCATTTCACCACATATGCCAACGGGTTTTTTCTCGGCCTGAGCGGCATCTACCACTTGCTTCAAGGCATGCAGAACCGCAGGGTGAAATTCCTGATAAAGCTCTGCAACTCGCGCGTTGTTTCTGTCAACTGCTAACATATATTGAATCAAGTCATTGCTGCCGACGGACAAAAAATCTACTTTACGAATAATATCCCGGGCTTGGTAAACTGCTGCGGGTACTTCTATCATGACACCCACATCTGGCATCTCAACTTCTACACCTTCCTCTACTATCTCGCGGTAACATTGGCTAATGAGTCTCTGCGCCTCATCAACCTCCGAGACACTACTCACCATAGGCAACATGATTCTCAGATAAGCATCAATTCCCTTGTTAGCACGAATCATCGCCCTGACTTGAGCCAAAAATATTTCCGGATGATCAAGAGTCACTCTAATACCGCGCCAACCTAAAAACGGATTATCTTCTTGAATGGGAAAATAACTTAAGGATTTATCCCCGCCAATATCAAGTGTCCTCATGGTCACCGGGCGCGGGTAAAATGCTTTTAAATGTTTGCGGTAAATTAGCCGCTGCTCTTCTTCAGTGGGGAATCGATCATTCATCATAAAGTGAACTTCGGTACGATATAAACCAACCCCTTCTGCGCCATGGTCGAGTGATTTTGCAACATCCGTCATCAAACCCGTATTGACCCACAATCTCACCCGATGATTGTCGAGGGTCTCTGATCGCTCATCTTTTAAGGCGTTGAGCTCTTCATCAAAGGCTGCTTCTTCTTTAACAATACCTTTGTAAAGGTTGAGTTGTTCTTTATTGGGATAGGTAATGACAAGACCATTAAATCCATCAACAATAATCGGTTTTTCTTCAAGTAAATTAAGGGGTAGATCATCCACACCCATCACCGTCGGGACACCCATCGCTTTGGCCAATATTGCGACATGGGAGCTACCAGAACCTTTTAATGAGACAAGACCTGCCAACCTGCCCCTCGGCACGCTCGCAAGCATCGATGGCGTTAGAACATCGCCAACTAAAACAGTACCTCGTGGATAGTATTTTCTCTTTTCATCTTTACTTTGTAGTTTCGCAAGTACCCGCTGCCCAAGATCTCGAACATCTGTGCCTCTCTCGCGTAGGTATAAATCTTCCATCGCATCAAAATTAGAAACATGTAAATCAATCACTGTTCTTAAGGCAGTTTGCGACCAGATACCTTGACTGATCAGCGTGACGACTTCGCCAGCAATCGCGGTGTCATCTAGCATGTGCAGATAGGCATCAAATAAGGCGAGCTCTTCAGGCTGTAATCGATCCGAGAGCTTTTGGCTCATGAGGGTTATTTCAGCCCGCGTTTCTTCTACAGCATTCCGAAAAATCAGTATTTGGTGATCTATATTTTTGGTTTTTCGTTCAGGAACCTTACTTAAGTCTGCTTCTGGGTAGACAACGATTGCTGTACCAATGGCGACACCCGGTGCGCCAGCCGTCCCGGGAAAACGCGTTGCAGGCAACTCTTTTGCTGACCCTGAAAATGCGCCGGACACTTTTGCGTGGGCAATAACCCCTGCAAGCTGTGCGGATAAGGTGATGAGAAAGGCTTCTTCACTTTCATCGTATCGGCGTATGCTTTGCCTTTGGACAACAATAACGCCAAGTACTTTTCTGTGGTGAATGATCGGCACGCCGAGGAAGGAGTGATATTCATCTTCTCCCAAGTTATCAATATATCGAT
>JBLHIH010000001.1:0-95232 GCA_047616645.1 Flavobacterium sp. | reverse complement strand
AGTTACTGCTACCTGCTTGCCGTTTCATAATATTATTATCGTTTCTTTCAAAAAGTTGGCGCGCTAAATGCCCGCAGGTTCTAACCCATTTTTTCTCATTCTCGATATTCACGTTAGGGTCGAGTATGGCGTCGGTGGATGTTGCTGAGGCCAGATGTAAGGTACCATTTTTGATGGAGTGGATTGTGCAAAATTGAAAGTTGTGGTTATTGATGAGTAACTTTGCTGCATAGTTTAACAGCGCGGATTCATTATCGAATAAAATACCGTTGCTGACTAACTCGGTCACCGTTGACAAAACACGGTTTAAGCCGAGAAATTGGCGTCTTAAAACGTCTAAAGTATCTTGTAACATAATTAGAAACTTCCTCCACTTAGATGTTTAGCAATTCGTCCCAAATTTGCGCGTAAACCTGGTAGCTGTTGGAGTTCGTTGTCTATTTGGCTATCGCCAAAAATCGAAACAATGTTGGAATCAAAATGTAAATCTTGATCATTATTTCTGACTTTGTTGACGAGACGAAGTACTGCTCCCACAATAGTACAAACCTGCCAATGATCCCCTTTGTAGTCTGAGTTGAAAGAATGCTGCATGACTGTAGACACCATATCGGGCAGCACCCATCGCTTTGCCATCAATACGCCAGCCTCTGACTGCGTCATACCAAATCGACTTTCTTGGCTTGAAACATAATTTTGTAAGTCACCTTCACATGCGAGGATCAATTGATTCATTTCAAGTGAAAAGTGTTGCATTAGAACTAGCTCGCCAAAACCTGCTAGCAATGCACTCAGATAAATTTCGTCGCTGGTAACATGTTTTTTATCTCAGTTTTGGCGACCAAGATTTGACAGGACCGCGCACTTGTTAAACTGTCGACCCAATAGTCTTCTTTTGAAAATGATGTACACTTTGACACATCAAGTGACTTGCCTAAAATCACGCTAAGAACAATACTTTTAAACATGCTTATCCCTAACACTTTAATGATGGCGTCATTAATGTTGTCGATTGATTTGGGGAAACTGAAATAAGCAGAGTTGGCTAAACTAATAATTAGAACACTAAGGGATGGATTTTCTTGAACAACATCTGCAAGTTGGCCTAGATCAACTTCATCATCAGTAATCAACTCTAAAATCAATCGATTAGAGACTGAGCAATTGGGAATATCGTCTTCGGTAAATAATCTAGCGGGGTTAATGCCACTTCTTCTATTATTTAGTTCCATTGCTGACATTTATAGGTGACTCTGTTACCTTATCTATAAATATAGACCATAGATGGCGGGGCATGGAGAACATCTTGACCAAATGTTTGATGCCTAATTTTTATTGAATTTGTCCTTTCGAAATAACGAATTTGTATAAAATAGTACACAAACACATGTGGAAGGGCATAGGACCATGCAATCTTTCGTTCTCAGTAGCACTTTTGTAATTCAGTCTAATAATGCGGACGCAATTCATTTGTTTGGACCCGACGTTGTTGGACGCCCTGTGTCAAACCTCATTCAAGGTCCTTTCAAGCAGCGAATTTCGAGTATCTTATACAAACGTAGTATTCAACATAGGCAATTCTGCCTACCGGTACCTGTACTCAGTGAAAAGTCGGAGTTACTTTTACAAAAATGGGTTATTTATGCACAGCCCTCTGGTTTATGGGACCTTACTTGCAAGACGATTAGGGTTCATCCCGCAGACGCTATGGGTAAAACGCTAGCGTGGATATTTGATGAGATTCTCGGCTTCCAGCACGTTAATGTTGACAAAGTGTGGCAGGACAATTTTAAAATCCCCCAATATTTAGCATTAGCTGAATGGTTAAACTTTGTACATCCTTTAGACAAAAAAAGGGTTCTAGATGAATTTGGGCTATTTTTACTCGACAGCAATCGGCACTTAAACTGTCGATACCGCATGGCAAGTAATATCGGAATTGAATTGATGGTGCAATCCACAGGCCGACATTCTAATAAGGAAATCATAGCTACTGCTAACAAACGTCACATTAGCGGGTTTCATCAGGTACTTAGTGCTAATTTGGACGATTCAAAGAAAATTGGCCACTATGGGACACTTATTGAAGATTGTGAAAAAGAGGGTATTGCTTTAACTTGGCAAGGTATTGATTGGAAGTCTATCAGACTATCTAGTGAAGTGCTTAGAAAGACAATATCAACCCTGATAAAACCTTTTCAAAACACGGTTTACAGTATCCGAATTAACCTCTCTGATGAAACGAAGGCTGATGAAACGAAAGCGAATCATTGTATTAGCTGCAATGCAGTCTTGGAGGGCGAATACGTAATTTTACGGATAGAAGTTGAAGACCTCTATTTCCATCCCCGACACCTCAGACAGATTCTTCAATATGGATACCTATCACAACAGATCCAAAATTCAAAAGCTTATCGTCTTGAATCTATGGTCCACGAAATGCAAGGTCATTTTAACATTACTTCACTAGAAAAACGGATGATCTATTCCTTCTATTTTTCTAATAATCGCTCAAGCACCAAAACTCCTCCCCTAAGATCCGAGTCTACCAACAGGAAACCGCATATCCTCGTTGTGGATGATCACGAAGTAGTCCTCCGTTATTTGAAAGACATATTGACCGTTGCTGGTTATCATGTGACAACAATCTCAAATTCTCGAACTGCACTTGATCTGTTTGAATCGAAACCAGACAATGTTGATCTCGTCATCACAGACCTCTCAATGCCAGATATGAGAGGCAGTGAGCTTGTGTCAAGGATCCTAAAATGCCGTGGTAATATGTCTGTTATAGTGTGTAGTGGAGACGATAGACTTCTAGCAGAAGAAGAGGCTAATAAGGCCGGAGCTACAGGGTATTTTTCGAAACCCATTGATATACCTTCTTTATTAGATATATGTAGATCTCAGTTTGATAGAAAGTTTGCATTTCCTAGCAAAGATCTTGCATAGTTAAGCACTATCGATAAAGCGAATTAGAGAATGTTCAACGACTCAGAACCGATCAACTCGATAATAGAGGCAATGCCTCTTGGTGTTATCGAGCTTGATTCAGAAGGCTTGGTCAAAAACATAAATGCCTATGGGATAGATCTTGGTATCCAACCAGGTCAAATATTTTCTGCCCTCATTCACCCCGATTCGAAAACAGAGTTCAATAAATTAGAGCAAGACCCCTCTTTTGAAGTTCAGGTTCAAATTCAGTCCGAAATCGGCACATTTCACGTGCGCATTAGCCTATTTAGCGAATTTATATATTTCATTCGCGACCTTAGTGAGCAATTTGCTATCAGTGTTCAGTTACAGAAAAGTAGGGAGCCTGCAAAGAAGTTTCTTCATGACATCAGCAATGCCTTCACAACGACCATGGGCTATTCAGAATTGACCACGATGATGCTTGAAGAGAATGAAACGCTTACAGGTGACCGCCTCGGGTCACTTAAACGCTACCAAAGTGAAGTACTTTTAGGTTTAAAGCGGGCAGATACCCTGATCAAAGAACAACGACAACGAAAAGTGAACCCTGAGACCATTCCTATAAATCGACGCCATGTCATGGTCATAGATGACGAACCATCAATAACAGCATTCTTGTCTGAATTGATGCGGGCAAAACACTACAAAGTCTCTGCGTTCACCTCGAGCCTCGCTGCACTAAAGTTCTATAGGGAATCGGTAGACAATGTTGATTTGGTGATTATGGACCAAAAGATGCCAGAAATGAATGGGATCACCTTGGCCACTGAGTTCTTAGCGTTGAATATCGACTTACCGATCATTTTATGCACTGGAGATCTGTCCCTCATTTCAGATCAATCCAGTGGAAAGATCAAGATTGAACATTTCATCAGCAAACCCATTGATATTAGCGAATTGACCCAATTGGTGAGTGCAATAATAGATTAAGAACGGAATAAAGTAAGCACTGTACTCAAGGTTTTCCCGATGGGATGTTGAATTACCAGGTCAAATATTTCATCTAGGTCAGTATCTTCGTTATTGATCAACACTAAGTTGGCACCCGCCTGACGCGCAATTTGGGGAAATCCCGCTGCGGGGTAAACCGACAAAGAAGACCCTAGAACCAACATGAGGTCTGCTCTCATACAGGCTTGCTGGGCTTCTTCCATCGCTTTTATAGGCATAGCTTGACCAAATGAAATGGTTGCGGTCTTGATCATCCCTGTACAGGCAGTGCAGTAGGGCACCTTATCATCTATATGAAATTCTCTCGCTAAGGCTTCTAGTTCATAACGCATATTACAATCCAAACAACTAGCGTAATTTGCGTTGCCATGAAGTTCTATCACCTGTCCATCAGGAACACCCGATTTTTGGTGTAGACCATCTACATTTTGTGTAATAATGGTAGAGACTTTCCCTATTTTCACCAATTCAGCAATCGCTTCATGGCCACTATTGGGCTGAGCGCTATCCATACTATATTCGTTGCTAAACTTGCGTTGCCAAGATGCCCGACGGACACCCTCTGATGCGATAAAATCACTGAAATCTATTGGCTGCCGGGTCTTCCATAGACCCTGAGGACCTCGAAAATCCGGGATGCCACTTTCTGTGCTTATTCCTGCCCCAGTAAAAACCACAACATCATGCGCTTGATTCAACATGGATGAGAACGGTGACATTAGGTCTTTTATCATGATGGTCTCGTCAGATTTACCTTAAGCTCAACTTGCCATATTTTTCATAGGATTTACAGTCTAAGAAAAATTTGGCAAAGTGATGTCTTATACGCGAGATAAAAACAGATGAATATCTACGAAAAGTACTTTCTTCCAAAGTTATTAAACCTTGTAATGAAATCGCCCGATTTAACGGAGTTGAGGCGCCAGTGGGTGCCAGAAGCCACGGGAACCGTTTTGGAAGTAGGGATAGGATCTGGCTTGAATTTACCTTTTTATCAATCAGGAGTGAAAGTAATTGGTGTAGATCCATCTCTAGAATTACAGCAGTATGCCCTTGAGGTTGCCAAAGATAATGGGCTTGATGTTGATTTCCTAAATCAGGGATGTGAAGACTTGCCCTTAGGAACAGATTCGGTGGATTCTGTCGTCGTGACTTGGACATTTTGTACCATTCCACAGCCAGAGAAGGCGCTAGTTGAGATTCGACGAGTGTTAAAGCCCAGCGGCCGTTTGGTCTTTGTAGAACATGGACTCGCAAAAGACCAAGGTGTTGCTAGGGCCCAAAATCGAATTAATCCCTTATGGCGGAGAGTGGCTGGAGGATGCCATTTGAATAGAAAGCCCGATAACCTTTTAGTTGATGCTGGCTTCAAGTTTGAATCTATAACAGAGGGTTATGTTCCTGGACCAAAATTTGCCACCTATAACTATCGCGGGATAGCTAAACTCGCCTGATTTTTGGGGTAAAGCGCGAGTATTTAGTTGCGCTTAGGATCCAATTGATGAAAAGCTGGTATATAGTGGCTGTCATTAGCAATGCCCTGTTGTTGAGTGATCGCAGCTGCACATTCATTGGGAGACATTGTTGAGGAATCAACGACTACATCGTAAGTATCATGTGCGTGGCAGATTTCAAAATGCCCCACTGCAGTTCCTGGAAAGCGCCCTGGACGCTCACTCTCGCGTTTACTAATGACTTCTTTAGGACATTTAACCCCAACAAATAGAACGTCAAAGGGACGAAAAACTTCAACATAATCTGTTAAAAATTCATTCTCGAGGATAATGTCGTCAATAACGATATTATTTCCTGCTTCAACCATTGAGGCCATCGCTCGCCTCATCCCTTTCAACAACACTTTTCCCTGACTACCGAATTTAATATCTGTGTAGAGGGAGTCGCCTTCTTTTACCGGTATGACGTTTAATCCGAGCGCACCTGTCGTGCCACTAGACGCATTTAAGCCTCTATATTTTGCAGGAAGCCCATCTCTAAATTGATCGAGAGCGACGTGAATATAGGGCTCTGATAAGGTTTCCTGTAGCGCGTAAGCAAGTGTTGTCTTACCAGCACTAGACGTTCCGTTAAGAAAAATAATTTTACCTGGGGGCATTAATATCCCTGCCTCGTATTTTTGAATCGCACATGCTTACATAGAATGGCACAATTAACCAGATCCAGATGCAAGCTAACAAAAAAAGGAGACTGAAGTGGCTCGGCGTAACTTGCAACCGTATTGGTTAAAACAAATTTTTGATCATCTCAACTCAATTTACGTCAGACATTTTTGCGAACCTCATTTTGATTCCGTCGGTAGGCGCTTGCGGGTGATGAATCCCCGTTATCTCGAAATATCAGGACCAAAAATTTCCGTTGGAAATGATGTTCATTTTATGGCTCTGCGCGACAAACCTGTGCGCCTTGCTGTATTTGAGGGGCTAGGGCAGATTACAATTGGAAATTACTGCCTCATTAATCCTGGCGTTCGAATTTCATCTGCAGATTCCATCACCATTGGTGATAGCTGCATGCTTGCTATGAATGTCTATCTCTCTGATGCAGATTGGCATGATTTGCAACATCGGATTTTTGCTCCCGGAGCACATGCCGGGATCAATTTAGGAAAAAATGTTTGGATAGGGGATAGTGCGCTTATCTGTAAAGGGGTCAATATTGGCGAGAACAGCATAGTCGGCGCGTCGTCCGTCGTCACAAAGGATGTACCCGCCAATGTTATTGTTGCAGGAAACCCTGCAAAGATCATCAGGGAGTTAGACCCTAATGACCTTACTTCAAGAGAGCATTTGTTTAATATGGAAATGTCCTATGAGGAATTTGAAACCAACTGGATGCAAGAACGACGAAGAAGCAACACCGTTTGGATATGGCTTAGGTCATTGTTATACCCTCGCAACTTGGACTAAGCCCGTGTTTTGTCATACTCGCTACATGCTGACAGTATTCTATCTACATCATTTGTCGAAATGTCTTGGTGCAAGACCCACCGAGGACCAGAGGTGAGAATGTCTCGCTCTAATAAAAAGCGAGCTACATCATCACTATCAACTTCGGGTGCCAAAAATAACATGTTGGTTTCTACCTCACCGACAAGTTTCAAATAGTTAAATTTGGAAAATTCTCTGCTAATTATATTTGCATTATCATGGTCTTGTGTTAGTTTGTTAATGTTATTTGTTAAAGCGTACTCCCCAGCAGCAGCAAGAATACCCGCTTGGCGCATACCTCCACCGATCATTTTTCTCCAGCGACGTGCTTGCTGAATAAAGTCTGCATTCCCTACCAGTAAGGAGCCTGCTGGACATCCCAATCCTTTTGAAAGACAGATTGAAATTGAATCAAAGTTTTGGCTGATCTCTGACACGGGTACATCTAGCTTGACCGCAGCATTAAAAACTCTTGCACCATCAAGGTGAGTATTTAGATTGTATTTGCTAGCTAACTGATTGTATTTACTTAGATAATCTAGATCAAGAACCTTGCCAGATTGCGTATTTTCGAGGCAGATGAGTTTTGTTATCGCAAAGTGGTAATCATCTGGCTTAATGTTGCTTTCGACCTCATGTAGCGGCAGCTCTCCCTCATGATTAAATGCAATAGTGCAGGGTTGGATACCGCCCAAGACTGCTGCACCACCGCCCTCGTATTTATAGGTATGTGCATCGCTCCCAACAATATACTCATGACCCCTCTGGCAGTGCGTTAAAAGCGCTAGCAAGTTGGTTTGCGTACCGCTGACACCAAACAAAGCCGCTTGTTTCCCGAACATTTCAGCGGCCAATGCCTCAAGATTATTTACGGTCGGGTCTTCGCCATAGACATCATCTCCAGTCTCAGCATGCCTCATTGCATCCAACATCGCTTCGCTCGGTTTTGTCACCGTATCACTTCGTAAGTCGATCACTATAATTTCTACCATTGATATTGCTATGGCAGACATATTAACGTTTTCTATGGATAAAGGTAACGCGTTGACATTACCCAATCCCAAACGTAACGTGGCGCTAGTTGATAAAGCCGTGTTATGAAATCAGTCCAAAGCTATGAGTGTAGAGATAAGTCAAATTAAGCGAAGTGCAAAAGTAATGGCGCGATCTTCAGCGGATAAATCCTATATGCAATGTTTGGACAGTATCTGTCAGGATCAATTAGGCTTACGTCACTTTCATGAAGCCAAACAATGGGCTAAACACCACCCCGAGAGGTTGGCATCAAAACTACAATCTCTAACACAAGCCAGAGATGATCAAGACATGTACCTCATGGCCTGCCAAGACGTTTACTTCGAGTTATAAAAAGTTATGTACACCGGAATCGTTCAATCACTATTACCCATCAACAATATCGATCGAAAGACTGGACTGACATCCTTTAGCGTGATCTTTCCAGACCCACTAAGGCTGGGTCTTGAACTTGGCGCAAGTGTCGCCGTTAATGGCTGTTGTTTTACCGTCACCACGATCGACGATTCGCTAGTGAGTTTTGATGCCATCGCGGAAACCCTTGCCATTACCAATATCAAGTTATTGGAGGAGGGCAGCAGAGTCAATATAGAGCGTTCAGCTAAGTCAGATGATGAAATAGGGGGTCATATCCTATCAGGGCATATCATTGATACTGCAGAGGTCATCAGTATCCAGGAGAGCGAAAATAATCAGCGCTTAACCTTCAAAGGTAATGAGCAATGGATGAAATATGTATTCAACAAAGGCTTTTTGGCGGTTAATGGCTGCAGCCTTACTGTCGCAGCAATCGATTACGAGCAAAACGAGTTTTCAATTAACCTCATTCCAGAAACCTTATTAAGAACTAACTTCTCCCTATTAGCACAAGGCGATTTGGTCAATATCGAGATTGACCAACAAACTCAGGTCATTGTTGATACTGTTGAAAGGGTGATGCAAGAGAGATACAAAGCATAGGCATTAATCTACAGATGCTTTAAGATGCGCTGCCTAATCTAAGTCAAAAACAACGTGTATGTCTGAGTTACACCTTTTCGATACCTACGAAAGAAAAATTAGAAAGTTTGAACCCTTAGTGCCAGGAAAGGTAGGCTTGTATTGCTGTGGGCCAACTGTCTATGACTATGCCCATATAGGGAATTTAAGAACTTATATATTCGAAGATATCCTAGTGCGAACACTGAAGTTTAATGCCTATGACGTTAATTATGTGATGAACATCACCGATGTCGGACATTTGGCCTCAGATGCCGACTCCGGAGAAGATAAAATGGAGTTGGGTTCGAAGAGATCGGGCATGACAGCCTGGCAAATGGCAGATCACTATACCGACGCTTTTCAATTGGATCTAAGACGCCTCAATATAGTAGAGCCAGATACTTGGTGTCGTGCGACGGATCACATTAAAGAACAAATAGCCTTTATTCAGGATCTCGAGGACAAGGGTTATACCTACCGCACAAGCGATGGTATGTATTTTAATTCTCAAAAACTTAACAATTACGGATTTCTTGCGCGACTTGATATCAAAGGTCTTATTGCTGGGGCAAGAGTGGAAAATGAGCGCAGGCACGTTACCGATTTTGCACTTTGGAAGTTTTCACCAAAGCATGAACAAAGGCAAATGGAATGGGAAAGTCCCTGGGGTATTGGTTTTCCCGGTTGGCACATTGAATGCTCGGCTATGTCAGCAAAATATTTGGGAGACCTTTTTGACATTCACTGCGGAGGCGAAGATCACATCCCCATACACCATACAAATGAAATAGCCCAAACGGAGGCGAGCAAAGGTACGAGACTCGCTAACTACTGGATGCACGGCTATTTTCTTCAACTAGACAACAGTAAAATGTCAAAATCTAGCGGTGATTTTCTTAGATTGCAGGTGATAGTGGATAAGGATATCGACCCATTAATTTACCGGTATTTTTGCCTCACTGCCCATTATCGGACTCAAATGTCCTTTAGCTGGGAAAGCCTGGAGGCTAGTGGGGTGGCTTTACAGAGACTCTACCAAGCTTCCTACGACTGGGGAGAGCCAGGAAAGGTTTTACCTGAATACCTCGGTCGATTTACCGCTTACGTCAATGATGACCTTAATATGCCTAGAGCATTAGCCGTCATTTGGGAGATGGTACGCTCAGATGAGGTGGCAGCTGACAAAAAGGCAAGCTTGCTGGCATTTGATGAGATACTGGGCCTTGATATAGCCACGTGGAAACCTGAGGTTGTAGAAATCCCAGTAGAGGTTTTGACATTAGCTGAAGCTAGGCAACAAGCCCGCAATGACAAAAAGTGGGCTCTCTCAGATGAAATTAGGGACCAGATAACGGCAAAGGGGTATCTTGTAGAAGATACCCGCGAGGGTCCGAAGGTAAAAAAGGCCCCCTAATGCAGCGCTTGCCATTGATTAAAATCGGTGGCAGCGCCTTCACGGAGTTTTACGCCAAGTTCACAGCTACCGTCATCTAGCGCCTTAGACCACATAACCCTAGCGCTAAGAAAGAACTTTCCCGGTTTGCTACGTAAGTCTACTCAGACATCGATTTTAGAGCCTTCCGGAATAGGTGCCCCAGACTGGATTCGCAGACCGTTAGCAAAAACGTCTACAGCATTGCAGTAAGCGGCGCTTCCGTTCAAACCCGAATCTTGACTCTCCACTATTTGAACAAAAAGTCTTTCATCACTCAGCGTTCGTTGATCGTCTCTGCGCTCATCTGCTTGATTATTCACATTTCTTCTCTTTGTAGGGAATACTTGTCGTGTATCCTTAAAGTGAATTACCTTAGACAAAATTGAAAAGCTGTTCATTTTTTACCTCTGCTAGCTATTCCTAATGCAATTAGAAATATTTTTAATATAATTAACTGCTTGCGAAGAGCATGCCAAGCTCATGAAACTGAAAATTACTTCAATAAAAACAGAAGCTTGAGAAAAATATCAGCTGCAATGACGTTTATTAATGCGTATACTCTGCTGACTAAATTTAGTGTTGAGTGACCTATTTCGGCACCCGAGAAATAATAAGTGATGTCAACTTGCTGGCAATAGAGAATAAAATCGAGAAATGAACACTTTTTTTAAACAGCTACTACATTGCAGCCAAAGAAATAACTCCTTACTTTGTGTTGGACTAGATACTGACCCAGAGCGAATTCCTCAAATTCTACAAAATGACCCAGATCCAATTTTTAGCTTTAATCGCGAAATCATAGACGCGACAGCTGACTTGGTTAGCTGCTACAAGCCCCAAATTGCTTACTATGGCGCAACAGGTAAAGAAGATTCACTACAGAAATCGATAGCCTACGCTCAATCCAAAGGTATACCGGTTTTACTGGATAGCAAACGTGGAGATATCGGCAGTACAGCCGAGATGTACGCAAAAGAAACCTTTGAGCGATTTGGTGCCGATGCCGTGACCATTAATCCCTACATGGGCTTAGATTCTATGGAACCGTTTCTCGCCTACGAAGATAAAGGCATATTTATACTTTGTCGGACCTCGAACCCTGGTGGTTCTGACATCCAGAATCTAGTGTTAGCATCCGGCTTAACCATTTACGAGCACTTAGCGACCCTTTCGGCTACACAATGGAATAAAAACAATAATATTGGCTTAGTTGTCGGAGCAACTCGACCGGAGGAAATTGCCGTCATTCGAAAAATTACTGGCGATATGACCTTTCTCTTACCCGGTGTCGGCGCTCAAGGGGCCGACGTTGAGCAAATGATGGCGAATGGGCAGGGCGGAGGCATGATTATCAATGCTTCTCGGTCCATTCTCTACGCCTCTGACAAATCAGACTTTGCCCTAAAAGCCAGAGAGAGTGCAGAAAATACGCGTGCTGAGATAAACCAATACCGTTGAGTATCTTGATTGCACGCATTTGTTTAACCTGCGCACTCACGCTCATCACTTGGTCATCACTTACCCCCAGCCCACCGGATGCCAGTATCGTTTTATGGGATAAACTAAATCATTTCTTAGCTTTTTTTACGCTTGCGTTTCTTACCCATATGTCTGTACCAACAACCATCAATCGTAAGGATAATATTCTAAATGGGCACCTTGCCTACATCTTCTTGCTTGTTTACGGTGTAGGGATTGAGATTTTTCAGTGGGGCTTGAGCTTGTCTGTAGGCAAGGGAGTACGATTTTTTGAATTGATGGACATTTTTGCAGATGGAGTGGGAATTTTCGCTTTCCTCTTGTTACTATTCATCAAACGACATCTAGAAACACTAGCCGCTAAGCTAGAGTAAGCTTGGATTATCAATATTTAATACCACCAGATTAATTTGGAGACAGCGATGAAGTATTTATTATTATTTAGCTTTGTTTTTCTTTGCAGCATGGATATTTGTGCAGATTGGAAACTCAATAATGAAGGCTCTTCTTTAAGCTTCGTTACGGTTAAAAACGGCATTGTCGTTGAGTCTCATCGCTTTCGATCACTCTCAGGCAAGGTGAGTGACGATGGGGAAATTGAAATCGAGATTGATCTAAACAGTGCTGATACCTTAATACCCATTAGGGACGAAAGAATTGCTTCGCTGCTATTTGAGACAAAGATGTTTCCCAAAGCTATTCTTAATTCTGAAGTAGCGTTAAGCCAATTATTACAGTTAAAGGCAGGCGATTTCACGACGATACAAGCCGATTCTCAGCTTAATCTACACGGCGAAAGTGTCCAATTACCCCTAACATTGACAGTGACCAAAATGTCTAAGAATCAGTTTTATGTCACCAGTAAAAAAGCTGTGATCGTTGATAGTAATGACTTCAATTTGGTTTCTGGGATAGAAGCTTTGCGAAAAATAGCAGGACTGAAGGCAATTGCTCAAAACGTTCCCGTAAGTTTCTCACTATTATTCGAGCCAGCTCTATAGAGCTGGCCTAAAAGACGTCGATATATATCGAGATGTGCAGGATATGGATCAACCAAATCAGCGCACTAACCCTTCATGAATCAAGAAATCTACAATCGAGCTGTCTAAAGAAATACTACGATTACGATCGTTTACCGCTAACAAGATCTCGGAACTTATCTAACAATGTTTCGTATTTATAATCTGTAAACTCACCAGCATCAAAATACATCCCATGCTCAGCACAAGCTTCATACCAAATGTGGGGTTGACTCGGATCGCTCACTTTTGCCATTCGCTTGCTACAACGCGGACAATCAACATCATCTATTTTATTGTATTCTTTACCAATTTCTGGGTCACCACTATCTACAAATTCGGACATCCATTTGCCCTTAAGCTTTTCTGCCTCACCAATATCAAACCAAATACCTTTACAGTTTGTGCATCGGTCAATGGTCATATCACGACCATAGGTTACTTCTTCCATTGATGATTGACACTTTGGACATTCCATATTCATTCCTACTGTAAGTAATGTAAACTGGATCGTGAATGACAAAAATAAAGTATACCTGAGATTATTCTCAGAGTGCACTTGCTTGAGACATGTTTCCTCTGAACTTAGGCTTCTTCGGTAATTGAGTTTATTGCTCTTAGGCCAAGTCTTTTGAAGTGTTTGGGCGTTTCATCCAAGATTGTTTCGATCATCGCTTCTGCAGCAGGTGAAAGAGACCAGTTTTTGCGTGTAATCAAACAAATCTCTCTAGCTTGCACTAAACCGGTTATCGGCCTCGAAAACAAGGTATTACTTGATTGGGGAATCGCGAGAGAGGGCAGGACTGTTATGCCTTGATTGGCTCGCAACATTGCCAATAAAGTGATCATATTAGGTATATCAAACTTTGATGCTTTTAATGATTGCCGTTGTTTCAGGGTTTTTGTGATGCTGCTATCGAGGAAAGTATACTTGTCGAGATCCCGCCAACTAATGGGTCCAGCTGATTTCGTGAGCGCATGATCTTTATGGCAAACGACTCTATAAGTATCAGAAAACAGGGGTGTATATGCCAACTCGTTGTTGTATTTCCATGTACTAGCTATGCCCATGTCCACCTCATTACGTTCCACGCTTTGCTGCACATTACGAGAATTATCGTCTTTTATATGCACTTGAATCCCTGGGTAGTGAGCTGAAAAGTTTTCTATGATGGAAGGGATTAAATTGGTCGCAACCGATGGAACAATCACCATGCTAACGTGTCCGCTTCGTTTTTCAGCGGTTGCTTTGAGGTCCTGAATTGCGGTATCAAAATCGCGGACTAAGCGCTCTGCTATGGGTAGGAAATTTTCACCTTCAGCGGTCGGAGATACACGCCGGGTAGTTCTATTAAGAAGTTTCAAGCCAATGAACTCTTCAAGTTGTTTTACCGCAGATGTTACAGCGGGTTGTGTACGCGCAAGTTCCTGGGCAGCACGATTAAAGCTCCCATGTTCAGCAACGACAATAAAGGTTCTTAAGTGTCTGAGTGTGATATTTAGATGTTTGATGACAGTCACTCTTTTCTTGCTTTTATCACTACAAGTGTATCAAAAAATATATTAGATTTATTTATTAACCTATACAAATATATGAGTTGATCTATAAGTAATTAGTGTGAAGAATGATTTTTGAAAAATTTTACTGCAGCTTTTACTGAATGAGGAATTTAATGTGAGTGAACAGGTTTACGGCAATTACATCAATGGTGAATGGGTAACAAGAGCAGATGGTGCCGAGACAAAAAACACAAGTCCTTCAGATACAAGCGACCTTATTGGTAGATACGCCAAGGCGACAATAGATGATTGTAACGCTGCCATCAAAGCTGCCAATGAAGCATTTGAAGAATGGTCTCAGTCTGGGCTAGAAAATCGCAAAGCGATACTGGACTTTATTGGCGCTGAACTCATTGATCGAAAAGAAGAGATAGGCCGCGTACTCGCACGTGAACAGGGTAAAACTTTGCCTGAAGCGATGGGTGAGGTGGCCAGATCTGGACAGTTTTTCCAATACTACGGCGCCGAAGTACTAAGACAGATGGGCGAAGCTGCAGCCTCAGTTCGACCAGGAGTTGATGTAGAAGTGCATCGAGAGCCTTTAGGCGTGATAGGTATCGTCACTCCTTGGAACTTCCCAATCGCTGTAGCGGCATGGAAAGTTGCCCCAGCATTAGCATTTGGCAATGCTGTAGTATTAAAACCTGCCCAGATTGTACCCGCAAGCGCCTGGATACTAGCCGAAATTATCAGTCGCAGTGGATTACCCAAAGGTGTATTTAATTTAGTGATGGGCTCTGGCAGCGACGTAGGAGAAACTTTGTGTTCATCTCCAGATATACAGGCTATTACATTTACGGGTTCGGTTGGTGTTGGCCGAGGGATAGCACGTAATGCGATAGAGAATATGGCAAGAGTACAATTGGAAATGGGCAGCAAGAATCCCCTTGTAATCCTTAAAGATGCGGATCTCGATCTTGCCGTTCAATGTGCAATCACAGGTGCCTACTCGGGTACTGGCCAAAAATGCACCGCATCTTCACGCCTGATTGTGGAAGAAGAAGTACATGATAAATTCGTTGAGAAAATGGTGACGGCAATGAAGAAAATGGTCGTTGGTCATGCGCTAGCAGAAGACAGCCAGATGGGTCCGGTTGTCGATGCGAAACAGTATCAACAGAATTTGGATTACCTGAAACTTGCAAAGGAGGAGGGTGCCAATTTGGTACAAGGCGGGAAGGAACTTGAACTTAAAACGCAAGGTTACTTCATGTCACCTGCATTGTTTACTCACACCACCAATAGTATGCGAGTAAACCGTGAAGAGATTTTTGGACCCATTGCCTGCGTTATCAAAGTCAAGGATTATGACGAAGCACTAGCGGTTTCAAATGACACTGAGTTTGGTTTGACCTCCGGCATTATGACCAATTCTCTTAGTCGTGCAGCACACTTTAAGCGCCACTCAAAATCAGGCTGCGTCATGGTGAACCTACCCACAGCGGGTACTGATTATCACGTTCCCTTTGGCGGCAGAAAAGCCTCCAGTTACGGCGCGCGTGAGCAAGGACAATACGCCAAAGAATTTTATACCATTGTAAAAACAAACTACGTCAAACCTTACTAATCTAGCAGGCTAAAAAGTGCCTATAAAGAGAAATTAGATGAAGAAAGATATGCTATTTATTGATTGTCTTCAGTACAAAAACTGGGATCGAGATTTGTTTGAAGAAGCCCAAAGTAGCGGCATGCATGCAATTCATGTCACGATAGCTTATTGGGAAAATACCAAAGAGACCCTGTTAAATATTGGCTGGTGGCACAACCAATTTGTCATCAACGGCGACTTGATTATGCCGGTGCGTAAAGCTGAGGACATATTGGAAGCTAAACGTGTGGGTAAAGTAGGCATTATCTTTGGATTTCAAAATTGCTCTCCCATTGAAGACAATATCCAGATGGTTCAAATTCTTCACGAGTTGGGCATCAGAATTATGCAACTGACCTATAACAATCAAAGTCTTCTCGCTGCAGGTTGTTATGAAAGCAGTGATAGTGGCGTGACTCGATTTGGTAAAGAAGTCATAAAGGAGATGAACCGCGTTGGTATGGTCATTGATATGTCCCACAGCGGTGAGCGGTCAACGCTCGAAGCGATAGAACTATCGGAGCGTCCGATAGCCATCACTCACGCAAACCCAACATTTTTCCATAAGGCTTTACGCAACAAATCAGATGATGTTTTAAAAGCGATTGGCGAATCCCGAGGTATGTTTGGGTTTAGTATGTATCCGTTTCATCTAAATAATGGCTCAGATTGCACCTTGCAGGAATTCTGCAAAATGATCGCTGCAACAGCAGAAATGATCGGTATTGATCGAATTGGAATAGGCTCGGACCTCTGTAAAAAATGGGATTATTCAACACTCGAGTGGATGAGAAACGGACGCTGGACAAAGTCGGTAGATTATGGAGAAGGCTCAGCAAATGATCAGGCATGGCCACGTCAGCCAGATTGGTTTGAGGACTCCAAAGATATGATCAATATCGTAACAGGCTTGGAAAATGTCGGATTTAATGATGAGGAAATCATTAAAGTGATGGGTGGAAACTGGCTTTCCTTCTTTGAGAAGTCATTTACACACGCCAATTTAAAATGAAAAAAGCAGTGTTGTCATTCGCATTAACCGTAAGCAGCATATGTAGAGGAATTTATGAATAACGCAGTTGGTGCATCGACAACAGACCCAGACAATGAAGCCGAATCACAGTCATCGATGGGTGTTGACTGGCCAGTTTTCATCCTAAGTGGCGGCTTTATTATGCTATTTGTCGTTACGGCATTGGTCGATATGACATTGCTGGCAACCCTAGTGAATGTCGCATACCAGTTTTGTATCTCGCACTTTGGGGCCTATTGGCAAGTCCTTTTGCTGGCAACCTTTCTCATCGGCTTGTGGGTCGCTTTATCT
This sequence comes from Flavobacterium sp., assembly GCA_047616645.1. Classification (GTDB taxonomy): domain Bacteria; phylum Pseudomonadota; class Gammaproteobacteria; order Pseudomonadales; family Azotimanducaceae; genus JAHRVQ01. The sequence goes on along the minus strand of JBLHIH010000001.1, from coordinate 77,939 downwards.
CGCTGCGGTGAAGTTCGCTTAGGCAATATAGAGGGTCCTGAGATGTCGACCTTCAAGTGGATATCTATCATCATGTGTACGCTTCTTGCAGGAGGAGGGGTTTTTTGGGCTGCGGCTGAACCCATGGCACATTTTTTATCACCTCCACCCTTGTTCGGTGTTGAAGCGAAATCAGTAGACGCAATTTACCCCGCCTTGACTCAGAGTTTCATGCATTGGGGCTTTTTGGCCTGGGCAATTTTAGGTAGTCTGACGGCAATTGTACTGATGCACCTTCATTACCATAAACATCTACCCCTAAAACCACGAACACTTTTATATCCAGTATTTGGCGATAAAGTCCTACACGGATGGTTTGGCGCAGTAGTTGATGCATCCTGTGTGATCACTGTGGTTGCAGGAACTGTTGGTCCAATAGGTTTCTTAGGCTTGCAAGTAGGCTATGGTCTTTCGGAGTTATTTGGCATAGCGAATAGTTACGGCACACAATTGGCTATCATTATTTTCTTAATTGTCATCTACACAATTTCTGCCGTATCAGGCGTTAGTCGAGGCATCCAAATATTAAGTACTTTTAATATTTGGCTTGCATTGGCATTAATTGCCTTTATTTTACTGCTTGGACCGACTGCGTTTATTTTTGATAGTTTTATTCACTCCTTTGGCCTTTACATAGAAAGATTTATTCCCATGGCAACTTATCGAGCCGATACGGCATGGGTAAACTCATGGACAGCTTTTTTCTGGGGTTGGTTCTTGGGTTATGGGCCCTTGATGGCGATGTTTATATCTCGTATTTCCAGAGGTAGGACCATACGTGAAATTGTTTTGGCGATATCTATTGTCGCCCCCATTGTCACGTGCTTTTGGTTCACAATCGTTGGCGGCACGGGTATCGCTTTTGAGCTGGCATTTCCGGGTGTGATATCTCACGCAGTAGAAGGCGCAGGTTTACCGGCTGCTCTCCTAGCAATGACCCAGCAGTTGCCCATGGGGTTTGTGATCTCAATATTGTTTCTTATTTTGACCACTATCTTTGTCGCGACAACGGGTGATTCCATGACCTATACCATCTCGATGGTGATGACGGGTACTACCCATCCACCCGCATTCCTACGCATTTATTGGGGCGTTATGATGGGACTAGTAGCAGCTATATTGATATCTATCGGGGACGGAGGGGTATCAGCTTTACAATCTTTTATTGTGGTAACAGCGGTGCCCGTATCTTTTGTGCTGTTACCCGCTTTGTGGACAGCGCCAAAAATCGCAAGAGAATTGGCTAAAGAACAAGGTATTCTCTGAATGATTTTCGTGAGGTTGCGATAGTGCTGCAATTAGAAGTATCTTTACGATCGCCTGAAACGGTCATGCGCTTGGATCGCTTAGGTTCTTTTCACCAGTGCAGACTATCGTTTATGCGTACGCTTTTACGTCGATTAAAGCGTGAAAACTGGACATTTGACCGACCCATTTTTGATATTGATACAAAAGGAGTGGGAACAGCGGTCTATAGCGCCCACGGACCAGAACGGAGTTATAGCCTAGTCTGCTTTGGACACGACTTGCCACCTGAACAACGTTCAGACCGTGTCATTGCCACTGCATGGGACTCAACATTCACCCTCTTTGATGGCATTCCGACAACGGTAGACATCCAACGTTTACGCAACAATATACCGAAACAAGAAGCGGGGCGCGTGAGCTATCATGAACTCAGTGTATCTCGCGCCAATCGCTCTGTTCGACTATTTAATCATGTAGTCGAGAGTCTAGCGGCAGGCAACCAGCCTGATTCTAAACAGGTAAGATCAGTCGGTTATCTCATGCGCACAAGCGCGGTATATGGTTCTGGCAAACTTGGAGCGGCAGATAGGGATATGATTGCTGAGCGGCCTGAATTTTCTGCACCTTTCCAACCCGAAATGCTCTCTGTCTTCTTAACTCGCGCCTATACGCTTGATTTGGTAGAGCATATGGCTTACCTGCGATCACCAAATACCGCTGTAAAAATAGAATCCTGCCTGCGCCGACGATTTGCAGTAGGCAATTCAACTGGCTTGGGAATGGCGCCTTTTTTAATTAATCATCCTTCCTTGATGCACAATTGGATCCTTGCAAAAGAAACGGCACTTTCGAGGGTAAGACAGGTGGCCCGAGCGACGGTAGAAGAGCGGTCCTTGTTTCGGATTATGTTGGCACGTGCTCAAAGTAATACAAACGAATGGGTTTCTGATCATGAACTACAAAAAGAAAAATTAATAAAACTCAAAGCAGACCTGCAGCGCTTGCAGATACACATCGAAAAAGGCGTATTGGTCGGTGAACAGCCATGGAACGAACTTTTTAAATGGAGCGAAGAAAACCTTTCACTAGAAGGCCAAGAACAGCTTGTTTCCCTGATGTTTGAGCCTTATGGAGAACTTGTTGATGATCTCACCGATTCTATGAGTATCGATGAAAGTACGCAATTTGTTATTGATGGCTCGATGTCCACCACGCGCCTGATCAGTATTGTCGAAGATGTTTATCAATTTGCCTTGAAGCTACATTGGTCTCAAGCCAATACCCATTCGAAAGTATGGTATATCTCTGAAGAAAAACAAGAGCCACGGCTTGGCGAGCGATTTGAGGAAGAACTCACTTGCTACGAACAAAAACTTTCACCTGGGCGAGATGCAGCTCAAATGTACGGAGATCTTCTTACTTGGGAAACTCAGACAGAAAAAGTTAATACGGTAGCTGCTTTTCTTCTGCAGCACCCGAAACACCGACATATTGTAAGGCGAGCACAGATTACAGATCGCCTTCCTTATGCTGAGATTCGCGATAATACGATTTCGTCACGCTTGCTGCCGATTGATCTTTTGCGTTGTAAGTTGTCTTTTTTTGGGGCAACGCATTTTGATCCCCGTTCAGACCGTTGGTTGCGCATTAATATGTTTCAAGGTGCACCTTTCCCTAACGAACTTTCTGTATCTGATGCCGATGATTGGTCGTATCCGACCTTACCCAAAAATAACAGTGTATCGCGGGCAGAAATAGCTTGATGTATTCATTAAACGAAATTGAAGCTATGAGTAAGCGTGCAGCACATGGCGCAAACCTGGATTGGGGTGTTGCGGAGGAAACCGGAAAGGCTATCCGTTGGCTGTCAGCTCACGGTTTGCCAGGTCCAGAGTTTTTAGCTGCCTTACTTAAGGAAAATGAGGGCAAAGACCATAGCGAAGTTGCGCCGGTTTCTATAAATGAAGTGTGGCAGGCCAAAAGCGGAATACTGTCTCCTTTGGCTGCAGGGGCTGCGCTTTCAGACCTTTCAGGGGAGCTTGCAACAGGCCATAAATTTGAACTTTCGACCACCACACTGCCGCTTTTAGTGATTCCCTATGCCGCATTCGCCTCGAAATTAAGGCATGTTGCGGTTGAGATTTGTTGGCTGGAATTAACACTTATCATCACGCCAGATGGCGGTTTATCGATCGAAGGAAATAAGGCCGCGATGACAATATTGAGCACAGATAAAATTTGTTGCCGCGCGGTCACTGCAGAGTCAGAGGCAGAGACGAATACCGTACTGCCACTCGAGATGGGTCGTGAGATTGATAGTGAGAGTTGGGATTACCTTAACGCTTTTGCTTATCGAAATTACGCACCTTCAACTACGTCTTCACGTGAGGGCGCCGGAGCGGGGTTAGTTGATAACGACTAGCTTGTTATAACTGAATTTTGTGTCTTAATGAATACCAATAGAAAAAGATCTTATGCTGAATTTTGATAAAAATACTGAAAACTATATTTTGACCGTCCAATGCCCCGCAGGTATTGGCATCGTTGCCGCGATATCTGGTTATTTTTCTGACAATCACTGTTATATCTGTGCGTTAGGACAGTTTGATAGTTTGGATAATGGAAATTTTTTCCTACGTATGGTGTTTAAACGTCAAGAAAACTCACCTGATATTGAAGAATTAGAAAGTGAATTTGAATCAGTCGCTCAAGTCTTTGATATGGTATGGCACTTATACACCGATCAACAAGCTGTAAAAACAGTCATCATGGTTTCTCGTTTTGACCATTGTCTAGATGACCTCCTATATAGAAAACGTCACGGTGAATTGAATCTTGATATCACTGCAATTGTATCCAATCACCAAGATTGCCGTCCTATGGTAGAGCGTGAAGGTATTCGCTTCATTCATTTACCCATCGATAAAGATAAAAGAAATAAGCCTGAACAAGAGCAGCGTTTACTTAAAATAGTAGAGGAAACTGGAGCTGAGTTGGTTGTGTTGGCGCGTTATATGCAAATTTTATCTGATGCACTTTCGAAGGAATTAAATGGTCGTTGCATTAATATCCACCATTCTTTCTTACCTGGTTTCAAGGGCGCTAGCCCTTACCGACAAGCCTTTAATCGAGGTGTTAAGGTCATCGGTGCCACTGCACATTATGTCACTTCAGATCTTGACGAAGGACCTATTATTGAGCAACGGCTGAGTCGAGTGGATCATAATTATACACCAGATGATTTGGTTCGAATCGGACGAGACAATGAGTCGATGGCCTTAGCGAAGGCTGTCAAATATCACATCGAGAGACGCGTGTTTATCGATGGGAAAAAGACCGTGATTTTTTAGGAAAATATACATTATGTCGATCAGGGTTGATGAAAATTTATTCATCGTTTTAAGCGCCAATGTAAAAATCGAAGTAGCCGAGGGAGCATAGCGATGCCTTTTGCATTACTTAAATACGGTCTTAAGAAAGACCATGCCGACAAACACCATTTTACACCAACTCAGGATTTAAAAAAACATTACGATGTCGTTATCATTGGTGCCGGTGGCCACGGTACCGCCATAGCCTACAATTTGGCAAAATACTACGGCATCACAAATGTTGCTGTATTGGACAAAGGCTATCTAGGCGGCGGAAATACAGCTAGGAATACAGCAGTTATTCGATCAAATTATTTAACTGAAGAAGGCGTTTCCTTTTATCGCGAGTCGGTAAAGATGTTTCAAAACCTCAGTAATGAATTTGGCTATAACGTCATGTACGAAAATCGTGGACAACTAACATTGGCTCACACCGATGCCGCTATTCGAAGTTTTCGATGGCGTGCAGAGGTGAATCAGCATTTAGGTGTTCGTTCAGAGCTGGTCGACACTCAGACTATTCGTGAGCTAGTGCCTAATTTGCACATAAACCCAGATTCACAGTTCCCTATTCTTGCTGGTCTTTGGCATGCAGATGGTGCGACGGCTCGACACGACGCTGTTGCATGGGGTTATGCTAAAGGCGCTTGTGAACGAGGCGTTGAATTACATCAACTAACAGAAGTGCAGGGCATTGAAATAGAAGCCGGTAGAGTTAAAGCGGTGAATACAAATCGCGGACGCATAGCGTGTGGCTGTGTAGTCCAGGCGGTAGCCGGCTCAAGCTCTGTTGTCGCAGATTTAGCCGGTATAAAACTACCCATTCATTCATACCCTCTTCAAGCAATGGTTACCCAACCCTACAAACCCATTCTGACGCCCCATGTAAGTTCGCCACACGTACATGTATATATACACCAAACCTCCCGAGGCGAGTTCGTTATTGGTGGTGGCTCGGACCCTTATCCACTGTATAACACGCGTTCAACACTGAACCAAAAAGAAAGTCTATCTGCGGCCGCGTTGGAATTATTCCCTTTTTTGGCTCAAGCAAAAATGCTACGCCAGTGGGCTGGAACCACTGACATGACACCAGACTATAGCCCCATTATGGGACTAAGCCCTGTCAAAAATTATTATCTTGATGCCGGCTGGGGAACTTGGGGGTTTAAAGCCACACCCATTTGCGGAAAAACCATGGCTGACCTTATCGCGACTCAAGAGGTTCCCGAACTGATTAAACCCTTCGAGCTCGAACGGTTCTATCGTTACCAACAAATCAATGAAGCCGGTGCAACCGCCGCGAGCCACTAGGAGAGAGTATTATGAAATTGCTAACCTGTCCATTGAACGGCCCGCGTAATATTAGTGAATTTTCCTATGGCGGCGAGTATCACCCGATGCCAGATGATCAAACAAGCGACGCGCGAGAATGGGCTGAGTATGTCTTTTTCCATGACAACAAGGCGGGCGTGGTGACCGAATGGTGGTTTCATATGGCAAGCGCTTACTGGTTTCTTGCTGAGCGTAATACTGTCACAGACCACATCGTCCGTACATTTAAAGCAAGCGAGCTAACAAATTCAAAGAAGCAAAATAGCAAAACCGATGGGGCAGGCTAGATATCATGTATCCAAAAAATACTGCTTCATCATCACGCTTGCCCAAAGCGTACGGCTTATTAATCGATCGTTCCAAACCATTATCTTTTAGTTTCGAAAAACAAGTTATCAAAGGTTTTGAAGGCGACACGATAGCCAGCGCTCTTATAGCTGAAGGACATTGGTTAATGAGTCGGTCATTTAAATATCACCGCCCCCGAGGTCCTTTGACCATGGCGGGACAAGATGCAAATACCTTAGTGCAACTACCGTCTGCACCCAATACCTTGGCGGATAAAAAGAATGTTCAACAAGATTTGGTAGTTGAGGCTCAAAACTTTACAGGTTCCTTAAGATACGACCTTCAAGCCTTTACAGGATTGTTATCTCGATTTCTGCCAGTTGGATTTTACTACAAAGCTTTTTTTAGACCGAAGGGAATTTGGGAGCTTTGGGCACCCTTCATCCGTAAACAGTCAGGCCTCGGCAAAATTGACGAATCCTTCGAGCCGACATATTTTGACAAACAATATAAGTTCGCTGATGTACTAGTGATTGGTGGTGGCCCTGCTGGATTGTCCGCAGGATTGGAAGCAGCTAAGACCGGCGTTGATGTCATGATAATCGATGAAAACCCTGTGCTAGGCGGCTCACTTAATTACGCACGTTTTGATGAGATTACAGTCGCTGCTAAACAGTTAAGGCAATCACTCATTGAACAAGTCGAGTCTGCCGAGAATATTGAAGTGTTAACAAGTACCACAGTCAATAGTTGGCATGCGGATAATTGGTTGGCACTTGTTGCTGAAAACCGCCTGTATAAAGTGCGAGCAAAAGAAGTGGTGGCCTGTACGGGTTCTTTGGAACAACAAGCCGTATTTAGAGGCAATGATATCCCAGGGGTTGTCATGTCTAGTGCAGCACAACGATTAGTTCACCTCTACGGAATTAAACCTGGGAATTGCGCTGTTATATTAACCGGTAACAATGAAGGCTACGCCACTGCTTTAGATCTGATGGAAGCAGGAGTATGTATAAAGGCAGTTGTGGATATGCGCGCTGAACCCGTTGACACTGCGTTGTATAGATCGATCGTCAGAGCGGGTATTACGATACATCAGAACAGTACTGTGTATGAAGCCTTTATGGATCGACGGGCACAGCGTATTAAGAAGGTTGATGTACGATCAATTATCAGTCGAGGAAAATGTTCATCTTCCAAAGAGATCATTGACTGTGATCTGCTCTGTATGTCAATTGGTTATGTACCCACCTATCAGTTGATTTGTCAGGCGGGAGGACAATTGAGCTATGACGATGAATCCTGTGCCTTTACTTTAAACAACTACCCAGAGCATTTCTCAATTGCCGGGTCTGTGAATGGCAAATGGGGACTAGATGATGTACTTGCTGAGGGTAGTTATACGGGTGCTATAGCGGCAGCAAACGTTAAGGGCGAAACCAGACCCATAACAAAGTTCGCCGGAGATGATCCCTTGGCCCAAAATGTCAACTTTGACTGGCCGATGTTTTCCCACCCTAAAGGCAAAGAATTTGTCGATTTTGATGAAGACCTACAGATTAAAGATATTGTTAATGCGACCCGTGAGGGCTATGAGCATATTCAATTAGTAAAACGCTATTCAACTTGCGGAATGGGTCCATCGCAGGGTAGACATTCCGCACTGGCCGCTGCTCGCTTAGTAGCGGAGGCGACAGGTCGCACCGTCGCCGAAATTGGCGTAACCACCGCAAGACCGCCTTTCGCAGCAGAACTAATTGCGCACAATGCCGGACGCAGTTTTTATCCCGTACGAAGAACCAATATGCACTACCGTCATATCGAAGCTGGTGCCCAAATGATGTTGGCAGGCGAGTGGTATAGACCGGCCTACTATTCCGTAAAACCCTCCTCCTCCGACGAAGTTATTAACGCTGAAGTAATCAATGTTCGCAAGAATGTGGGTCTGATCGACGTCTCAACTTTAGGCGGCATTGAAGTACGTGGTCCAGATGCGGCTATTTTCTTAAATCGTTTTTATACCTTTGCTTTTGTGAAACAGTCAATTGGTCAAGCACGCTACGCGCTGCTAACAAACGACGCTGGTGTGGTGATCGATGATGGTGTCGCTTGTCGTTTTCAAAAGGATCATTTTTATGTCACCGCCACAACAGGAGGCGTGGGTCGTGTTCATCAAAGCATGCTGAAATGGAACGCCCAATGGCGTATGGATGTCGATATTACCAACGTGACAACTGCTTGGTGTGGTGTGAATCTCGCGGGCCCACATTCCAGAACAGTATTGGCAAAGGTTTGTGACGACATTAAATTGTCCCGTGAAGATTTTCCATATATGGGCGTTCGTACAGGCACTTTATCAGGCATCCCGGCACGCATCATTCGCGTTGGTTTTGTTGGGGAACTCGGTTATGAGATTCATGTGCCACAGCAATATGGTGAGCAACTCTGGGATTTATTAATCCAAGCAGGCGAGGCGATGGGTATAAAACCTTTTGGCGTCGAAGCGCAGCGAATACTCCGTTTGGAGAAAGGCCACGTGATCATCGGCCAAGATACGGATGCTATGACCAACCCTATTGAGGTACAGATGGCATGGGCAATAGCACGTAAAAAGCCTTTCTTTGTCGGCGCCCGAACGATTCGAGAGCTGGAAAAAAAGGCCCAGACACGTGCGCTGGTCGGCTTTTCAATACAAACAAATACAGGTCCACAACCACAGGAATCTCATTTAGTGTTGGAGGGCGAGACGATGATTGGTCGAGTTACATCCTGCGCTTATTCAGCGACCCTTGATAAGATTGTTGGCTTGGCATACGTCTCAATGAAAAAATCCGAACCGGGTAGCATTATAGAAATCAAGAGCAGTAAGGGGGTCCGAGTCAGTGCAGAAGTCACTGCTCTGCCATTTTACGATGCTAAAAACAAACGACAGGCCCTATGAACATGTCCGAGAACTTAAATAATTCACCAACGAATGTCGCGCGCCGAAGTCCCTTATATCGATATCATGAATCTCGCAAGGCACAGTTTGTGGGTCGATCTGAATCTGTGTTGGTCAATAGCTACCCAGAAGATGAGGAATTAGGTATCAAACAAGCTCAATCCTTAGCAATTTTCGACTTAACTGGCGTGTCCAGACTTGGATTTAAAGGTGTTGATACCTCAAGCTGGTTATCAAACCAGAACATTAGTCTACCTGAAAGACCAAACGAGGCTTGCATAAGCCGAGAGGGTCTAACGGTTGCTCGCCTTTCAGATCATGAATATCTTATGCTGGACCCTGTTGCTAGCGAAAATTCAAAGCTGCGAAAGCTTCGTAATAATTTGTCTATGAATATAGGCATTCGAAGCTATTTACTTGAACGAGCGGATAGTCATGGCTGCTTTGCACTGACCGGCTCGCTAGCCGCACAAGTATTATCTAAAGTCTGTGCGGTAGATATGCGTCCACACAAATTTGATCAGTTTAATGTTGCGCAAACATTCCTTGCACGGGTTAATTCGATAGTGATTCGTCTCGATCAAGGAGACACACTTTGCTTTTTTATTCTTGCGGATTTAAGTACGAATGAATTTTTGTGGGAAGGATTACTTGATGCAATGCAGGAGTTTTGTGGTAAGCCTATGGGTGTTTCAACACTAAATAGCTTGTTGTAAATATTTATAGCGCGAAGGGGAGTCGGACAGTTATCATATTTATTTATCAATCGATCTAAATAACTTACTTAACGAATGGCTCGGGTTGTGCCTAAATGCGAGCATTACGCTTTCCTCGAAATATAAACTATGAACGAAATAAATCTTAGCCTTGATGAAGTTAGACAGATTGCCACTGCAGCATTAGAAGGCGCTGGAGCAAGCAAAAAGAATGCAGATGCCGTTGCCAATTCAACCTATTTGGCTGAACGTGATGGTATAAAAAGTCACGGTTTACTTTACGTGCCTATTTATGCAGAACATGTCGTCTGCGGAAAGGTTGACGGACATGCCGTACCTGAAATCGAAAAAGTGAAAAGCGGCTCAATCCGCGTTGATGCCAAAACAGGATTTGCACATCCCGCTATTGATTCAGGCTGGTCGATGTTTACCGACGCTGCACGGGAAAACGGCGTTGCTGTCATGACCGTACACAATTCTTATAATTGTGGCGTTTTGGGGCACCATTCTAAAAGAATCGCCGAAGAAGGTTTGCTAGGCTTATGTTTTACCCACGCGCCAGCATCCATCGCCCCCGTCGGCACGAAAAAGGCGGTAATCGGAACCAATCCCTACTCAATTGCAGTGCCTAGTAAAGATGGTCAAGTAGGATTCGTCATAGATCAGTCTGCGAGTGTGGTGGCAAAGTCCGAAATCTTGCTGAGATCACGAACTGGCACAGCGATAGATGAAAGCTGGGCTTTTGATGCGTTCGGTCAGCCTACTACTGATGCTGCTGAGGCATTAAAGGGCACAATGGCGCCATCGGGTGGTTATAAAGGATTTAATACGGGATTGTTCGTTGAACTCATGGCCTCGTGTTTAGCCGGTGCAGCATTAAGTATAGATGCAACACCATTTTCTGGTACAAAAGGTGGGCCGCCTCGCACCGGTCAGTGCTTTATCGCGTTCGATCCATATGCATTTTCTGGTGATGTTTTTTTTGACAATGTTTCAAGACTGATTGAATCAATCAATGAACAAGAAGATGCAAAATTAGCGGGTCTTGAAAAAATAGCAATGAGTGAGACAACCTCCAAACAGGGTGTAATGGTCAGTCAAGAATTGGTCGACAGAATCAATGCATTCGCTCGTTAGATAAACGTCGGTCCATCAGTCGATAAGCTTAAACTACGTTAACAATAGTTTACCTTTCAATTTTAGTAATGCTTTGCACGCGAAGGGGTGCAAATCACTTCCATCTGTCTCGATATAATCACATATTTTTTTACGCATGGGCGGCGCCCAAAAAAGCCTTATGTGGTTTTCAACCTTGTCGATTGTTTCTTCTTCTGAAGCACCGATGCCAATATTCTGGGCTATCTGGTTAGCCATTTTAATCAGGTGTTGTAGCTCGGACATGTATCAGTCCCTTCTATTGCAAAGTCAGTGGAGGCTTATCAATCATTTTCTACATAGGCCAATTGAGTCTTTGAAAATTCCTCAAACTGCGTCTGCCATTCTGAGGTGACATCTGCGCTAGTCACCTTGTTGGCTTGCACAGCAGTGACCTTATATTCTGGACAGTTGGTTGCCCAATCTGAGTTATCTGTGGTGACTACATTTGCCCCCGTATTTGGGTGATGGAATGTCGTGTATACGACCCCTGGTTGCATGCGTTCAGTAATGAGTGCATGTAAGGTTGTCGAACCGCTTCGGCTAGATAAAGCCACTCTATCCCCATTATTGATGCCTCGATCTTCTGCATCTTGAGGGTGAATTTCGAAAACGTCCTCAGAATGCCAAGTGGAATTCGGGGTTCTCCGTGTCTGTGCACCGACATTGTATTGGGAAAGTATGCGTCCAGTCGTTAATAACAAAGGAAATTTCCTGTTTACCTTTTCATCCGTAGGCACATATTCTGTGAGAGCAAAGAAACCCTTACCTCGAACAAATTCATCCACATGCATAATGGGTGTACCCATTGGTGCCAGGCTATTACAGGGCCACTGCAATGAACCTTCTTCGTCTAATCGCTTGTAAGAAACACCAGAGAAAGTAGGTGTGAGGGTTGCAATTTCGTCCATAATTTCAGAAGGGTGGCTGTAATTCATCTCGTACCCTAATGCTTTAGATAAGCCCATGGTGACTTGCCAATCTTCTAAACCCGGAAGCGGTGGCATCACCTTGCGAACAGGGGATATTCGACGTTCGGCGTTAGTAAAGGTGCCGCTTTTCTCTAGGAAACTCGTACCAGGCAGAAAAACATGTGCATATTTGGCGGTTTCGTTAAGAAATATATCCTGAACAATCAAGCATTCCAGCCCGCGCAGAGCCGCTTCAACATGGTGTGTATTCGGATCTGATTGTGCAATATCTTCGCCTTGAATATATAGCCCTTTGTAAGTTCCTTCTACGGCAGCATCTAGCATATTCGTGATGCGATAGCCGGGTTCTGGGTCAAGTTCCACCTTCCATGCTTTTTCAAATTGACTTCGCACTTCCTGACCCGATATATGACGATAGCCGGGGAGTTCATGGGGAAAAGACCCCATATCGCAGGAACCTTGGACGTTGTTTTGGCCGCGCAAAGGGTTAACGCCAACGCCTTCTCGACCAATGTTGCCAGTTAACATAGCAAGGTTCGCGATACCCATGACAGCACTTGATCCTTGACTGTGCTCTGTCACGCCGAGGCCGTAATAAACAGCACCATTACCGCCAGATGCATAGAGGCGGGCGGCATTTCGTATGATATCTGCAGGAACACCTGTATTTTTCTCAGTCGCTTCTGGTGAGTGGCGAATATCACCGATAAACGACTTCCACTTTTTAAAAGCCTCAATTTCGCATCGATCTTCTATAAAGGCTTTGGCTTCAAGCCCTTCATCAATAATGACATGAGCCATAGCATTGACGAAGGCGACATTGGTACCGGGGAGAAGTTTTACATGGTAATCAGCTTTTACATGCGGGCCGTCAACAAGATCAATGCTTCGAGGATCAACAACAATCAGTTTCGCGCCTTCTCTTAAGCGTTTTTTCATGCGCGATCCAAACACGGGATGCGCATCCGTTGGGTTAGCACCAATCACCATGATGACATCTGATTTCTCTACCGAATCAAATGTCTGTGTACCTGCAGATTCTCCAAGGGTCGTTTTTAAACCAAAGCCCGTAGGTGAGTGGCATACTCGAGCACAGGTATCGACATTATTATTACCAAAAGCGGTACGTACCATTTTTTGTACAAGATAGGTTTCTTCATTGGTACAACGTGAGGAGGTAATACCACCAACAGAAAGCCGTCCATATTTGCCTTGGATATGTTTAATCCGCGCTGCGGCAAATTCAAATGCCTCATCGAAAGAGACCTTTCTCCAGGGCTGATCAATCGATTCGCGAATCATTGGCGTAATGATACGATCACTATGTGTCGCGTAACTAAAGGCAAACCGACCTTTTATACAGGAGTGCCCTCGGTTGGCCTTGCCACCTTTCCATGGTGTCATTCGAACAACTTCATCACCTTTCATATCAGCTTTAAAGGCACATCCAACGCCACAATAGGCACAGGTTGTGATAACAGAATGGTCTGGTTGACCTTTATCAATAATGGAGTTTTCTGTCAGTGTTGCTGTTGGACAGGCCTGTACACAAGCACCACAAGACACACATTCAGAATCCATAAAAGCTTGGTCTTCTCCAGGTGAGACCTTAGATTCGAAACCTCTACCAGAAATAGTTAAAGCAAAAGTACCTTGAGTTTCTTCACAAGCGCGTACACAACGTGAGCAAACGATACATTTACTGGGGTCGAAGGTAAAATAGGGGTTCGAGGTGTCTTTCTCAGCATCAAGATGATTATCGCCTTCATAACCATAGCGCACATTACGTAAACCGACGCTGCCTGCCATGTCTTGCAATTCACAATTGCCATTAACAGGACACGTTAGGCAGTCAAGAGGATGGTCGGAAATATACATTTCCATCACGTTGCGACGCAATGTAGCGATTTTTTCATTCTGCGTTTTAACGAGCATGCCTTCTTCAACTGGCGTTGTACAGGATGAAGGGTAGCCTCGACGACCTTCAATCTGGACAAGGCATAAACGGCAAGATCCAAAAGCTTCCAGACTATCTGTCGCACAGAGCTTGGGAATATTGATGCCGGCCATCGCTGCTGCGGCTAATACCGAAGTCCCCTTTGGTACTTTAATGTCATTGCCGTCAACTTTTAGGCTAACTAAGTCAGCCACAGGTGTTGGGTCAACAGAAGTAGGGGGCGTCCCGTAATCTATCTCACAATCTAAATCAGTTCTTGGATCGAAATATTCCAACATATTTATTACCTACTTATGTGCGACCTAATTATATACTTTCGACCATTCGAGATGGTTTTGTGAAGTCTTCAGGGAAATGTTTTAACGCGCTTTGTACTGGAAAGGGCGTCATGCCACCCATTGCACATAAAGAACCATGGACCATTGTGTCGCAAAGCTCTTCCAACAATTCGATATTATTTGTACGGTCTTCATCGGCTCTAATACGATCTATTACCTCAACACCGCGAGTTGAACCAATACGGCATGGCGTACATTTTCCGCAGGACTCTTCAACGCAGAACGCCATAGAAAATCGCGCTTGTATTGCCATATCGACACTGTCATCAAAAGCAACGATACCACCATGTCCTAGCACAGCATCAAGCTTTGCCATCTCTTCATAGTCCATGGCGACATCCCACTGTGATTCCGGCATATAGGTGCCCAAGGGTCCACCCGCTTGTACGGAACGAAGTGGTTTTCCCGAACGACTGCCACAGCCGAAATCGTAGATGAGTTCTCTCAAACTAACCCCAAAAGCCAATTCGACCAAGCCAGCCTGTTTTAAATTGCCAGCAAGTTGGAAAGGCATAGTGCCTCTAGAGCGACCCATACCGAAGGACTTATAAAACTCAGCGCCTTTGGCAAGAATGATGGCAACAGTAGAAAGTGAAAGCACATTGTTGATAACTGTTGGTTGTCCAAATAGGCCTTCAATTGCGGGAAGAGGGGGCTTTGGACGCACCATGCCGCGCTTACCTTCCAGACTTTCTAAAAGGGCGGTTTCTTCACCGCAAATATAGGCTTTGGCACCAAGGCGAACTTCAAGGCGGAAAGCTTTGCCTGAATTAAGCACGTTATCGCCAAGGTAGTTATTTGCTTCAGCAATGACAATTGCCGCGTCTAGAATTTCATGTGCATGAGGATATTCTTCACGTAAATAGATATAACCATCGCTTGCTCCTACAGCGAGACCCGCAATCGTCATGCCCTCTATTAAACCAAAGGGATCAGCTTCCATTTGTAGACGGTCAGCGAAAGTGCCTGAATCACCTTCATCGGCATTGCAAACAATATACTTTTGGGCTGATAGGCCGTTTGCTTGAGCATTTAAAACTGTTTGCCACTTGATTCCAGTGGGAAAAGCCGCACCACCGCGACCGCGTAAGCCGGACGCTTTGATTTCATCAATCAATTCCTGCGGTGTCATTGTAATAGCTCTTTCTAAGCCCTTATAACCACTAGTCGCTATGTAGTCATCAAGACTAATCGGATCAATAACGCCGGCTCGAGCGAAGGTGAGGCGCTGTTGTTTTTTAAGGTAAGGGATTTCTTCTGTCAGACCCAAGCATAAAGGGTGACCTTGCTCGCCCTTGATAAAACCATGGTTGAGTAAATCAGCAACGTCACTCGCCTGAACTGGACCATAAGCAACTCGACCTTCTAAGGTTTCAACTTCGATCATTGGCTCTAGCCAGTAAAGACCCCTAGAACCATTCCGAATGATTGATACATCTTCTGAATGGAGGGCCAACTGCAGCGCGATAGCGACTTCTTCAGCGCCAACAGAGAGTGAGCTTGAATCCCTCGGAATATATAGTCGAATACTCACGATTCGGCTTCCTCTTTGGTCATTATTTGTGTCTTTTCAAGGTCTACCAAGAGCTGATCAAAGCGCTGAGTATCTACACGGCCTAGTATTTTTTTGCCAACACGGACAGCGGGTGAACATGCACAGTTTCCCAAGCAATAAACGGGTTCTAAGGTAAATTGACCATCAAGACTGGTTTCGTACCAATCCAGCTTAAGCTTGTCTTTAGCATATTGCTCAAGATCTCTGCCTCCAACTGACTGACAAGACTCGGCACGGCAGACTTCAATGATATGTTTGCCCCGGGGTTTAGAGCTGAAATGATGATAAAAGCTGATAACACCGTGTACCTCAGCGCGTGACAAATTCAATTTTCTAGCAAGAATAGGGGTCGCATTTTGCGGTACATAACCAAGTTGGTTTTGTATTTCATGCAAAATAGGCAGCAGGGCGCCTGGCTTATCTATTAGGCCTTCTATTATGAGCTCTATGCTTCTTTTTGTTTCATCTTGATGAGAGTAGATGAGGTTATTTTTGTTCATTCACTAGATACCTTTATATAGGGTATATTATTTGTGCTTTATCTAGGCTTAGCTTTATCTAGGTTTTAGCATTTTCAACCTTTTTTATTTTTGTATATATATATGCAAAAAATTACCTATTTGTTTTCTATTCCCCTTGAATTTGCTACTCTAACAAAACTTTATAGTTATCCAAATATGATATTTTATGCATATTAAAGTCATTCCCAAATGGGGATTCGAAAACGAGAAGGGTCAGAGCCTGCATGACAACCTCTTACCGCTTTTAGACGGAATAAACCGCACTGGTCGTTTGACCCAAGCGGCTAAAGGCGTCGGCATTTCGTACCGGCATGCTTGGAATTTACTACGCGATAGTGAAGTCTTTTTTGGTAGTCCCTTGGTCATACTAGAAAAAGGGCGCGGCGCTACTTTATTGCCTTTAGGGATGAAACTACTACGCAGTAACCAACGTATTGAAGCGCGCCTGCACCCAGAAGCCGAAAGTTTGTCCAGCGAATTGAATGTCGAGCTGCAAAATATCTTAGCCAGCGATGAGCCAGTTGTTCGGATATTTGCAAGTCACGGTTACGCTGTCGCAGCGATGACCGAATTTACACGCTATTCTCAGGTTGAAATGCATTACCACTCGCCAGAGCACGCATTAATTGCGCTAAATGAAGGACGCTGTCGTATAGCTGGCTTTCACCAAGCTATTAATCTAGAAATACCCGCCCAAAAGGCCCGTTATCGTGAGCTACTTGACCCTAGTCGCTTCGGTATAATTCGTTTTGTACGCCGCCAGCAAGGTTTAATTTTTGCTGATGACAATCCCTTTGCTATCAGCAGAATTAGCGATTTAGGTAAAGGTGGTTTCCGGTTTATCAATCGTCAAGATACTTCTGGGACCAGAGTACTGTTAGAACAACTCTTAAAAAATCAACATATCGATTTTTCTAAAATTGATGGCTACAGCGATCAAGAATTCACACACTCAGCTGTCGCTGCGCACATTGCCTCGGGCATGGCAGACGTTGGATTTGGCGTAGAAACAGCTGCTCGCCGATTTAATTTAGGTTTTGCGCCAATAGCTCAGGAATACTATTTGTGGGCATATCCATTGGTTGCCGAACATGATCCAGACATTCAAGCGTTTATCTCGACACTGGCTGACAGTGAATTCCAAATCGTGGTAAATAAACTACCAGGTTATGAGTGTGATCGCAGCGGTGAAGTTATTAGCGCTGACAGTCTTATTTGATTTTTATTTGACGATTCCAAATTTGACCGCAAGCACCGAGTTGCATATGGAATCGGGCGCTAGTGAGGGCTTTTGATACTGAACCAGCTGATGTGTACTTGTGATTAAAGTAAGACTTTTAGTCTGTCAGACACTATTAATCATGGCATTACCTCACCATATCAACATATAAGATTACGTATAATATATATTATGTTAAATCAAATAAAAATTAGCAGTATGTCCAAACTGAAAGAAACAAAGGGAGTTAAACGCGTGTTCTCTATCGGATCATTCGATTTTTTGAATACTCAGATCCTCTACATCAGGGATCTCTCCTATTCCACGATAATCAAACTTTTGCCCTGCAATAGACGCCTCATACATCAACCCACCTTTGGCGATGGTATAAACCGCCATGCCTTTATAATAGTTGGCCGAAACTTCAGCACTATCCGCGTTAGCATGTCCTATAGATTGACCACGAGTAGATGCTTCAGCATTAGCTCCCAGCATTAAGGCCACGGCAGTGGCTTGGGTGCCGAACTCAAAGCTACCTGAAACAAATTCATCTACAGCGCGCTTATCTTTTAGAAGTACCAGTTGACTATACGTCTGCCCACCAAATTGAAACCCAAAGCTCACTTGGCTCATTGTCATATCGCCAGCCAAATTTTTGCCGACAAATATTTTTCCTTTACCGTAAGCGGCACCGAGGGTAAAACCACCTTTAGCGATGGTAGGAAATATTGCATACGCATAGGCATCATTGATCATCGATTCTGATTCCGCAGCGCCGACAAAGTCTTGTAGCGTATCAGCAAACTTATCCGCATATATTGAATCACTATTTATTGCGGTAAATACGATGAACACAATGCTTAAGCATGTTTTAAATGAATTTAACATAAGATAGAGCGTCTTAATTTTAGTAAGACTAAGTTTAACCCACTTATTTTTAAAGATGTGGGTGTTTTATGTTCGGATAGCATAAAATTTAGCATTGTAAATGAAGGTTTCTAAGTGTTGGATTCATATCACGCCATTTTCACCAAGAACTTGCCACTACTTGATGTGAGAGCGCCAGTTGAATTTCAACAAGGCGCGTTTCCCACGGCGAGCAATTTGCCAATTCTAGATGACTTGGATCGAGAGCAAATCGGTATCTGCTATAAGAATCAAGGTCCGGAGGCAGCTACCCTACTCGGCCATAAGCTAGTACAAGGAGAGAAAAAAGATCGTATTATTAGGCAATGGATCGAGCTTTTAGAACGCAACCCGGCCACGCTGCTTTATTGTTTTCGGGGAGGTCAGCGATCTAGTATTGCCCAAAAATGGTTAAGTAAAGCTGGATATGATGTTAAAAAAATTGAAGGAGGCTACAAAGCACTTCGACAATCTCTACTACAAGTATTTACACAATTACCCAAATTAGTCATTATTTCTGGGCGTACAGGTACAGGCAAGACAGCGTTATTAATTCGCGCTCCCGCTTATATAGACCTCGAAGGCAGAGCAAATCATAGAGGCTCTGCATTTGGTAGCAAGTTGACGCTTCAGCCAACACAAATTAACTTCGAAAACATGATCGCAATCGACTTATTAAAGTCACCTAGTCGCGTTTTCGTCGAAGATGAGGGTAGACTAATAGGTCGTTTAAATGTACCTCAGGCGCTTCAAGATGGAATGAAAAAGGCATCCATTCTGCTTTTAGAGGATAGTGTGGAAAATCGCGTGGATAGGATATTTCAGGAGTATGTATTAGACCAATTAGATGAATATGCAGAACCCACTATCGCCCTTTCCTCACTTCAAGAAAAGTATGAGAAATCCTTGTTTTCGATTCGAAAACGATTGGGAGGTATTGCCTACAAAGAGGCGAGTGGATTGATGCTAAATGCATTTAACCTGCATCGAAAAGGTGACAGTCAAGGCCACAAAAAATGGATTGCCTTGTTACTCACGCAATATTATGACCCCATGTATGACTACCAACTAGAGCAAAAGCAGGACAGAATAATTGCCTCCGGCTCTCAAGAGGATTTGTTAAAAGTAATGAATAAAGCGCATAATGAGCCATCTATTAATGACTAAACTTTACCGACCGAGCTCAAGCTTACTCAGCGATTGGTGTAGTGGCAGGTAGTCCCCAGAAAATAGCATATCGATGCCCTCCTCTGACCTCGCTTTGCTAAACAAATAACCTTGAAGAACATCACAGTTTGTCTTTCTAAAAAAGCCCATCTGTTCTACAGTTTCGATACCCTCTGCAACATTCGTTAAGCCGAGTTCTGACGACATCACTAAGATGGCCTGAATAATTGATTCAGTAGAATGGTTTAAGCCAATATCAAGAACAAAGCTCCTATCAATTTTGAAACAATCAATGGGCATTTTGCTTAAGTAACTTAACGACGAATAACCGGTACCAAAATCGTCAATGGTGATTTTAATTCCAAGTTCATGAATTTTCTGAAGGATGTCAATTGTTTGAACGGGGTTATCCATTATCGCAGATTCTGTGATTTCAATTTCTAATCTCGCCGCATCTAAATTTGATGCTGCGAGTATCACCGCGATCCGCCCTGGCAAATATGGATCATTAAACTGTTTTGGTGAAACGTTAACAGCAATACTGCAATCACGCATTTGTGAATATTTGTCAATCCAAATCCCCATTTGCATACAAGCTTGGCGAATTACCCAGTCACCTATGGGCTTAATTAAACCAGAATTCTCTGCAACAGCTATGTATTTTTCAGGGCTGACATTTTGCCAATCAGGATGATTCCATCTTAACAGTGCTTCAAAACCAACAACGCTTTCTCCTGTGATAGAAACCTTTGGCTGGCAGTGCAGTTCATGTTCATTATGATCAAGCGCTCGGCTCAATTGTCGTTCTATGGATGCACGTTCTTCCGTGTCTTCCTGCAATTTTGATTGATAGAATCGATAAGTATTACGTCCTCCTTGAGTTTTAGCTTCATACATAGCTGTATCTGCAGCTTGAATTAATCCGTTTATCGTATCTTCAGCCTCTGGAAAGACAGCAATGCCTATACTGGGTGAAACGTAATACTCATGTCCCTCAATCACAAATGGATTAGAATAGATCGAAACGATTTTTTCGGCGATACGACTAACACTGTCGATATATTGTAAATCTTCCATGACAAGTGCGAGCTCATCGCCACCCCATCTTGCTAACATGTCATTATCGTGAACTAAAAACTGTAGTCTTTCCGCTGCGGCTTTCAATACTTCATCGCTTAGCTGTACGCCTGTCTTATCATCAATACGATTAAAGTGGTTTAAATTAAGCAGAGAAGCGCTACTAACTTTCCACCATGTTTGCTCCTGTTGATCGTACGTTGTAAAAACTCTAACAGTAAGCCCCGATTTGCAAGTCCCGTGACGGGGTCATAGTTAGCTAATTTGATAAAACGTTTGTCAGCAGCTTTTTGGGAAGAAACGTCCACTAAGTTAAGTTGATATCTATTTTTGCCAATGCGCTTAATACCAATATTGAGATAGATTTTACCTCCACTTTTTAAAGTCCCACATATACCAAGCTTTTCACTTGCGTTTACCCACGCTCTTTTTGTTAATAATGCAAAAAGATCTTCTTCTTCCGATTGCACTATTTCTTGAAATTTGCTCCCCTGAATTTGACTTATATCTTGCTTAAACATAGTCACTGCATTCTCTGTAAAACTGATGATTTCAAATTTCTCATTAGTCCAAATTATTGTTTCCTCTAAACTGCAAGTAACCCTCTCTAACTAAGATAGAAGCCTGCCTTGCGCGTTCAATATACTTTCTCCATGGCCCTGACCGATGGCTGAAACAAGTCCAAGTAATTCAGGTCCCCATTTATCTTCTAAGTGAACAGAATGCAGAAATGTTTTTTCAGGGACATATTTTGGTGCGCAAACTTGTGTCGATTAAAACGAGGTGGGAATAATTTACTTCTTCGGCCAGTTTCAGAGAATCAACAAGCAGAATGTCAACATCCTTTTGTAACAGAATAGGGCTCATAAAAGGCAGTTTAGAAACCTCCTCTCGTAAGATCGGGTTTTCAAAATTAAAATATACCTCAAATCCTGGAGGCAAGGATAAAACAGCTGACATAGATAAACTCGAACTCTTATGGACTAAGTGTAGATCAAGGATTTACAATCGAAACTTGTTAAGCGTGATATTTTTAGATTATGACAGGAGGATAAACACGGTAAATGATAGATCACGGTAAGGGAAAAAACGACGCTGTAGATACCAAAAATAAAGCAGGAAAAAAGTCAAACAATTGGCAGTTAATCCGCGATGTTGTCCGCTTTCAGCTTAAACTTGTGCTCGATGGCTTACGAGACGTATTGCTGAGCCCCATATCAATCGGGGCTGCGCTATATGGGATAATAACTCGGCCTGAAGAACCCGACAAATACTATAGAGACCTTTTAAAATTCGGCTCCAAATCTGATCAGTGGATCAACCTATTTGAATCAAAGGAACATGCAGACGCTAATATTTCTTCGAATGAATATATTAACAAGGTGGAAGATATGCTCATCAATGAATACAAAAAAGGGGGCGTAGTTCGATCCATCAAAAATCATACAGATGGTGTCATAGCATCATTTCAAAGCGGATTCACACCAAATACAGAGAAAAATCCAAGGCAGCACGAGCACTTTGGAACAGAGCCTTCAGCTAACAAGGAGCCTTCAGCAAGTAAAGAACCCTCAGCTAACAAAGAACCCTCCACAAACGGAGACCCCAAGTAAAGAAATAATTGATCAAATATAATACAATTTCAGCGTTCTATTCAGAAGCGTTAGCCATTTTTCTTTTTTCGTCAACCAACTCTACTCCCCTTCTAATCTCTGGATAGGCTTCACAAATTTTATCAAGGTCAGCTCCTTTCAGCTCGTAACATGAACAAGGCGTTGCTGCAGTTGTCGTTGCATTTCTTGGCGACCGATGAAGCAAGGCGGACTCTCCAAAAAAGTCACCTGCATACAAACTAGCAACCTGCTTCTCGACACCGTTTTCCGAAACAGTCACATTTGCAATGCCTCGCGCAATAAGAAACATGGAATCACCTGATTGCCCCTGCTTAATGATGTTCGTTCCAGCTGCAACGGTTTTTGCTCTGAGGTTCTTAGCAATCAATGGATAATGACTGGCATCAAGCTCTGAAAATAAAGGGACTTTACTTAACAGTTCGTCCACACTTATTTCAAAGTATGCCGTCATATTATCTTTGGCTAACATACGAATTCGCTCGGATTGATCCTTCAGTATTTTACCTGCGATACTCGATGGTACCAATCCAAGGCCTGCGCTATGTTTAACAGAATCGCGCTCTGCAATAAGCATCAACCTCTGACCCAATTGCTCCTGCATTGTCTCAACAAATTCTGGAAATTGTTCACCAAAGTCGTCAATCATACTCTTGGCATGGCCAGCAATTTCTTCGTAGACCGTTTTTATTTTTGATTCTGTATCACTGTCAATTTCATCACCAGCGATATTATGTATTTCATCTAGAACACTCATACTCGCGCGGTAGCGACCCCATGCAGCACCATAATCTCGCACTATCCATTGTGTTCGTAAGTTTTCTAAGACACCACCTGCCCCAGGAATATAATCGAGAATACTCATAAGGACAAGACTGAAGCGCTTACTGATAGATACATTTAGACTGAGACCAGGAAGCAAGTTGCTGTATCTTACGCCGTCGATTTGTACATCGGTATTGTGATCCAGTTCTCTATAGGCCCACTCATTAATTAAGCCTTGAGAGAACAATTCAGAGTAACGCGCTTTTTCTCGAACAAGGCAACGAAGCGCTAAGGTATTCGTCATCGAACCAGAATCCATAGTTTGGTGCAGCTGTTTTACTTCTGTACCGATGTCCTCAATTTGCCTCTGCCCTTTTTCCCTCATATTGTCAGCAATACGCTGAGAGAATAAACCGCTGCTGACCAAAGTATCCAAACGTGACAAACCTTCAATTCTAGCCTTGCGATCGCCATCTAGCTGAGCGAGGTTGTCAGCGACGCTCAATTTGTCCAAACCGAGCTTCTTAACCAGGAATTCTATCGAGAGTCCTTGAACAATTAATGTAAAAAGCACAGCACCCATGACAACAGCAATAAGCGTATCTTTGTATTCAAATGGGGGCATTGCCAACACAATCGCCAATGCAATCGCCCCTCGTAATCCACCCCAATACATGACCATCTGATATGGCAATCCGATTGGCTCGGTACCTGGTATTTTCCCAACTAAGGGGACGATACCAAAGACGACAATTGCCCTAGAGATCAACATTCCACCAACTACCAAAAAGATAAGATCGATATTTTCCCAAAGAATCGCAAGTTCTATCTGCATTCCCACCATCAGAAAAATCAATACATTTGCAAGATAAGCTAAGTACTCCCAAAAGTGCTCCATAAAAGAAACTGAAGATGGGGATATTTTTGATTTACCCCACGAACCAATAACCATTCCAGCTGCCACTACGGCCATAATGCCACTAACATGGAAAACATGTTCGGCAATGATAAAAGAAAAATAAGCTAAAATGGTAGACAACGTTATTTCGATGTCAGGATCTGACTCAATGCTTCCGAGCAACTGACCAGTGATGACAGCCAATATCCAACCAACGAAAGCGCCGCCAAAGAAAACAACAAAAAACTCTCCAATTCCATCAACGATAACCCCAGAAGAAAAAGTCCCAGCTGACAATATTCCAATCAGTAGCGTCGCGAGTACAAGAGACGTTGCATCATTAAGAAGACTCTCCCCTTCAACCAATACAGTTAAACGATCCGGTACACCAAGCTGTTTAAAGATGGAAATAACCGCCACTGGATCCGTAGCACTCAATATCGCACCTAATAACAATGCAACTAACAAGCTAAAAGGAGAGAAGAAAGCGAAAATTGATCCAATGATAGCAGTCGAAATGAGTAACCCGGGCACCGCAAGCGTAAGAATAGGTAAGATATTTCTGCCTACCTGACGTGCATTGAGATTGAAAGCTGACTCGAAAATAAGTGTTGGTATGAAGACAAAAAGAACCAGTTCTGGACTGAGTGTGAAATTTGCAAGGGAGTGAAATGCTGCAATATTATGAGAGGCGTAAGACACGCCTACACCCACAAACACTAAAGCGATAGTAAGCGGCAATTTACTGACATGTTTACTCAACATAGTCGTAATCGCCGCAATTAACATGAGTAGCGTAATACCGGTGACCAACTCAGCTATCTGAACCAGATCATGTTCCATCATCGCACCTTTTATTATTTATTTATTATTATTTTCACCTTTCCAATCCACACACTATACTCAATTTATTACACATTATCTGTTTACGTATGAATTCTTATTTAAAACAATTATCTAGCCGTTTTTTAGTAATAATAATACTGTCATTACCGCTGACCTATTGTGGACGTAATCCGGGTGACATTGCATTGTTATCTAATTATAAACTTGCTGATAGAGCTTACCGCTGCAGTGGGAAAAAATTCAAACCAGCCCCTGGCGCCGCTATTTCTTGTGCAAATATCAGCCGAGAGTGTAAGAAGAGGTCGAAAGCAAAAGGCTATCCTGTGTGCTAGTCGTTAAATTATTACTCGTTCTACTCTTAACAATACTGACTCTGAGCATACAGGCTGAGCAGTGGCAGGAAGTGCCTCTTGGAATGCAACGCCTAAAACCCAGCCCCGAATCAAAGGAAAATTCGCCCCCTTCTACAATACCGCCCGCAGAAGACCTAGAAGAAGACACGCCCAATAAAACCATTCCTCCTTCTGCTTATTTAGATAGCTCATTATATCCATTAGGTGAGGGTGAAATATTAGGTGCATTTGGAATCAGTTTCACTGAAACCCTAGATAATTCCTTGATCATTAGTGAGCTTGGATGGCGACCAGTAGAAAAACTGCCAGGGGGAATAAAGTATAAAGAGAGCGATCTTGCCTTGGATTTTGAAACTTTTCACATCAAACCGCCTTCAACTCCTTCTCTCATGTCTTCTAAGGGTATAACTTATACAGTGACATTAGATTTCGACGGCAAACCTTTGTCAATTCAAGCTGAGGGTATACTAAATATAAAGGACATTATCCCTGTTCTCAAACGCAAATACGGAGAAGCCAATACAGAGACCACATCGCAAATAACTTTCCTTCGTGGGAATAATGCTCTGTATATAGAAGTTAAACGAAATAGAGCATCACTACGCTATTACAATATCGCAGCGCTTGGCGCCTATATTAAACGCAGGGAAATTAACCTTATTGAAAAATATCAAAGTGCTTCTCGAGAGCTGATTACCGATACTGAAAGAAGGATATTCCTTCTCGCTGACCAGTTCTTAGCGTCAAGAAAAACCGGTGGCGGTAGTTTTGGATTATCTTTTCAAAATCGAATAGGTTTTCTGGCAAAACCGGACGAATATATAGCACTCATTGGGGCAAATGCGCTGAAGGGGCTTACTAATGGTCAATACCTCGTAATGGTTAGCCCAGAGCTGATGCCAATTACCATGCGCTATGAAATAAAAGCGCCTAAATCTCAACTTTCTCACCTGAAAACTATCCTTGATCACGCACTTTTGTTGACTTATGGCGGTTTTCTCAAAAAAACGACGCATCACTCTGTTATAGCCTTTAGCGGCATTGCTATATCCGTACTCATTCGCTCAGGCAAATTGAGTCTAAGTATTGTTAATAGCGCAGAGAATAAACTCTACAACAAACGTGAAAATAAGAGACTGTTAGCAAAGCAGGAAGCGGAAGCCCTTCGACTTAAGCGTTTAGCAGACATCAAACAGAAAAAGCTCGATAAAATAGCCAGCATGAAAAGAGAGAAGGAACTTGCAGTAGCACGTAAACAAAGAAAAAAAGAAATTAAAGAAGAAACCGGCTTCTGAATAACATAATGTAGATTCCGATTAGTTCTTATCTTATTGTATTGAATCGACTTAGGTATCCTATTCTAGATATTTTCGAGGTATTTTTGATACCTGGATATAAAAAATGAATCTTCCATCAAATCTTCAGTTTTGGAAAAGAAAAAGTTGTTACTCTTGCACTCCCTTACTACTGTGTGAACGTTTTTGAAACGTTTAGTTGAGCAATGCATATGAAGAATGAACCCAGTCGCCTGAATTTAAAAAGGCAGGCAACTCGCGCTGCTCTCGTATCAGCCGCAAAATCTCTCGTATTTGAGCTACCCCACCAAAAAACTACAATCCAGGATATTACGCATCGTGCAAAGCTTGGCCTAGGTACTTTCTACAACTACTTTGAAACAAAAAATGATGTTTATCAGGCAGTACTCGATGAGCTTCGTGAAAATTTTCATGATGATCTCAATCAAATAAGAGCCCCTCTTGTCGATCCAGCAACAATCATCTCCGTCACAATCCAATACTGCTTAAGAGAGGCGCAAGATAACAAAGAATGGCATGAGTTTATTGCGTTCTCAGGCATTAAAGGTGAGCATATACTCAGGCAAGAAAATGAGCAGAGCCGACGCGACGTTGAAAGAGGCGCAACTACTGGCAGGTTCAAAGTTGAAAATGTTGAATTCACGTCTCAGCTCATTACAGGAATGTTAAACCACATCACCCGAGAGATAGGAAGGCAACGTCTTTCACGAGATGCAATTGCAGAAACAACTCGTCACATTCTCAGAATGTTAGGGATACCAGATCCAGTTGCAAAGTCACTAACTCAAAGACCTCTACCACCTATTGCCGTGCCGAGAAAGCGCACGCAGATAGACGCCAATCTATTTCATAAGCAGGAGTTGACCTCAAGAACATAACTGTTAATATTCGCCCCTGCTCAAAGCAGCCCGGTTGTTCATAGCTTACCCAGCTAAAAAGATCAGCCAGTATATGTGCAAGGTAACCCCTTAGCACAGACTATAATTCCAGTGCAGTGATCCTGCCCCGAGGAAAACACGATGTATATACCCGTCACTTTGCCCGACTCCGCTCGCGCTAATCTCCTCCTCAGAAATTTTTTACAGCTCACTGATGTCGCTTTTTTGGCTACTATAAGCAAGCTTAGCTTCTCTTAAACAAAGCATAATTCTTCCTTCGGGAGCGCCAAACAGATGACAAAAATCAAGTTAGAAGATAAATATGTCCAGAAAGTAGGACATGTATTTCTCACGGGTAGCCAAGCACTTGCCAGATTACCCATGTTACAACAAGAAATGGATAAAGCTGAGGGTCTAAATACTGCCGGTTTCATTTCAGGATATCGAGGTTCACCTCTTGGCGGTCTAGACAAAACATTATGGCAGGCGCAAAAATACCTCGCTGAACATAACATCTATTTTCAGCCCGGCGTAAATGAAGACTTAGCTGCAACATCTGTTTGGGGATCTCAGCAAGTCAATATATTCGAAGGTGCCAAGTATGATGGTGTTTTTGGAATGTGGTACGGCAAAGGACCTGGGGTTGATCGTTCGGGGGATGTATTCAAGCATGCCAATCATGCAGGAACCTCTAAACACGGCGGCGTCTTGGTCGTCGCTGGCGATGACCATGGCTGTAAATCCTCTACCCTACCCCATCAAACCGAATATGCCTTTGTTGACGCAATGATCCCTGTTTTGAACCCATCAGGTGTGCAAGAAATTATTGATCTTGGCCTCTATGGCTGGGCACTATCACGTTACAGTGGATGTTGGGTCGCCTTAAAAACAATTGCTGAAACCGTCGATGCCTCTTTTTCTACCAATATTGATACCAGTCGAATTCAAATAGCTTATCCCGATTCAGAAGCACCGGATTTACATTCCCGTTGGCCTGATAAACCACTAGAGCAAGAACTCAGGTTACACAATGAAAAACTAACGGCAGTTCTGGATTTTGCACGATTAAACAAACTGAATAAGATAACACTCGACGGTCCCAATTCTAGGATAGGCCTTATCTCTTGTGGGAAATCCTATTTAGATGTCCTTCAAGCCCTACAGGATTTAGGAATAGATGAATCTTTAGCACAAGAAGTCGGCTTGAGATTATTCAAAGTTGGCATGTCCTGGCCTCTTGAACCCGAAGGCATTCACGAATTTGCCCATGGTCTTGATGAGGTAGTGGTTGTAGAAGAGAAACGTGGATTGATAGAAGACCAACTGACCAGCATGTTATATAACTGGAATTCCGAAGACAGACCAACAGTAGTCGGTAAAAAAGATGAAACTGGCAAGTGGTTATTACCAGCAACTGGAGAACTAACACCTGCCGTTATTGCGCGAGTTATAGCAGGTAGGCTGACACAATTTTTTACCAGCGAGAAGATAGAGGAACGCCTCGCGTTCCTGACTGAGAAAGAACGATTTCTAAATCGGCCTAAAGATATTGTCGAGAGAATCCCACATTTCTGTTCTGGCTGCCCACACAATACATCAACGGTTGTTCCTAAAGGTAGCCGTGCTATGGGTGGTATCGGTTGTCATTATATGGCGACATGGATGGATCGAGAAACCGATACTTTTACGCAAATGGGGGGCGAAGGTGCAACATGGATAGGTCAGGCGCCATTTACAGAGACGAAACATGTTTTTCAAAACCTTGGAGATGGGACTTATTTCCATTCTGGCTTACTGGCAATTCGCGCGGCGATCGCCTCTAAGGTCAATATCACCTATAAAATACTTTTTAATGATGCAGTAGCTATGACTGGCGGCCAAGCCGTTGATGGACAACTCACAGTTGAATTGATGTCACATCAATTAGATGGGGAAGGTATAGCAAGCATTGTTGTTGTGAGTGATGATCTTGATAAATATGATGAGACTGATTTTCCTTCTGGCACAACATTTCATCACCGAGATGATCTAGATGCAGTTCAGACTGAAATGAGAAAGCGGGCAGGAACCTCAATCCTAATATATCATCAGACCTGCGCTGCAGAAAAACGCCGGTTACGCAAACGTGGTGCAATGGTTGATCCCGATATCCGCCCTTTTATCAATGAGAAAGTGTGCGAGGGTTGCGGTGATTGTGGCGTTGCCTCAAATTGCCTGTCTGTATCCGCCGTTGAAACAGAATATGGACGAAAACGAAAAATCGAGCAATCAAGCTGCAACAAGGATATGAGTTGTGTAAAAGGTTTCTGCCCAAGCTTCGTATCAGTCAAAGGCGGGAAAATTAAGACACCAGTTCCTCAAGAGTTTGACTTTACAATACTTCCAGAACCGAAATTACCCGATGTAGATATACCTTACGGCATTGTCTTAGCGGGTGTTGGTGGAACAGGTGTTACCACTCTCGGTGCAATATTAGGCATGGCGGCACATATTGAAAACAAAGGTGCGTCCGTATTGGATATGGCAGGACTCGCTCAGAAGTTTGGCGCCGTGATAACCCATCTTCAAATAGCGAGGAGTCCTGAAGACATATATGCAACAAGAATAGCTGCAGGGGGAGCAAGATTGGTTTTGGGTTGTGACTTAGTCGTGGCGTCTGCAAATGACGCCATGGTTAAAGTTAATCGAGATCAAGCTCATGCAGTTGTTAATGATCACAGAGCAATGACGGCTGACTTTACTCGGGATCCCGATACTAAGTTTCCTGCTAATTCAATGAAAGAAATTATTCAAGAATGTACAGGAAAAGACAATACCTTCTTTATCAATTCAAGCCAGGCAGTTGAAGAATTGTTGGGAGCTTCGATGGCCTCAAATATTTTCCTTGCTGGATTTGCTTTTCAAAAAGGTCTGATTCCTATCTCATCAAATGCGATTTACGAAGCAATTCATCTAAATGGTATTTCAATAAAAGAAAACGAAAAGGCTTTTAATCTTGGCAGGCTAAGAGCCCATGCACCTCAACTGGTGCAATTTAAGCCCGAGGCTAAAAAGGTATTATCCAACCTTGATGAAATCATTCAAGACCGATCAAACTATCTTTCAGAATATCAAAATCAAGACCTTGCGGCTAAGTATCAATCTACAGTAGAGGCCTTTGCTGAATATAATAATCCCGAGCTCACTAAAGCGTTAGCAGTTAACTACAGTAAAGTTTTAGCTTATAAAGACGAGTATGAAGTTGCCCGGCTCTACAGTGAGCCAGAATTCAAACAATCCCTAGATCAGCAATTTGAAGGGAATTATAAGCTGACGTTCCATTTGGCACCCCCAGTGATTGCACCAATTGATAAGCATTCTGGCTTACCTAGGAAAATAACTTTTGGCGCGTGGATGTTGCCTGCATTTAACTTGTTAGCAAAATTCAAATTCTTGAGAGGAAGCAGTTTAGATCCTTTTGGGTATACAGAAGATAGGAAGATCGAGCGGCAGTTAATTCTGCGTTACGAAAATATTATTCGTTTGTGTGAAAAATGGGTTTCTAAGGACAATCATCACATCGCCTTAGCACTTCTTGAGTTACCTCAAAAAATTCGAGGATACGGATACATCAAACACGAAAATGCTCGATTAACGCAGATCGAAGAAGAACATTTACTGACTAAGTTAACATCTCAACCTGAACCAGTAAAAATAATGGATCCACATGCAGCTTAATTTGAAAAATAGATTTGTTAGGAATTAGACTTATGAAAGTTACAGAAATCGATGTCTCACTCCATGAAGATTTTGATAAGCATGAAACAGTTTTACGCTGTTTTGATAAAAATTCAGGTTTACTCGCCTTTATTGCCATCCATAATTCCAACCTGGGCCCGGCACTGGGTGGTTGCCGCATTTGGCCATATAAGTCTGAAGAGGATGCTATTACTGACGTCCTTAGGTTGTCTAGGGGCATGACATATAAGTCTGCTTTGGCAAACCTCGCCCTTGGCGGAGGTAAGGCCGTTATTATTGCAGATCCTAAAGTAATGAAAACAAAAGCTTTAATTCAAGCCATGGGGAAGTTCATCGAATCGCTTCAAGGTCGATATATTACCGCAGAAGACTCTGGTACCAGCGTTGGCGATATTAGGGTCATGGCACGCGAGACATCCTATATTGCAGGCGTACAGAATAAAAAGCTGAATGATGGTAGTGAAGCCAGTGGAGATCCCTCACCCATGACTGCCTATGGTGTATTCGTTGGTATCAAAGCAAGTCTACAACACAAATTCGGAAGTAACGACCTGAGTGATATCAGAGTAGCAGTGCAGGGCGTGGGTAATGTCGGACGTAATCTATCCAAAATGTTGGTGGATGCTGGCGCAAAAGTGATGGTTTCTGACATGTTTCAGCCTGCCATAGATCGTATTCTTAACGAACTTGACGTAACACCGATAGCAAACGAGGACATACATAAACAAGCTATGGAGGTTTATTCACCCTGTGCTTTGGGAGGTGCATTAAATATGAACTCCCTAGTCGATTTACAAGCGCCGATTGTAGCAGGTGCAGCTAACAACCAATTGTCTACTCAAAGCGCAGGAGATTATCTTTTCCATAAGGGCATCGTTTATGCACCAGATTATGTTATTAACGCCGGTGGTATTATCGATATATTCTATGAAAGAGAAGGATATGATCATTCAAAGGTGATGAGTCATATAGAGGGAATTGGTACGACTTTACACGATATCTTTATGATGTCAGAAGATCAAAAAGCGTCGACCCAATCAATGGCAGATAAATTGGCCGAGATGCGATTCTTGCATCACTCGCATAACACTGAGATCTATAGTGCAATTGGTTAAGTAGTAGATAGTGTAGTAGATAGTGTAGTAGATAGTCCAAAAGCATCAGCCAGCAATTTGTAAGAGCTCGCCCTATCGTCAAAGTCGTGACAAATAGTCACAACGACCAACTCTTCAACCTGATGCGCAGCGGCTAATGCTTCAAGTTGTTTTCTAACAGTTTCTGGGGTTCCAGCAATGGTGTTACGACGGTCTAGTCTTTCTCTCTCCGCATCGGTATAAGGATAATCACGCGCTTCTTCAATTGAAGGACACGGACCGGGGTCACCCTTTTCGAATCTTAATCTCCACAGATCTCGACATGCAGCCAGTGCTTTGGCTTTTTCTTCGGTTTCAGCGCAAAGTACAAATACGCCAAGATTTACCCGTGGCTTTACGCCTGATTGTTTACAGGAATCATAATATTGTGAGATACAAAGCTGACTCTGATCCGGGGCAATAAAATGGGCAAAGGAATACGGTAATTCAAAATGTGCAGCATATAGCGCACTTTGCTCGCTGGATCCCAGCATCCATATTTCTGGTGAAGAATTCTGTCTTGGCTTGGCCATGACATTCTCTAAGCCCTTGGTAATCCCGGGTTCACCTGCGATAAATGCCTTTAAATCAGCAACTTTATTGGGGAAATATTCGACGCCAATTTGAGAGCCGTAGGATAAGGCTTGTGATGTTTGCATATCACTGCCAGGTGCCCTGCCAATACCTAAATCAATTCTCCCAGGATACATTGTTTCTAAGAGATTAAAATTTTCTGCAACTTTATATGGGCTGTAATGAGGCAGCATTACACCGCCCGAACCAACGCGTATTGTGTGGGTTAGGGCGGCGATTCGACTAATAAGCACTTCTGGAGAAGAACCCGCAAAACTGTTAGAACCATGGTGCTCTGCGACCCAATAACGGTCATAGCCCAATGATTCAGCCAACTGTGCGAGTCTAACGCTCTCATTAAGGGCATCTGCTGCCGTGCCGCTTGAGCGAATTGGCGATTGATCGAGTACACCGAGCTTAAGCACTTTTCCCAATCGTCTTTTTATAGACCCAATACCATTTTCGCCATGATGTTTCTTTGTATTTCATTCGAACCGGCGTAAATAGATACTTTGCGAGTATTGAAATAACTTGGTGATGCACTGCTCGCGTACTCTGGTCCAATTGGATCAAAGTTAATGCCTTTTAAAGAGCCGGTATTATCAAAAGGAACAGCATAGTTACCCACAGCTTCAACCATCAATTCAGTCAAGGATTGTTGTATTTCTGTTCCTCGACATTTCAAGAGAGAAGACTCCGGCCCAACATTTTTTCCTGCGGATAAACTGCTGAGTATTCGAAGTTCAGTGAATTCCATAGCGTGGATTTCAATTTCTACTGTACTTAATTTTGCCTGAAAAGATTCATCTTCAGTTAATGCCAATCCATCAGAGCCTTTTTCAGTAGCTGCGATAGACTTCAAAGAGGCCAAACCTGCCTTTAGACCATGTGAATAGGCATTTCCACGTTCAAATTCGAGCAGGTACTTAGCGTAAGTCCAACCTTTACCCTCCTCGCCAATGCAGTTTTCGACCGGCACTCGCACATCGGTAAAATGAATTTCGTTAATTTCCTGTCTACCCTCTGGCGGTCCATCGATAGTAATTATAGGGCGCACTTCAATGCCAGGGGATTTCATGTCGATCAGTAAGAAGGATATTCCCTTCTGACGAATTTCTTCGTCACTAGTTCTCACCAAACAAAATATCATGTCAGCGTATTGACCGAGGGTATTCCAGGTTTTACTACCATTAATAATGTAATCATCACCATCTCGAACTGCTTTGGTTCTCAAAGAGGCTAAATCCGATCCTGAGCCTGGTTCGGAATAACCCTGACACCACCAAACTCGGCTAGTTAATATATCTGGCAAGTACTTATCTTGTTGCTCTTTGGTGCCGTACTTCATGATCACAGGCGCGACCATAGACATACCGAAGGGCAGCACATGTAAAGTATGGGCAGCAGACATTTCTAAATCGTAAAGATAACGCTGAGTCGCTGTAAAATCAGGACCACCAAACTCAGCTGGCCAATTTAATCCTGCCCAACCTCTTTTATACAGCGCCTGCTGCCAATAAACGTGATCCTCTTTTTCAAGGTGGCCATTAGCACTACGATTGTGCCGAGCTTTCATTTCTTCTGGATAGTTTTCTTTTATCCAATCACGTACTTCCTGTTGGAATTCAAAATCTTCTTTGCTGAAACTCAGATCCATGTTCTACCCCTAATTTTTAATATCAGCATTATAATGAAATCTCATCCTATAACGCTAGTGCCATCACTATAGTGAATTCTCTACCAAATGACGTCCGATGACTTTTAAGGCAAGTGTTTCCTCTGTGCCCTCGAATATGGAGAGTACCCGCGCATCCAACCAATATCGACTCACCGCCGATTCTTCCGCATAACCCATGCCACCGTGTATTTGCATGGCTTCTCGAGTTAACCATTCCGCCGTTTTACAAGCCAATAACTTGACAAGACTTACTTCTGTCTGACCTTCACTTTTGTCCATCAATCGCCCTATAGCGTAAGTATACTGTCTACATCCAGCTAAGTAAGCTGCCATCCTCGCTATTTTGCATTGGGTCAGTTGGTAGCTGGCGATGGTCTTGCCAAAAACCTTGCGGTCATTTGCATAAACAACGGCAGCATCAAACGCAGCCTGCATCACGCCACATGCCCTAGCGGCAGTTTGTATTCTACCTCCCATAAACCCACGCATAGTATAGTAGAAACCTTTGCCAAGACCTTTTTCTCCACCTAATAAGTTGGAACTTGGAATAAAAAAATTATCGAAGAAAAGTTGATATGAATGCATACCACGGTAGGCAACTGTCGGGATAGCCACACCGGATAAACGACCACCATCATCTTGTACAACATCGAATTTATGATCATTTGTAGAGGGTTTTTCCACCATAAATAGACTTAATCCACGGTGCCCAAGTGTCAGATCATTGTTTGTTCGCGCCAATGTCAACAAGACACCCGCTTTCCCTGCGAAGGTGCTCCAGGTCTTAGCCCCATTTAGTAGCCATCCTCCTTCAACTTCTGTTCCTTGAAGGCGTATAGAGGCAACATCTGAACCATAGTCAGGTTCCGTAATGGCAATACCACAGAGGGGCTCACCTAGGGCGAGTTTTGGTAGCCAGTTTTTTTGTTGTTCATCTGTGCCTCCTTCCAACAGTGCTCTCGCCATAATTTCGGGCCGAGTGATAAGACTTCCTGCACCAGCGAGCGAGCTTCTCGATAATTCTTCTGTCACAACAATCATACCGAGACTATCTTCTTTATCGTTGGGTAAAAGTCCACCAAACCGTTCAGGAACCGATAGACCGAAACACCCAAGTTCTTTTAATCCGTCAAGAATGGAATCGGGTATCATCAAATCTTCTCGATGTATTCTTTCCGCAAAGGGTTCTACAAGATCTATTCCAAATTGGTGAAAAGTATCCGCCATAAGCTGTTTTTCTTCATCAAGACCTCGATCCCCTAGATTACCTTCGTTATTTGATAATTCTGAACCCAAGGCACCTAAATAATCACTAGATAGATGCTGACTGATAAAATTGCGTACGACGCTTTCGTTTTTTGCGTCCTTCCCTTCAAAATCCTTCCCTTCAAAATCTAAAGAACTCAAACCAATATCTTGCGGCGCTCTTTTTAATCTACTCAATATCTGTGTAATGACATCTGCAGCAAAAACGTTTGCCAATGCTTGCTCTCTTTCACTTTTAGATTGGGCAAACTGTTGGAAGTTTTTCGCAGCCTTTAATTCGGCATAGCTAAATGACAAATCGTAAATTGCCTGTTGGTGGTCATCAAGACCATTTCCTTCTTTGCCACTTGATTTGTACTTTACATAACTCAAACCTTTTTCAATGAGTTCCCCACAATATTCAAAAGCATTTGTATAATTCATGTTTAATTCCGAATTCTGTTTTCAACGATGAGTTTAAATGAGCGTTTTTTTAACTCATCTAAAGTAATTCCTGTTTCTAGCGCTTCTGCCTCGGTCAAAGCACCGCAATTGATGCCATTTACAAAAAAATTAACCAGCCCTTGTCCTGTTGCAGCATCGTCAAAGGTATTACCCACCATAGATGCTTGTGCTGCTTTGTTGATAAATGTGCGAAGCCGATTTGTAGCGGCCTCTAAACCGGTGAGAAAAAAATAATAGATCGCAGCATATCTAATCGGTATTTGGGCAGGATTAAGATCCCACCCTTGATAGATACCCAGTTCTAATGAGTGACAAATATTATCGAAGTGTAATTTCCATGCCTTAGTGACAACTGAATAATTTTCTTTTTCCTGTTCTTGACTGAGTTGATCTCCCTTATGGGGGGCTATCGGCATAATATTCGTAATACCATCGGACATCGCTACATCCGTGCCTGTTAAACAACTTAGCATCATCTGACGAGCAAAATCCGCCGACGGATGAGTATGTGTTTGGTAATGTGCCGCAATGTTACCACTCGCAGTATAATCAAAGGTGCCTAAAATCACGCCAGATACACGTCCCTTACCAGCAGCAATAAACTTCGGCAGTAGAACGCTGCCATACTCATCAAACAGACACTGAACATTTTCTAACATCAGTTCCAGTTGAATAGATTGATCCTCAAGTCCCCATTGATTTTCGATGTGTTCGAGAAATTCCGATACAACATTTACTTGCTCAATTGATATTACTTTCGGCAAAGTAACGATAAAGTTTGGTGGTAACACACCACTACTTTGACTAAGTAAAGTATCCAAATACAGTAGCAAGGTTCTTAATGAACGATGTTTTGCTTCTTCAGACAGGGCCTTGATCCTGATACCCACAAAAGGCGGCAATAGCGCTTCCGCCATATCCGTGGCCATTGCAGAAGCCGATGATTCAACGTGTCTATCTTCTTCCTCATCACTGCGAACGCCATAACCGTCTTCAAAATCAACGCGGTGATCTTCTACTGCTTCATTGACTAATTTGAGCTTCACTCGCTCAAATACTAATTTGAATACCGAAGCTAAAGATCCACGCCCCATTGCGTTATTTTCAATATCAAAGCCCAGGGCAAGAGCAAGATCTCTTTCATTTTGCGCATATTCAGCAAAATGACCTTGGGCCAGCATCGCAAGTTTCCTTGATGCCCCGCTTTTATACAAATGCGCGCCACCATAAACCGTATGAACAGGTTGACGACGTTCATCTAACCCTCTGTAGCGCAAAACAAATGCATTGTTGCTTTCCTTTAAACGCGCCATTAAATTTTCGAGTATTAAATCATTCATGGTAGCTCTTTATAGTTGCTCTCATATTAGCTCTGATAAGACATTAGTTTTACTTCAAGATTATTAAGAGATGCAATATCCCAAATGCTCAGAACGAAGGCAATAGCTTCGGACTTCAATTCAGGACAAGAAGTGGGTAAGGTTCGCATTCTTTATGGAGGTAGATAGATTCATGAGCAGTCCCAACATTGAACTAGTGAAAGAATATTTTTTTAGCTTACAAACTAAAATTTGTGATGTGCTGGGTGAAATAGATGGAGGCATTGGTTTTAGCATGGAAGACATCCATCAGGAAAATGGTGGACACTCACGACCAAGAATCATTGATAACCCTGAAAAAGGTCCCCACATTGAGCGCGGTGCGGTGCAGTTTTCCTATAGCCTTGGAGACAGTTTGCCTGCAGCAGCAAGCGAGCGAAACCCTCACCTTGCTGGCAAAGGTTTTCAAGCTACTGCAATCTCAATGATCATGCACCCAAGAAATCCCTTTGTGCCCACCTTTCATGCGAATTTACGTTTTTTTCTCATCGATGAGAATACGTGGCACTTTGGTGGTGGCTTTGATTTAACACCATACTATCCATTCAGAGAAGATGTCATTCACTGGCATCAAACTGCTAAAGATGCATGTGATCCATTTGGTGAAGATGTCTATACTCGCTTAAAATCTTGGTGTGATAACTATTTTGTATTGAATCACCGTAAGGAGGCACGTGGCGTAGGCGGGTTATTTTTTGATGATTGGACTGAAGGTGGATTTGAGCAAAGTTTTGAGATGGTTCGCAGTATTGGTGATCACATACTGCCCGCCTATCAACCCATATTAGAGAATAGATGCCACACGCCTTACACCGCGGAAAACGAAGAGTTTTTACTCTATCGCCGCGGTCGATACGCCGAATTTAATCTCGCGATAGATAGAGGTACTCGATATGGTATTCAGTCAGGCCGACGTATTGAATCAGTGTTAGCTTCGATGCCACCCCGTGCGATTTGGAAGTACAACTGGCAACCCGAGATTGGATCACCAGAAGCGACGCTTTACGATGACTACCTTCCTATACGGGATTGGTTGTAAGCTGTTTTATGTGGTGCTCTGTTATTGAGCGCTGCTGGCAAACAACTCAACTTCCCGCCATACGCGCATGATATTGCCACTCAATATTTTTTCGATTTCTACTTCAGAGTAGCCTCTTGAAAGTAAACCATCAATAAAGGCAGGATAATCGCTAACATCTTTGAATCCCACGGGCAATGAATCCCCTACTCCGTCAAAATCAGAGCCGATACCGATATGATCTATACTGGTGAGTTTAACGACATGATCAATATGATCTAACACATTATCCATACTGGCGTAAAAGAGGGGGTATTCTAGCTTTACTTTTTCTATGGCTGCTTTACCCGCTTTGGAATCAGGATCAAGTGCATGTTCTTCCAAGTACTTCTTACCCATTTCTCGAGTAAGGTTTGAACTTGCACGAGATTTTTCACTTATAAAAGTAGAACCTATATTGAGTTGCATCACGCCGCCGTTTTTAGCTAAGGCTAAAAGCATGTCATCATTCATATTACGTTCAAAACCCGGCACAAAATGTCTCACGGAAGAATGAGACGCAATAACAGGCGCCTTACTAATCTTTATAACATCATAAAATGCGGCGTCCGAGACATGAGAAATATCAACCATTACACCTAAACGGTTCATTTCAGGAATTAACGTTTCGCCAAATTCACTCAGCCCATCCCAGCGTTTGTTTTCATCGTAAGATGAATCTGAAATATGATTACTTTTAGAGTGAGTGAGCGTTATATACCGAATACCTCTATCGTAGAAGTGTTGTAGATTCTTAAAATCTCCGGCAATAGGCCCGCCATTCTCCATACCTAGCGCCAGTGAAATTAATCCATTCTTAAAATTTTCTTCAATTGATGTAGTCGTTGCAGCGAGTGCAAATTTGTCAGGATGAGCATGGACAATATTTTCGACAAGATCGATCAGATCATCTGCAAGTGCGGTTGCCCCGCCTTCTTCATCGACTGATGCAGGTATATAGATCGACATAAAGGGCACATTGAGACCGCCTTCCTTCGCTCGGGGATAGTCAAATTGACCTTTTTCTGTTGCTTCTCCCACGTCCTCCATATTCTTTTTTAAGCGCCAAGGAACATCAATATGTGTATCAACAATGAGATATTTATCCGCAAGCGCCTGCCCTGTTAAAACAGTTGATTTCTCAACAATGTTAACGTCCTCAATTGCATTGTCACGCCCACAGCCCGTCACTACTAAGGCCAGTACTAACACGATTCCTTTCAAGAACATCTCTTTAAACATGCGGTCTTCCCATCTCGCTTCTTTGGAAAGGCAGTCTATACTTCAATGGAAGATGATGGAAATGGAATTAGTAAAATGGATAACAACATCCACAATTGGTACGAATTGGTTGTTTTCGATAAATTAAGCCGAATAATCACAAGTGATGAAAACTTGTCTCAAGAACAATTATCGGATATTGCATG
Source organism: Flavobacterium sp. (assembly GCA_047616645.1). Classification (GTDB taxonomy): domain Bacteria; phylum Pseudomonadota; class Gammaproteobacteria; order Pseudomonadales; family Azotimanducaceae; genus JAHRVQ01. Next base: position 37,792 of record JBLHIH010000001.1, on the reverse strand, counting down.
TGTGACGTTAAATCATCTCCCCCTCGCTATGTTAGGCACACCGTCGACATGAGCTTTTATACATCACCTCAAGAGAGCAAGGAGATGGATGAAAGCGTTGATCAAGCTATTCTTAACACTATAGAGTTTGTCAGGCAACACTCCGTAGACTATGTAGCCTAGGCAGGTATAAAGAGATTAGAAATTAAGCAAAAATCAACGTAAAGTAGTCAGCCAACTATAATAGAGATATAGGTTTGCCGATACCTTCAAGTAAGCTCTCAAGTAAGCTACCCCACATAAGTACGACCATATTCACAACCATGTCAAATATGGCTGCAGAATACGATGCAATAAACCTGTCTCAAGGTTTCCCTGATTTCCCTGTTCCTGAACCACTCATTAACTTACTCACAAAATACCTAAAAAAGGGCTTAAATCAATATCCACCTATGATTGGGGTTGAATATTTACGTCAAGAAATCATGCGTAAGGTGGACAAACTCTATGATGTAAAAGTTGATATGTTCAATGAAATAACAGTGACGTCAGGAGCAACAGAGGCACTCTTTGTTGCTATTCAAACATTGGTCAGGCCTGGTGATGAAGTGATCATTTTTGATCCAGCTTACGACGCCTATGAACCCGCCATTACCTTAGCCCAAGGAAAAACAATACACGTCGACATAGACATAGCATCTGCAACTCAGTCAGGTATAGATTGGGAAAAAGTAAAAGCAAAGATTAATCATCAAACGCGTGCGATTATTCTAAACTCACCCCACAACCCTTCCGGCAGAATTTTAGAACAAACAGATATCGATGCACTCACTAAGCTCATTTCAAATACCGATATTTTCTTAATATCAGATGAAGTTTACGAGCACATGGTCTTCGATGGTCTACGTCATATCAGTCTACTCGAAGATGAATTTCTAAGAAGCCGTAGTTTTATCATTTCATCCTTTGGAAAAACCTATCATGCGACTGGCTGGAAGGTTGCTTATTGCATAGCGCCATCAGAGCTCACAATAGAATTTAGAAAAATTCATCAGTTTGTCACCTTTACCACCCATACACCGACTCAGTGGGCAATAGCAGAGTTTATGGAATACCATAGTGATCACTATCTTAATCTACCCAATTTCTACCAATCTAAAAGAGATCTTTTTCTCGATCAGCTAACAAACTCAAAATTTACATTAAGACCAAGCACTGGCACCTACTTCCAATTAGCTGACTACAGTGAAATTTCTGATATAAGTGACGTTGAATTTGCCAATTATCTCACTCAAGAGATTGGCGTTGCTGCCATTCCCATTTCAGTATTCTATGATGTCGCGCCTAAAGATAAGTATGTCCGTTTTTGTTTTGCTAAAAATGATGCGACAATCATTCAAGCTTGCAAGAAGCTCAAAGTAATTTAGTCATGAATTCAAGTGAAGAAAAACTCACGGTCAGCTTAGTTCAACATAATCTGAAATGGGAAGACAGTGCCGCCAACCGAAATGTGTTCTCAGATCTTTTTAAGGATATTCCCGAAACTGATTTAGTCATTTTGCCTGAGATGTTCAGCACAGGGTTCTCCATGGACTCAAAGTCCCTGGCAGAGACAATGGAAGGACCCACAATTCAATGGATGAAAAGTCAGGCTGAAAAATACCAAGCGGCACTATGCGGCAGCCTGATAATTAAAGAACAGCAGGCGTTCTATAATCGATTTGTTTTTGTCGCGGCAAATGGTGAACTGCGGCATTACGACAAAAAACATCTGTTTAGAATGTCTAATGAACATCAGTTCTATCAAGCCGGCAATTCAAAGATCACGATTTCTTTGAAGGGCTTTCGTATTCGTCCCCAAATTTGTTATGACTTAAGGTTCCCCGTATGGAGTCGAAATTCCGGCACTTACGATCTTTTAATCTACGTCGCCAATTGGCCCAAAAAACGCAGAGAACATTGGTTAAGTTTGCTGCAAGCCCGCGCTATCGAAAACCAATCTTATGTTATTGGCCTAAATCGTCTTGGTATTGATGGGAATGAAATTGAATATTCGGGAGACTCTTGTATCTTTGACTATGACGGAAATTGCCTTTTGAATCTCGAGAGCCAGTCGAGTATTCAAACATTAACGCTTAGGAAAACGCCACTCATTGACTACCGACGCACTTTTCCTGCTTGGATGGATGCTGAGAAATTCATTTTTATCGAATAAAACCCAAATATTCATTTGTCATTCATTCTTTCCACTGAATTAGGCTTTATACTCCCCCGTAATATCGACAAATCTAAAAGGGTAAATCTTGTTATATTATTTGGGCCAACACTTTGCTGATGTAGCGGGCCCGTTTAGATTATTTACATCTTATATCTTCTTATGCGGACTAGGTACGGCACTTGGGGCTGGATTAACTTGGTGGCTGCTACCAAAATATTGGCATATATTACCAACTGACAAAGGACGTGAATTCGCTGTCGATGCTGAAAAGAGTATCGGTAAGCCAGTGAGTGCGGGGGTTTTGTTTATTCCAATTTTTGCAGTCGTCAGCTTGTTGCTTGTCCCCTTCAATTTGATCTTCGTCGAAATTTTATTCTGTGTACTTGCGGCGATGCTGGTCGGTTATCTAGACGATAGAGCGATAGGTGGATGGAGTGAATATAGGCTAGGTGCTATGGACTTAATCCTTGCCATTCTTGCCTCCGTCATAATTTGTCAAATGCAGCCTTATGTCATCTGGTTACCCCTATTTAAAGATCCATTTATCCTCCCTCCAGCGTTATTTATACTAGGCGCTACAGGTTTGATTTGGGTTTCAATTAACGCAACCAATTGTACCGATGGCGTAGACGGCCTATCGGCCAGCCTCTCTGGAATGGCGATGTTATTTCTTGGTGGCATTCTGTATGTCATCGTCGGCCACATCGCAATTTCAAGTTATTTACTCGTCCCTCATTACGAACAGGGTGCTGATTGGGCAATAATGGCTTTTGTGATGGTTGGATGTTTAACAGGTTATCTATGGCATAACAGTTATCCTTCAGCAGTCTTAATGGGTGATGCTGGTTCACGGCCTATTGGTTTGTTACTCGGTATTCTTGTCTTGGCTTCTGGCAATCCATTTCTTATTCTTGTTGTTGCCTTCGTCGTCTTGGTTAATGGTGCAACCGGCATGATTAAAGTGGCTTTATTAAGGTTTTTTAAAATTGGGATATTTCGACAAATACGTTATCCGCTGCATGATCATGTTCGACACAATATGGGATGGTCTAATACACAGGTTCTTGTTCGATTTATGCTCTTGCAAGCCGTCGGCACACCCATTTTGTTGGTTTTATTGCTCAAAATTAGATAATCAAGTGATGTTAAAGTGCTAGAAGGTCTACACTTAATTGGGTACCCACTAAAGAATAAGATTTTGAGATAGGGAGCAGTAATTGATTCGTCAGCTCACGAAATTAGTAATTGCCGTATATTTAAGTGCACTTTCCCTCGCATTAAATGCAGAGGAAATTAGCACTCTACCTGTAGCTTTGGGCCCTGCAAAGTTAAAGGCGGTTCAAGAACTATTGGCGAGCACTGGAGCTGAGGCAAATAGCCAGCAATTTACTGCTGTATTTTCTCAGCAACTGATCTCGGTACTCAGAATTGCAAACCCAAAGCTTTCTCAAAGAGCAATTGACATTGTTAACGAAGAAGTAGGAAGAATAGTCACAGAATCGTTTTCGAATGACGCGCTTCAAAAGGAAATCTATCCTCTTTACACCAAGCACTTCACGCTAAGTGAATTACAAGACCTGATTGAATTTAATCGTTCACCAGTGGGGAAAAAAGCCAATGCAATTATGCCTCAGCTCATGCAAGAAAGTATGGCTGCGGCGCACATTTGGTCCCAAGAGATCGGCCCTAATATTTCGATAGAGGTACTAAAGAGGTTTAGTCAGGACGGCATAGATATTCGAACTAACTAATCATATCCGAAGAGATTATTTGATCTGCATGTTGAACAAAGGTTTCATAATCAACAAATTCACCTAGGTCGACACTTTCGCCATGGCACATTTTTAGAATAGAAAAACGTCCACCAGAAGCCTGAAGAATGATGCCATTAGGAGCGTCCTCAGAGCACAAATACAATACGGCAGGACTCACCTGTTCTGGAACGCCATTATTTTGATCCGGTAATGATTCAGTCATTCGTGTTCTTGCGCCAGGGGCTAGGCAGTTTGTGAATATACCTTTGCGTGCCCCTTCTAATTTCAGTACATTCATTAACCCGACAAGCCCCATCTTTGCAGTAGCGTAGTTTGATTGTCCAAAGTTACCGAATATGCCTGATTCAGAGCTGGTGAAGACAATTCTGCCATATCCTTTTTTGGCCATCACTGGCCATGCTGCACTCGTAACATAGACAGCACCCATTAGATGGACATCAAGTACAGCTTTAAAGTTTTCTTTAGATATATTTAGGAAGGTCTTATCTCGCAAGATTCCTGCATTATTGACCAAAATATCAACAGTACCGTAATGACTGACTGCGGAATCAATAATTTTTTGAGCACCTTCTACTTCTGCCACAGAATCGGTATTGGCAATCGCCTTACCACCCAGTTGGATAATCTCGTCAACCACAGCTTGCGCGGTATTACCTGATCCCGTACCATCAACAGCGCCGCCGAGGTCATTAACGACAACCTTTGCTCCTCTTTTAGCAAATTCAATAGCATGGGATCGCCCCAAACCCCGGCCTGCGCCCGTAACCACGACTACTTTGTCGATGAAGTCAGACAATTCTAGCTACCCTTAATTGAAAGTAAATTGAAGGTGAAGTGTCAGATTAGCCATATTACGTCCTTCAAACAAGTCCAATTGGCGACTATGACCGGATATTAAGCGTCAGAACTGTATAGGGCATCGCGTTATTCGGGTTGATAAAGTTTTGTCGTTCTTTAAATCCGACTTTTTTATACAAAATCATTGCTCTCTGATTAAAATCCGCCACGGTTAATCTGATTAAGTCACATTCATAGCTTTTAATCGCGAAATTCAGAATAACCTTAAAAAACGCATCGCCATGACCCTGTCCTGTCAGCGATGGTTTCATTCCAAGTCCTATGTCTAGCGCTGGCACAGAATAATCACCCCCGCTTACCTGGCCATCAGGGCCAAAGGAACAAAAACCAATAAAGGCTAAATTTGAATCCAAGAGGCTATGGAATTGAACATCTGGGTCAAGAAAAAGTGCTGGGTCCACAGAATCTGGTGGATCATAAAAATCATAGGGCACAGGGTAGCGCCACCGGAAGATATCTAGAGCATGCACTTTAGTTAATGGTACTATTTGGAGTTGTAACACCCTGATCGATATTCACTTGTTAATTTTTGTTTAGACTAGGATACAGCCAAGATCAGAAATATACGCTAATTGGATGTAATTAACTGCAAATGACGATGGTCTTCCTAGTGCATTCTTTCTTTAATAGGATAAAAACCGAATGATGATGATAAAGCTTAACAACTATAAGATTTTGTTGCCCCTTATCGCACTGCTGTTGACAACTAATGTAATCGCAGATGATTGGGCACCTGAAATTGCTATCGGACAGACAGTTCCAGAGATTAATACCATAGATCAAAATGGCAAACACTGGAACAATCAATCCTTAAGCGGTAAGAAGGGATATTTACTCCTCTTTAACCGCTCAATTGTCTGGTGACCATTCTGCCAAAAACAACTCGTGCAGTTGTCTAAATTTGAAAAAGATTTTGAAAAATTGGGTATTAAGGCCGTCAGCATGACTTACGATAAGAATGCCGACATCGTGAAATTCGCGAAAAAGGAAGGTATTAAATTCCCCCTCCTTTCAGATGTCGATGCCCAACATGTCATTCGGTTTGGGATATTGAATAAAGATTATGAACCAGGTCACCGCGCCTATGGCATACCCTACCCTGGCATATTCCTAGTGGATGACAAGGGCATAATTGTTGAGAAATTTGCGGAAGAAGGTTATAGGGCGCGACCACCTTGGGATATGATATTGGAGCGCGCGAAATCGATGGCAAATAGGTAAGTTTATTATTCCTAAGCCAAACAATCTTTATCACTTCTTAATAAACGCGTGCTAGTCTTTTGGATTCTCAAATTTCAAACCAAATTTTATGAGCGGACCCAAGATAGTCATCGTCGAAGACGAACCGGATATTCTCGAAATATTAAAATACAATTTAGAAAGGGAGAACTATCATGTTCTCACCTCTCTCGACGGTTCATTAGGACTTAAACTCATACAAGATGAACTACCCTCTCTGGTCATATTAGACCTAATGCTACCAGGCGTCGATGGCTTGGAAATATGTCAACGTTTAAAAAAACAAACTAGAACCGCTTCGATACCTATCATCATGCTCACTGCCAAGGGTGAAGAAAGTGATATTATTTTGGGTCTTGGGCTTGGGGCAGATGACTATATTACCAAACCATTCAGTCCTCGAGAGTTAATCGCTAGAGTCAAGGCTACATTGCGACGAGGACCACTGAAGATTAATAACAAGGACACCATTACAGCGGGAGAATTGCACATTAACACCTTAAAACACCAAGTAACTTTTGATAATCAAGATATAAAAGTCACTGCCACTGAGTTTAGATTACTAAGCAAACTTGCAGCCAGTCCGGGTCAAGTATTCTCGAGAGACCAAATATTAGATGATGTTCTTGGAAATGATGTCATTGTGGTGGATCGAAATATTGATGTCCATATTCGCTCAATCAGGAAAAAAATCGGAGAAGAACAAATAGAAACAATACGCGGTGTGGGGTACCGCTTCAAGGAAGCAAATATCTAAAAATGTTTACATCCCAAATACTTTGGCGCCTCTATGCTGGCTATGTCCTTATCATTATTATTACGACCATTATTATCGGTGTACTAATAAACAAGCAAATGGCAGAAAACGGTATTGAAGAGATAAATCAAAACCTAGAAGCCCGTACTGAATACTTATCCCAAATTGCCCTGCCTGTACTCGCTAATCAGCGCTCCGCCCAAAAGAATAATCTATCAAAAATCAATACCGATCAAATGTTACAAGAGATCGTTAGCACACTCGGCCATAAAACAGATAGTCGCTTAACCGTCATAGGTCAAAACGGTGTTGTAATTGCTGACTCTCAAGAACGACCTGAAATAATGGATAATCACAGTAAAAGACCCGAGATTATACAAGCAAGACAAACAGGTGCAGGTACTAGTGCAAGGTTCAGCAATACACTGAAATTAGAAATGATTTATCGTGCGCAATCAGTCATCGAACAAGAGAATCTTCTGGGCTATGTTCGAGTTTCCCTACCTAGTGTCACAATCGAAAAAAAATTAACGCAATTACAAAATATAATCGTACTTAGCGGGCTATTCGCCAGTCTTATTGCCTTGGCCCTCGGGTTCTATATTGCAAAGAGTTTTACTCAACCCTTGATTAAATTAACCGAAATTGCAGAGGCGATTTCAAGAGGTGAGTACGACAAAAGAATTATACATAAGCAAAATGACGAGATAGGTCAACTAGCCAAAGCTTTTAACAGAATGGCCGCCGCCTCCTCCCATAGAATGGAAGAAATCACCAAAGACAGAAACAGTCTTGCGATGATACTAACAGGTATGGTTGAGGGTGTAGTTGGCGTAGATGAAGAGCAAAACATAGTTCATATCAACAACGCAGCAGCGGATATGCTCGGACTCTCAATTGCAAGCAGCTTAAATAAAGCTATTTGGGAGCAAGTAAGAATCCAGGAAATAAATATCTCCTTAGAACGAGCGTTAAAGACTGGGACTGTTGTTGAATCACAAATGAGAAGACCAACTGAGGGAGAAGATCTTGTTGTAAATATTTACGTTGCCGTTTTGTTAGATAGTCAGCAAAAGCTCAACGGTGCCGTCATCGTTCTAAATGACATCTCAAAACTAGATTTATTAAGGAGAATACGTCGCGATTTTGTTGCTAATGCATCACATGAACTTAAAACACCCATCACTGCAATAAAAGGGTTGGCAGAAACTATTTTAGATGACAAATCGATGCCAATAGAAACATTGCGAAACTTCATACAAAAAATTGGTATTCAAAGTAATCGATTAGCAAGCCTGATTACCGATTTATTAAGCTTATCTCGTTTGGAATCAGATCCGGATGCCGATAATTTTCAACTTGTCAATTTCACTGAAGTTGTTGAACGTACTATCGAAGGTGCTCTAGTAAATTGTGTAGACAAACATTTAGCTTTGATACAAAAAAATTGCACTACCGAGCGACTGCAGATTAAAGGAGACGTTCAAGCATTGAGCCAGCTAGTTGACAATCTCATGGACAATGCAATCAAGTACACACCGCCTCACGGCAAAATAACCGTATCCTTAATGAGTGAAAAAGACTTCGTAAGTTTTCAGATATCGGACACAGGAATCGGAATTTCTCAATCAGAACAGAACAGAGTTTTCGAAAGATTCTATAGAGTAGACAAAGCACGATCTCGAGAACTCGGTGGAACAGGACTTGGCTTAGCCATTGTTAAAAACATTGCTCAACAACATGGTGGATCAGTTGCCGTCGAAAGTCAGCTTGGCCGTGGTTCAATTTTTACTGTCCACATGCCACTAGCTTAAGGCCTTCGTTTTTCGATCTTCTTCCTTCATCACTCTTTTAAAACTAATCCAAACTAAATTAACCCAACCTTAATCATATTTTAACAAATGCTGTGGATAATCCGGTTTGTTATCTCACATAGAGTATGAATATGAAAAAGACAATATTTTTAGTCATTGCCTTGGTTTTTGTCGCCAACACAAGTACCGCTACTGAACGTTTAAAAGGGACTGTTTCACTGGATGGTTCCAGTACAGTTTTTCCAATTAGCGAGGCTGTTGCTGAAGAATTTTTGGCAGTACAGCCTAGCGTGAGAGTCACAGTGGGTGTATCTGGAACCGGAGGAGGATTCAAAAAATTTCTCATCGGCGAAATTGATATTAACGATGCTTCCAGAACCATAAAAGCGCAAGAATTGACGACAGCCATTCGAGACAATGTAGCGTTCTTAGAATTGCCAATTGCCTATGACGGATTATCCGTCGTAGTTAACAAAAATAATGATTGGGTCGATTATCTGACCGTTTCCGAATTACACCAGATCTGGAAGCCAGCAAGTACTGTAAAATTCTGGAGTGACGTAAGATCTAACTGGCCAAAAAAAGAAATTCGCTTGTACGGACCAGGAACAGATTCCGGTACCTTCGACTATTTCACAGAAACTGTAAACGGAAAATCTGGTAGATCACGACCAGACTATACCGCTAGTGAAGATGATAATACTTTGGTTCAAGGCATTGCTGGAGATGTCAGTTCACTAGGCTATTTTGGCTTCGCTTATTACGCATCAAACATGAACAAATTAAAACTGGTTCCGATTGATGGGGGCAAGGGACCTATCGAACCGAGCCCACTCACTATAAACAATGGTAGTTATGCCCCTCTCTCACGACCAATCTTTATTTATGTTAATAAAAATTCCATGAAGCGCCCTGAAGTAAATACTTTTGTAAGGTTTTATCTTTCTAATGCCGGTGTACTCGCCTCCGAAGTTGGATATATCCCTTTACCTGACAAGGTGTATGAAGGTGCGATGAAACGGATATTAACTTTAGAAACAGGAACCGCTTACAACACTATTAAAGATTCTCCGGCATCAATTAATGCACCCAACCTCTTAGATCTCGTAAACAAGTAAAATAATGGGTGTTACCTTAATGACAAATAATAACATCACGACCCCCGCTAATCGTAAATGGGGTGAAACCCTAATTATTACGAGTTTGGGATTCTGTACACTAATTTCAGTATTCACCACCTTTGTAATAATTGTGATACTAGGCAAAGAATCTCTTGGATTTTTTGATCAAGTACCTGTAAGTGATTTCATACTCGGTACTAGGTGGGTACCATTACTTGAGCCAACATCCTACGGTGTACTTCCTCTTGTCTGGGGGACAATGTTAATCACGATCGGCGCTGCCTTAATCGCGATACCCATAGGACTCTCAAGCGCTATTTACTTAAGTGAATATGCATCCGATAGAATGCGGTCAATTGTAAAACCCATATTAGAGTTACTCGCTGGTATTCCAACAGTAGTGTATGGTTACTTTGCTCTAACCTTTGTGACCCCACTACTCAAGTTAGTATTCCCAACGATACAGGTTTTCAATGCCTTAAGCGGCGCTATTGTCGTCGGTATTATGATCCTTCCAATGATCGCGACACTCAGTGATAACGCCTTGCGTGCAGTTCCTAATAGCCTTCGAGACGGAGCCTTTGCTCTAGGCGCAACTTCTTACGAAGTGACCACAAAAATAGTGGTGCCAGCTGGCTTATCCGGAATATTAGCCTCGTTCTTACTGGCGATATCTCGTGCTATAGGAGAAACAATGGCTGTCACCCTTGCAGCTGGAGCAACACCCAATCTCTCACTTACATTCTTGGAGAGCATACAGACCATGACAGCCTTTATCGTTCAAATCAGTTTAGGAGATACGCCGGCAGGTGGCATTGCATACAAAACTTTATTCGCTGTTGCAGGTCTATTATTTTTAATCACACTGATGCTCAACTTACTCTCACAATGGGTGCTAAAGCGATATCAGGAAAAATATGATGAATAAACTAATCCAAAATAATTATCCTCAGGATGCTGCTGCGCTCATCTACCGAAATAGAAAAGCATTGTTATTTTCGTACTTTTGCGCTCTTGTTACCTGGTTAGGCATAGCATTACTGGCTGTTCTCTTCTATCAAATTTTTGCAGATGGATATAGATGGTTAGACAGTCAGTTCTTAACTAGCTTTCCTTCAAGGTTTCCTTACAAAGCCGGTATTAAATCGGCACTCGTCGGAACACTTTGGCTTATTGGTATGCTAATTATGATTGCAATTCCCTTAGGTGTCGCAACTGCACTTTACCTTGAAGAGTTTAGCAAAAAAGGACGCATGCACAGAATGATTAGCCTTAACATCTCCAATTTGGCTGGTGTGCCTTCTATCGTATACGGCATTATTGGCCTCGCCATTTTTGTACGTGGACTCGCGCTTGAACGTTCATTAGTGTCTGGCGCCTTAACGATGAGCCTTCTCATCTTGCCGGTTATCATTATTGCCAGTCGAGAAGCAATAAAAACTGTTCCCAATAGTATTCGTTACGCAGCATTTGCGCTAGGTGCAACACCATGGCAAACCGCTTGGGCACACGTATTGCCAGCATCATTTCCGGGTATATTAACCGGTGTGATTCTAGCACTTTCCAGAGCGATAGGTGAAACCGCGCCCCTCATTATGATTGGAGCCTTGACCTACATTGCATTTTTACCAGAGGGTCCTATGGACTCTTTTACGGCACTTCCCATTCAAATTTACAATTGGGTTTCTCGGCCCCAACAGGAATTTCATGAACTTGCTGCAGCCGCAATTATTGTTTTACTAGGTGTACTACTTGCAATGAATGCAACTGCCATTTTCATTCGTTACAAAACGGAGCAAAAATTTAAATGACAAATATTACCGAAATTAGCGGTGTTCCAGGAATTGAGTCCTCGGAATCTTGGGACGTAGAAACCCATTGCGCAATGAACTTAGAAAATCTGACTATTAGTTACTCAGGTAAACCTGCGGTTAAGAATGTTTCATTTAAAATTCTTAAGAATAAGGTGACAGCGATTATCGGGCCATCAGGTTGCGGAAAAAGTACTTTATTGCGTTCACTAAATAGGATGAATGATTTTGTTGATGACCTCACTGTGGAGGGTAGGATTTCTTTAAATGGAATGGACCTGCTCGGAAAAATCGACCCCGTTATGGTTCGCAAACATGTTGGCATGGTATTTCAAAAACCCAATCCTTTTCCTAAATCTATCTTTAAGAACATTTCCTGGGCACCAAGCATTAATGGCTATAAAGGCTCAATGGATGAGTTAGTCGAACGCTCTCTAACACAAGCAGCACTTTGGGATGAAGTGAAAGATCGACTAAATGACTCTGCCTTAAGTCTATCAGGTGGTCAACAACAACGACTTTGTATCGCGAGAGCGTTAGCGATGGCACCCGAAATATTGTTAATGGATGAGCCCTGTTCTGCTCTTGATCCAATTTCAACCTCACACATCGAAGACCTGATTTTTGAATTAAAATCAAACTATACCATCGTCATTGTCACACACAATATGCAACAAGCTGCACGAATATCTGACTACACTGCTTTTATGGAAATGGGAAATTTAATTGAATTCGATATTACCAATCAAATATTCACGAGACCCAAGCAAAAACGTACCGAAGAATATGTCACCGGACGGTTCGGATAAGCAACTACAACTAAGGAAATTCTAATGTCACTACATTTACAGCGAGACCTAGTCCAGATTAAGAAAGAAATACTTCAACTTGGCAATATGGTTGAAGTCGCCATCAACAATGCCATATTGTCACTGATAGATCGACGACCAGAACTCGCAGAGTCTGTCATTAAAAATGAAAAATTTATTAATCAGAAAGAAGTATTGATCGAAGAAAATTGTTTAAAAATACTAGCCTTGCATCAACCCGTAGCAGTTGATTTACGTTTTATCGTCGTCATACTGAAAGTAAATAATGATCTAGAGCGCATGGGAGATTTTGCGGTAAATGCAGCGAAACGCGCGATTTCTCTAAGTAAACAGGCTCCCATTCCTTACCCTCCAGAATTCACTAACACTATGTCAAAAGGCATAATTACCATGGTACACGACAGCCTAGATGCCTTGGTCAAATTAGACGTCAACATCGCTAGAAAAGTAATTGCAATGGATGATGATATCGACGAGGTAAATCGGCTGATGTATGTAGAGCTGCAATCTTTAATGGAAAAAGACAGTAGTACAATTAACCGAGCAGTTGAATTACTTTCGACTTCTCGATATCTCGAGCGCATTGCGGATCTAGCGACTAACATTGCTGAAGAGATCATATTTATTGTTGAGGGTGAAATAGTACGACATCACTTGGGCACTAACTATTAATCTGTGACAGATCTTAATGATTCTATAACATTAGTATCAAAAAACAGGTTTTTCGTTTCCGTCCATATCACTCCTCATGGACACATCATCAATGCCGACTTCATATACTAGTGAAATATTTGATCTACATAATCACTTAGATTAAACAAGCCTATCCCTGCATGCCAAGCATTGATTTTCCCACGCGATTTGCTAAATCATGATAAATAAATCGGGGCTAGCAAATCCTTTTCTTTGAATTGCAGTGCGAGAAATTATCACTACTTTATCTAAAACTTCGATGAAGTTTCCAGTGCCGTTTTCTTAGATGCATTAGCAAAATCGATAATCATGCCAGATTGATTCATGGCTTTTACGACTTCTACACCAAACTTGGTTAAACCATTGTGATGAGGCCCAGCTATTTGAATGTCACTTTCTTCCACTGTAAAGAGGATGCCTAACTGGCTATTTCTTTTTGCATTATAGATATCTTTGAAAGACTTAATAAGCACTATACTTCTGTCGACAACAAAGGACAAAATGCGATCCTTTAGGGATTGATAACTGCACAAGGTTTCGCCTATCTGTAGAAGCTGAATCCATCACATTAAAATATACTTGCTTCAATTCCTGCGGCCATATACAAACCAAATTCTTCGCAAGCATCGAATAACTCTGTGTTTGATCCAGAAATCGGTTCAGGATTCGATGCAGATTTCGGTCCAGAGCTCAATACACCTTTCGAAATTAATGGATCTTGGATTTGTTTTAAAGGAAAACCTTTTACGATTCTCTCTATACTTCTCAAGGCACCTTGACCGTCATTTCCCGCGCAAATGAATACACAATAAGGCATTCCCTCAATTTTCCCTTCAGCTGGATAATAGGTTCGATCAAAAAAGTCTTTCAAGGCACCGGACATATACCCGAAATTTTCTGGTGTACCAAATATCACACCATCCGCCCAAAGAAGATCCTCTAAGCCTGCATCTTTTGCTAATAACATTCTCACACTGATATCAATGTCTGGATGATTTGCCCCCTTAAACACAGCATCCGCCATCTTCGCGGTGCTCCCATCCTTACTATGATAGATAATGGCTAAGTTTTTCATCTAATCACAGCCAATAATAATGATATGTAGGTTTTTAGGCCCATGAGCACCCAATTCCATAATCATTTCAATATCGCCAGTGCAGGAAGGTCCAGATACCAAAGTGATATCTCGGGGAATACTTTCACGGACTTTGTTCCAGATATCTTCATAAGCCCCGACGATTAGTTCAGCACGAAGCAGCACAATGTGAGCATCACCCAAAAAGTTAAAACTTAGTGGCATGGTATTTGAACTTGAAACCACTAGGCTACCTGTTTCTGCAACGGCACCAAAGCAATCACTGACGCAAACATTCAGACTCATTTTTGGAGACCAGGATTTTATCTGTAAATCAGTATTGTTTGAAAAATCCAGTCCACTAAAACCATGTGAGATTTTCACGCAAAGATCATGGTGCCCCGATCCAAGATAATCACTAATTGCGTCTACAATAGACTCAGAATTACCAATCCTATTTACTGTTGCGTTAGCAGCTTCAATTTTACTTTGAAACAAATCCACAAGTGCTTCATGAGGCTGAAGACAACGCTTGGGAATAGTATTTGGAAGATGTTGAGACAAGCGACTCTCTACTGCCTGTCGTCTTGTAAGATCCTCAGAAGATACATTTAATTGAGCGCGTAATTTGTTTAACAGTTTTGCTCTCGACATTACTCTCCTCCTCTTTTTTTGTACTCTTTTTTTCTATTTGCCTTTTTCCACTGTGAGATAAAAGTCGATGATTGAGGTGTCCGCATATCTCTGCCCTTAGTCCAGTTCCCTGCAAAACTCGGTAAGTTATGAATGTAACCGCTTTCTTTGCAGCCAAACATGCTTAGTATTTTGACAGATATATTACTAACAATACGCTGCATTGAGGGATGACGATTGAGAAAAGCCCAGGCTCTCAATCCCCAACGCATTGACATAGGATTGAGCCCAGCCGCTGATTCCCGCTCACGCCAGTGACGCATCAGTTTAGGTAAGGGTATGTGAACAGGACAGACCTCTTCACAACGACCACAAAAAGTAGAGGCATTGGGTAACTGCCCTGCTTCGGCTACACTTGAAAATTGCGGTGTTAAAACAGCGCCCATCGGCCCACTGTACACAGAACCATAAGCATGTCCCCCTATCGACAAGTAAACTGGGCAGTGATTTAAACAAGCTGAACATCGAATGCATCTCAACATATCTTGGAATTCAGTCCCCAGCATATCGCTTCTACCATTATCGACTAAGACGACGTGAAAGTTCTCGGGGCCATCCAAGTCATCTTCCCGTCGTGGTCCAGTAATAAAAGAGGTATAAGCCGATATTTCAGCACCAACTGCTGAACGTGCCAAGAGGCGTATAAATGTTGAAGTATCTTCTAAAGTGGGAACGAGTTTTTCTATTCCAGTAACAACGATATGTGTATCAGGAATTGCAGTGGTTAACTCGGCATTACCCTCATTCGTGACAAGTACAACTGTGCCGGTTTCGGCTACTAGAAAATTGGCCCCTGAAATACCGGCATCAGCCTTCAGAAACTTTCCTCTTAAAACCTGTCTTGCTTCTCCTACTAAATCAGAACGCTCATTTAGTTTTTCATTAAATCCAAGTTTTCTATGGTGATCAAAAAATGTATCTGCGACTTGATCTTTTGATAGATGCACTGCCGGCGCGATAATATGACTCGGCCTTTCACCCCTTAGTTGAATAATGTATTCACCTAGATCGGTTTCTATTGCTTCAAGCCCGTGCTTCTCTAGAAAAGGAACAAGCTCAATTTCTTCGGTCACCATTGACTTACTTTTAGTAATTCGTTTGGCCTTATTCTCCTGGCATATCTCTAGCACTATCTGTCGAGCTTCATCATCACTACTCGCCCAATGTACATGTCCTCCGCGAGAAAGAACTTGTTCCTCAAACTTTTCCAAGTAAAGATCAAGGTGGGCTATTGTATGGTTCTTTATGTCTCTTGCTTCGTTCCTTAAGTGATCAAATTCTGGCAAATCGGCAATGACTTTGGCGCGTTTACTGGCCAAACCCTTCCCAAGTAAGTTCATTGATTTTTTAAGCTTTGTATTTTCCAGCGCCACGTTGACAAGGGGAATAAAATTATTGCTGTCCACTTCCATTATGCATTATCCGGCTTAGCTAATAATTCTGCAAAATGATAAACCGGCAAATTGAGGCCCAGTCGATTAATTTTACCTTCCATATTCATCAAACAACCCAAGTCGCCCGTCACCAATGCTTCAGCTCCGGTTTGCTTGGCATCATTCACTTTTTTCTCAACCATCTCGTTGGAGATTTCTGGATATTTAACACAAAAGGTACCACCAAAGCCGCAACAAACATCTGGTTCCTCCATCTCAAGAATGTCTACCCCTGCTTGTTTAAGTAAATTTCTCGGTTGCGTTTTAACACTTAGCTCTCGCAGCCCTGCGCAGGCATCATGATATGTCACTCGTTTACGCGTCATAAATCCAGGTTGATAATCGGCTATCTCAGTCAGGAACTGTGAAAGCTCAAAAACTTTATCGGCTAATAGTCGTGCTTTTTCTTTATAAATAGGATCATCATCGAAGAGATCAACATAGTGGTGTTTGATCATCCCCCCACAAGATCCACTCGCAACTACTGTATAATCATATTTTTCGAATACATCAATCATATATCTGGCAGTTACTTTGGCGTTTAACCTGTCACCACCATTAAAATTTGGCTGACCGCAACAAGATTGAGTATCGGGAACAACCACTGAGTAACCAGATTGTTCGATTACATTAACGATATCAAACCCGAGATCGGGCCTAAGGTTATCAATCAAACAAGTAACGAATAGTGCAATTTCTTTTTTATTTGATGCGTTCATTTGCTAGACCTTAGTGGCTATCAACCTAATGCGATTTCCCGAGATAAATTGGTATTCAGGGACTTCAAGATTTGTTGGGGCTACCGCTTCCGTAACCACTCGCCCTGCTCCATCGTAGTCACTTTGATGGCATGGGCATTTAAATTTCGCTTTTTCGCGATTAACTTCACATCCTAAATGCGTGCAATTGTTATAGACAACAAAAATCTCGGGGCGTAATGACCTAAATTGGTTAAGTGCAAATACCGGCTGTTTTGATTCAATAGAATCAGGGTCTTTTAGTTCAGAATCAGCTTGATTTAAAATGCCAAGTTCCGCTTGCGTACGTCTAAGCACAAACAAATTACGACCTAACCAGTGAACTGTTTTTAACTGCCCAGGTAACAAATCATCGATTCTAACCTCCAGACTAAGATCATTTTCAAACTTGGGAATCCACGCTTTTATAAATGGATAGCTTAGAAAGCCGAATCCAGTGATGCCAAAGCCTTGAACAATTCTTGTTAATAGCCCTCTTCTATTTAACATTTAGTGAGTATCCCCAAGTTGGTATACCTTTGCAGCGGTATCATAGAACAAATCCCCCTTCTCTTTGTCGGAATATCCGGCGGACATTTTCTTAAAGGCATTCCACAATACATGATAGGAAACAGAATCTTTGTCCACAGGGAAATTACTCTCAAACATACATCTCTCTGAACCCGCTAAGGCAATGACATGCTCATAATATCGAGCAGTTCTAGAAACGATATCGTCAGAACTCGGAGGCAATTTTCCTTTATGCCATTCGAAGCCGTTTACAGGCATATTAAGTCCACCAATTTTGAAATAAACATTGTTCAGTTCAGACAAAGGCGCAACAAGATCCTGCCATTCTCTAAACACATCATCTAACTTTCCCGCATAAGGTCCAATGCCAAGTGGCCCGCCAAAATGATCCAGTATGATAGTGGTTTCGGGAAAGGCTCGCGCTAGGTCTATGAATTCTGGTATTTGTTGATGGTAAAACCACGCATCAAAACTTAAACCAAGTTCAGACAGAACAGAAAACCCCTCTCGGAACTTATCATCTAACATCAGATGCTCTGCAGGATGGGTATGAGCGTTTCTTATCGCTTCACTCTCATGCCACCCGCTTGCGTGCCGAATCCCCCTAAAACGCCCTCCGGCTACCTTAACATGTGATTCGAGAACGCTCTTAACTGAATAACCCAAAGTGAGGTCAGCATATCCAACCATTGCTTGACAAACTTTCACACTCGATCTTGGGCTTTTTTCTGACGAATTGGCAATAGAATTGGCAATACTATTGGCAATTTTAGTTACAAATTCTGTTTCGCCTAGCGGTATTTCGGATTTGGGACCCGAATCGCGATACGCAGAGCCGCACTCCATAAAAACTGTACTGACAACGTTATGACCGGATGTTACATCATCTACTATATCGTCCAATAAATACCGACTTGTTGGATAGTCCCAAAGGTGATGATGAGGATCACAAATCTTTAAGTTTGGTTCGATTATTTCTTCTTGAATTTGAGCAAGCCATTCTTCATTCGGCATGGGTAGTTCCCGCTGGTTTATTATTGCTTAATTAAAGTTGATCATGATAGCGTTAAGGAAAAATATCCACTAGGAATATGAAGGAATGCGCTACAAAGCACTTGCAATCGATTTAGACGGCACATTACTTGTAGGTGAGGACTTAAGCTCACAAAATCGAGAGGCAGTTCAGAGAGCGCGAGACGCTGGCCTCGACATTATTATAGCCACCGCAAGATGGCGACAAATGGCAGAGGGTATCGCTAAACAACTCGATATAGAAAAACCCATTATTGCAGCGAGCGGCGCTCAAGTTTATCTGCCAAAGGACAAAAAGGATATATTTGATCATCGACTACCCGACAATTTTGTAAAAGAGCTTTACACACTGTGTAATCAGAGCCGATGCATTGCAACTGTGACAATCGATACAGATGTCATTCTCAAATTAGATGGTCAACCCGACATGAGCTTATTACCAGAGGAAATGGTGTGGGCAAGACAACTTGATACAGAACAACATAAACAGCCAAGAATCGCCGCTATTCAAGGCTCTGGTGTCGTAAAGGAAATTAAAGAAGTACTGGGCCCACAATATAAAAATGAAGTTAATATCTACGATTCGATAGGACCTAATGGCAAATTAGTCATTACCATCACCGCTAGCGCTGCCAATAAAGGCAAAGCATTATTAGCTTGTTGCCAGCATCTGGACATAGATCCTGACACTGTTGTCACCTTTGGAGATGCAGAAAACGACATCGAAATGTTTAAAGTCAGTGGCGCCTCCGTGGCAATGGGTCAAGCTACCGATTTCATTAAGGTCGCCGCGACTCATGTAACAGGAAACAATACTGATCATGGCGTCGCCACTGCCATCGATAAATTACTAAAGACAGGCAAGCTTTAATGGAAAGTTATACGTTTACAAGCAGTGATCAAACCCAAATAAATGCTTACCGTTGGACACCCTCTAAACCACCTATAGCCATAGTCCATATTTCCCATGGTATGGGCGAGCATGCTGCTCGATATGATTGGACGGCTCAAAAGTTAAGTGAAGCTGGGTTTCTTGTCACCGCAAATGATCATAGAGGCCACGGAAAAACGGCAGAAGTCCTCGGCGACTTTGGAGAAAACGGCTGGCAGAAGATGGTTTCTGATTTGTCAGAAATGATTCAAGAAAATATTGCAAGCAATCCAGGGCTACCTGTAGTGCTCTTTGGTCACAGCATGGGGTCCATGTTAAGTGAACATTTTGTGACGCTCTATGCCAAACACATAGACCTACTTGTTTTGTCAGGCAGCCCAGGGTTTAGTCCCAAGCCATTGGTTTGGATTAGCCGAATGTTATGCCGTTTCGAAAACTGGCGACTAGGTCCAAGAAAAGAAAGTAACTTACTGAATTTTTTGATATTTGGATCGGCGAATAAGGACTTTGAAAATGAGGGCGACACTGGGTTTGAATGGCTCTGCCGAGATGAATCAGAAGTCGCAAAATACGCAACAGACCCCATGTGCGGTTTTGTGCCATTTCCCTCATCCCTAAGTGGCATGTTCGATGGCGTTAAATACATGCAAGACAAGGCCAATATTAAGGAGATTCCTAGCGATTTACCGATCTATATGTTCTCTGGTACCGCCGATCCAGTACATAACGATATGGCAAATATTGAACGATTAATAAGTGCATGGAAAAACCATAATCTAACAATAGATTCTTGTTTTTATGAAGGCGGCCGCCACGAAACACTAAATGAAACTAACAAAGAGGAAGTTATTCAAAACTTAATTACTTGGCTTTTACAGACCGCAAATAAAATAAGTAAAAAAGAATAAGCAAAAAAATAGATATAAAAGAATAAACAAACAAAACAGAGTTGAACTTATGGAACTACAAGTCGGACTATTAGGCGGCGGCAGTTGGGGAACAACAGTTGCATCGTTAGTGGCAAGAAAAGCTCCTATTACATTATGGGCACGAGACGCTAATGTTGTCGACGAAATTAACAGGAATCATACCAACAGTAAATTTCTTCCTGATGCTAATTTATCACCTCGTCTAGAGGCGACAGTTGATTTAGAACAAGCGGTTTCTAATAAGGACGTCATCGTCGTCGGCATTCCTTCTCAAAATTTCCGCAGTGTGGTTGAAGAAGTCAAAAAGTACATTCGACCTTGGGTACCTGTCATCAGTTTAAGTAAAGGCTTGGAACACGCAAGTAGTATGCGCATGACAGAAGTCATCGACGATATCCTACCTGGCCACCCAAGAGGCGTATTAACCGGACCCAATTTGGCACGCGAGATTATGTCGGGATACGCGGCAGCAAGCGTCATGGCGATGGAAGATCAGGTCATCGTAAAGGAGCTTCAAAAACTATTTCATAGCGGTTTATTTCGTGTTTACACCAATCATGATGTTATCGGATGTGAGTTAGGCGGCGTACTAAAAAACATTATTGCCATCGCCGCAGGCATGGGAGACGGCCAAGGTGCCGGAGATAATACGCGCTCCTCTGTCATTACTCGGGGTCTGGCAGAAATCTCACGCTTGGGTGTAGCAATGGGTGGTGAAGCACAAACCTTTGCAGGACTCACTGGCATGGGCGACTTAGTTGCCACCTGCACAAGTTCCCAAAGTCGTAATAGGACAGTTGGATTTGAACTTGGCAGGGGCAAATCAATCGATGAAATTATCGCAAGTATGTTTATGGTCGCAGAAGGTGTCAAAAGTGCACCTGCGGTGATCGCCCTCGCTAACAAGCATGGTATCGAAATGCCCATAGCGCAAGAAGTACATGCCGTTGTGACAGGTAAGAGCGATGCCAAAAAAGCATTCAAAGGCTTATTGCGTGCTCATATCGGTGCAGAATCTGAACCAGGATAGCGCTTAAATACCCAGCGCTTAGGTAATCGCTGCAGCATCTGAATCAACATACCGCGCTCTAATCTCGCGCTTCAGTACCTTGCCAGTCGCATTGCGTGGCAGGGCGTCAATAAAATCAACGGATTGCGGTACCTTAAACTTTGCCAAATTGGCTAGGCAATGTGCAATCACTTCATCAGGGCTTAGTGTCTCTCCTGGTTTCACTACGATCACCGCTTTGCCGCTCTCACCCCACCTTTCACTGGGGACGCCGATAATTGCAGCTTCCGCTACTTGTGGTAATTCGTAAATGATATTTTCGATTTCTGCAGGATACACATTCTCGCCACCGGTTATATACATGTCTTTCCAGCGGTCTACGATGTAAACGAATCCTTCATCATCCATTTTTGCTGCATCACCGGTAAGCAACCAACCATCGACAAATGTTTTTGCTGTTGCTTCCGGGTTGTTCCAATATCCTGGCGTGATGTTGGGGCCCTTGATTAACAATTCTCCAACGGCTCCATTGCTAATCTCGTCGCCATTTTCGTCAATAATTTTAATTTGCGTATGGTGCAAGGCTTTTCCAGCGGATCCAACTTTGCGTAAGGCATCCGCAGCATCAAGACCTGTCCCTCCTGGGCTTGTTTCTGTCATTCCCCATCCTTGTATTAAAAGGACTCCCTTACCTCCCCAGGCTTTTAAAATGGCTAAGGCGCAAGGCGCACCACCGACTCCAGCGGCAGTAATGCCACTTAAATCGCTCTGTTCAAAATCCTTATGTTGCATCATAAATTGATAGGGTGCGGGTACTGCAAAGAAATGTGTCACGCCCAGTTTTGAATCGCTTAGTATTGAAAGCGCTCTACCTGGATCAAAGTCTCGCATTAACAATAGTGAACCACCAGCATGTAAAATAGGATTGGCATAACAATTTAAACCGCCAGTGTGAAATAGGGGTAAGACCACTAATTGAATCGAGTCACTGCTAATTTTTGAGGGGATACCAAGATTCACACAATTATAGAATGTCATCTCATGGGTAATCATTGCGCCTTTTGGATGCCCTGTTGTACCCGATGTATACATAATCATCGAAGTATCACTTTGCAGGCTCTCAACTTCTTTTATACTTAGCGCCTCATTGATTGCACCTTCATAGGCAACAAGATCTTCAGTGCCATTGATTTCTAGCTGGTGATTAATGCCGCATTCACTCAGAAGGGAAATCGCGGCCTCTTGAAAAGCAACTTCATAAATTAAAACTGTAGGACTCGAATCTTTAAGAATGTATTCAAGCTCCTTAACAGATAACCTCCAGTTTAAGGGTAAACAGATAGCGCCGATCTTGGAACAAGCAAACTGGATCTCAAAAAATTCAGCCATATTCGGCATCAATAAAGCCACCCGATCACCTTTTGTAAGGCCTTGTGATTGAAGCCATGCACCTAGGTATTCCGCTCTTTGATCTAGTTGTGAATAACTGAGTTCAGCGCCTGTATCAAGATTTGTAATGGCAATCTTATTCGGCCGAATACTGCTTTGTTGTTGCGTCCAATCGTAATGTAATACTGACATATGTGTGCCTACTCGCTTTTATAATTAGTTAGTTGATACTTTCTGCGCTTAGTCAGTCTGTTTCAAACTTTCTGTTTCAAGACCAGATCAATCTGTTCTAATATTGTTTTGGATTGACTGACTTTTTCGATCCATTCTACGGGAATCCCATGCTCGCCACCGACACCGTAATGTATCCCAGCAGCTGCACCTAACAATGTACTTCTCCCACAATTGTCTCCACCAGCGTATATATTAGCCCGTATGGCATCAGCATATGACGTTGAAGCCCTTAAATTAGCCAAAACACTGACCATACCACTACCGACATCACAGTTCATGCCGAATTCTTTGGTGAGGCCTAAGAGGTCACTATCACTTGATAAACCTGTGTTTAAATAGGTTTGGGTTTTTTCACTACCGCTCTCGACCGCATTTTCAATAGATTGATTTACAGAATGTCCTTCAAGCAAGTTCTTCAATAAGTGAGTTGCCACCTTACCAAAATCAATTGCTCGCGAATTATTGTTAGTCACCTTAATTGAGGATTCGCTATAAGCATGAAGTTGATCAGAATCATAGTGACGGGCAAGCAAAGCAGGTAATTGGCTTATGGCTGGCAATTGATCATCATCAGCACCTGGGTAGCCATCATTTGCAGAGATCGCATCAATGAGTGTTAAAACATATCTTTTTGATTCTTCTGAGTTTAATTCACGATCAGCAATCGCTTCAACATGACTGCGAAGTCTATCCCCTTGGTGCAGCTTAGCCGCAGCAAGTACCTTAATTAAAAGCCCTTTTCGATTCTTTCCATCAAAGGCAATATTATTCGCCGCATGAAGGCGATCACTCTCGCCACGATAGATGTTATCTAGTGTTTGCCTAGTGGGTCGATCAATGTAACCAACATGGCCTCCCCCATAACCGAAGTGATCCCTAAAGGCATCTTGATAAACTTGTTTATCATATTCCCCATTATTGTTATCAAGCGCAGTAAGCATTACCAACGATTGTTCACCATAATGAGAAAATTCCCCAACAGATTTATTAGCATGAGCAAAATACCCCAGACCCTTGTAGTCTTCTTCTGTTGGCGTATAGAACTCAGGGGATACGGATGCTAAAGATTGAATTTTTTCTTGACTGTATAACCAATGGAATCCCATGGTCGCAGCATCTGCGACTAAAGCACCTAGAATACATGCTCGTCTATTTACCATCTATTTCTCCTGAGCGCGAATAAAGGCAGGACGGGCCATTAATCTTTCTAAGTAAGCTTTGCAATTAGGCTTATATCGCTCATCAAGTCCAAGGGTTGTACCTAAGTACAGAGCATATCCCACCGTGATGTCAGCAACGGTAAATCTATCATCACAAAGATATTCCTTACCCTCTAGTGCGAGCTCTACTGCTTTTAATCTTGATAGGTACCACCGGCCATAATCTTCTACCACCTGGGGTATTCGCCTTTCCTCAGGTTCTAGCACTGTATAGCGTAAGACCAAGGTTTGTGGAAATGTAAGTGTTGCGTCACTGCGATATAACCAATTTAAGTACTCACCATAGCCCTTATCAGAAGCCCGTATGCCAATAATACTTGGACCGTAGACGTCAACCAAATATTGGCAGATGGCACTCGATTCCGTCAAGGTTGTGTCATCATCAATAAAGGTTGGCACTGTACCCATGGGATTCAAATCTAAATATCCTTCCTGCGTAAAACGAGGCGGAAAAGCCATATTAACTAGTTCATATTCAAGACCCATTTCTTCCATTGCCCAAAGCGGGCGAAGAGACCGTGAACCCTTACAATGATATAATTTCATGTGTACTCACCTAGTAATAAATTAGTTAACGCCTACCTTTGATATTTTGAACCTTCAAAATTAATCAAATCAACCATGAGTATATTCAATATTATGAGAAAAAATCCCTTTTTTATCCTTCATCAATGAGGCATGTATAAGGGCAGTGATATTCGCTATAGTCAATGTACTTACTTACAGACTATATATTGAAACACGCTGGCATTTTGATCCAATCTTGTTTTTAATAACCTGACATGACGCTAAATACAAAAACACCAGATCCTATTGATCGCGATTCCATTGATAGCGATTCAATTGATAGTAATTCTGACTTTCTGGTTCTTGATAAACATACATTTGAGGACCTTGAGGTCTTTGAATCTAAAACAGAAGGCATGAGCCTTTTTGAGATATGCGACCGAACGCGGACAAAAGGCGGAAGAATAGTATTACGAAGGCGGATGGCACAGCCATGGTCCCAAAAGCGGCATATCCAAGCTACGCATGAATCAATACATTTTATAAACAAATCACGAGATACTTTTAGCAAGCTTCCATCAGCCTTTGCAACAAACCAGGTAGAAAAATATACACACGACGTACTCCCGATTGTTAGAGAGGTCAATTTACTAGAATTCACTTTCGGCGCAATCGAATTTTGGATCAATCAAAAGCGCTACTATTTTGATATTGTCCGCGGTATTCAACTAACATCAGGATTTATCCTTTCTCTACAGCGATTCATATCTCAATTTGAAGGCAATCTACCCAAAGGTGAAATCGCGCCTTTGATTGAAGAAATGCAAACTTTGCTACGTCGTCAAAGCCTGTCATCAATTACAAAGGATGGTGCGGGTGTTTTATTTTGGAAGGTATTACGTCTTGATCAAATTTTTAGATTACATGAGACTGTCTCACTACATCGACTACTACAACTAAACTACGAAATTGACGCACTGGTGTCTATGGCTGATGCGACGAGGGAACATAATTTTGTTTTACCCACAATCAACTCTGGACAGAACCATATTCGCGCAGAAGGTATTGTTCATCCCTTTCTATCCAAGGCAGTTGAGAATCCAATAGCGCTTGGCCAAGAACACCGCGTTCTATTTCTTACGGGACCCAATATGGCAGGTAAAACAACCTACCTTCGGACCTTTGCGACTGCGCTTTATCTGGCTCAGCTAGGAATGGGCGTGCCAGCGAAAAGTTTTTGTTTCGTCCCGTCCCAAAAATTATTCACGTCTTTTTCACTGAGTGACGACCTACAGGGGGGCATCAGTTACTTTCGTGCAGAAGCGCTTCGTGTAAAAGCTGTAGCACAAGCCTTAGCCGATGGCTACAAAGTTGTCGCATTCATGGATGAACCCTTCAAAGGAACGAATGTTAAGGACGCACTAGATGCTTCATTAGCAATATTGGAAAAATTTGCTACAAAAGAAAATAGCCTTTTTGTTGTTTCATCACATTTGATTGAACTGGCCGAACCGCTTAAGAAAACGAAACAAATAGATTACCGATTTTTTGAGGCTGAGGAAAATGAAGGCCGCCTGCGTTTCGACTACAAATTACATCAGGGTGTTTCTAAACAACGACTCGGCATTAGGGTGTTAAAAGAGGAAGGAATTTTCGAGTTGCTGGATAAGGTTTAATCTTTATTCTTACCGTCTATTGTAAGAGATTGAACTTTTTGGAAAGCATCCTGACCCCTTAGTCGATTAAGGTAATCGATACTGTTGAGCGCCCAAATGCTGACAGTCAGTATAGCGAAAAACCGGAAATGTAATTTTACGGTTCACGCGATTCCGTTGAAGCTAAATCTTCTTTTACTCGAGACATTGTCCAGGTGCCACTGCGACCCTTTTGTGAATCACCCGGCAAACCTTGCGTTTCCCACTGGCCACCAGCCGCAGCTTCGTTTAGCGAACCGCTAAACTCCAAGTATGTCAGCGTATCTAATTCACTCTGCCAGAAAATTACGCCTTTCGAATCTACTGTCCCTTCATGCGAATATTCATATACACTATTCCCGTTTCTTTCTCCGATAAGTTCCCCATCACTGATGGAAACAGTTTCCTTGCTAACACACACATACT
The DNA here is from genome assembly GCA_047616645.1 of Flavobacterium sp. Classification (GTDB taxonomy): domain Bacteria; phylum Pseudomonadota; class Gammaproteobacteria; order Pseudomonadales; family Azotimanducaceae; genus JAHRVQ01. The sequence continues at coordinate 10,896 of JBLHIH010000001.1, read as the reverse complement.
AGAAGATTTTTCATCATCGGGGCTAATCGAAACATGCCATTGACCGTCAAACCTTGCAACATTTTCATAGCGAAATAACACTATGCTTTCTTCAACTTCCGGTAAGGGCGCTTGATTACCCAAATAGTTTAATCGTTCATCAGGTGCTGGATGAGTTGACAAATAGTCAGCCGAGAGAAAAAGTGAGTCTGCCTTTTCTGTGGTGCCCATTAATTTACGCATCACATTTGTGAAAAACACAGCATCGACATTAGATTGTTTAAGTTGTTCCAGTGCATATTGATCTGATTCTATTTCAAATTCTCTTGAGTAATTTAGTGAAAGCAGAATTGTTGGGAGCAGGGAAACCAAATCGGTAGCAACTGTCGCATCACCCGTTACTGCCATTATAAGCAGTGTTAACAGAGATCTTTTTAGACCCTGCGTTAGTAAGTGCTTGTGTTTTATATGGCCAACTTCATGCAAATAAATGGCCGGTATTTCTTCATCATAATCGGCAAGAGCAACCAGTTCATCGGTAATGACAATAGTGCCAACTGGAAGTGCGAAAGCATTCGGAGCTAATAATATACTGCCTCGAAATAAAATAGATGTAGAGATCTCGGGCGGACTAAATTGACGTAGATACTCTCGTAAACGCGCCTGACTATCTTCTTCAATTTCACTCTCATTAAAATAATTATTTCCTGAGAACTCTTCCAAAACACGTTCACCCATCGAGACTTCATGTGATTCAGGTATAAGATAAGCAGTCCTATTTGCAATCGAGGGAATGCCGTATTGATAAAAAGCAGCACAAGAAACGATGACAAAGATCACACTAAATACCACAAAGGCTAAATGGGACTCTAATCAATGTGCAAATGTCGAAGTAAGATCCAAGCCATGAGCTTTAACCAAGGTATCTACAGCATCACACTGAAACAATTGCCCATCCGGAAATCGTAAACTACGAGAGACAGTATCAATTCTTGATGAAATTAGCATGTCCGTAATGAGTGCAGGATTGGGAAGCTGTTCATCTACATCACTTGATAAGAGAACCATTACATCAGTACCGCTAATGGCCAATTCCGCAGCGAACTCTTTTGATACTTTACCATTAAAATACCTACCTTTAAGGATCATAAACTTAAGCCCATATCAAACATTTCGCCCACCTCATGCCCCACTGCAGACTCCTCCTCGTTCGAATCGAAGGCAAACTCATCTAAATTCAACGTCGACACAAATTTGAGATGATCTATGCGATATCTAACCATCCGTATTTTCGCAAACGATATATACAAACCGACAGTTAATACAATGAGGATCGTATTAATAAAATACACCTTGAAGAATCCCCAAGTCGTTACGTCAGAGCGAAATGTATACCAAGCAGGAATCAATAATCCGTTATAGAGACGATTCGTTGTGCCCGCTGCATACATAGAGATAGACCAGACATATATCATCATCCCAAAGATCACGCCAAAAGATATGGAGAGACCAGATACAACTTCTTCTCCAAACAGAGCAACCCCTGCCCCTGCAATTCCTGCGAGGATGATACCTAGAAGAATAATCATGCCAAAAAAAGAGAAAAATACTTTTGTTAATAAACCCAAATATTCTTTCACGCTTGAGCTAAAGGTAAAGCGCGTTTTTCCATAGCTAGAATTGTTTACAACAAAAGCATAAAACTGATGTAGTACAAAACCAAAAACGATAAAAGAAAATATAGATGCAAAGAGCATGCCTAGACCAACAAACATTGGACTTTGACTACTTTCTTGGTCAGCAGTAAAATACGTCAGAATAATAAAAGGTGCGATTGCGATTGCTGGGTAAATGCCCAAAACCAACAATGCTTTTTTGTATGAGCCATGGAATCCAAAACGTATATTTCGAAATATACTGTTATGTGCACGAAACTTTAAGGACTGGTAAATTATCCATGGTCCAATTGGGACTAGGACCAAAAGAAACCACATCGAAAAATCTGGCAAATATCGAGATATAATATTGTAAGAAATAAACAATATCACCGCGACAATACGGCCAGCTAATATACTACGAGGATTTGCCACATACTCGAAATTACTTCCATCAATATACAGGTGACTATAGAAATAGCGATGACTCCGAACCTTTGCCCAAGCACTATAAATGCCCAAAGTAATGATACTTAAAAAAAGTTCACTACCTATATTCGAAAATACCTTTTACCATCCCCCCGAAATTCAAATGGGATGTGCGTATTATATTGATTTTCTTCTGTCATGAACAAATTCCTTGCGATCGACAATACCTAGGTGTTTGTTGGATATCAAGACATGACTATTTATTGACCACCTCTGTTATTTCGTCGTACGAAAAGTAATCGATTAATGGTTTTGGATTATTTCTAACGAATAAAATCAAGTAGGAAGTTATTGCTGATTAACGATAGTTTGCTCTGGGGTAATCTAAAATATTGGCCGATTCAGATCTAAGCTCCTTTAGCGCATTTACCCCTATCCATTTTGTGGTTTTATTGCTGGAGAGTGTCAATTTTTCTGCGACATTTATCGATGATGCATTTAGATCAATATTTCGTTTTCCTATGTTTCGGAGCGCCCAATTAACCGCTTTTTTGACGTAGATTCTATCGTCAGCAGCTTCTCTTTCTATTATCGGTAGAAATTGTTGAAACACGTCATTCTCGGCGTTTTTATTGGCAAAACCGTATGATGCCATGATGACAAATCCAGCACGTTTTACGAACTCTTGGTCAGCTTGAGACCATTCAATCGCTTTAGGTAAGGCATATTTACTTTTAGCAAAAAAACCCATGCAGAATGAATCACAAACTTCCCAGTTTTCGAAAGTAAGTACCCATTGATCCATTTGTTTTTCAGTTATTGATGCTGGGTTATATATTTTGCTACACAGTAATCTTGCTTCGTAAATGCCAGTATCAAATAATGCTAAAGCCAAATGATCGTTTGAACCTATTGCTTTGCTTAGCGCTTTTAATTGCTTGTGGTAAATACCGAGTGAATTGTTAGATACAATGCCAAATTTCTCTTTTTTTAAAATTACTTTGTCTGGATTAGCCAGACTTTCTAAAACTTCAAGAACCTCTCGCAAATTCACTTTTTCTGCCTATTAACATCAATTGCTTCGCTAATGTAATACTCAAAAATTTCCCTATCAAAAGACGCTAGTGATAGAACTCTCATTACTTTCCCCTTCCCTTTTAACAATCCATGCTCGTCTTTCATTTTCGCGCATTTAAGAAAACCAAGGTCAATGCCATAATCCATAGTGCGCATGTGACATAGCCCAACACCATCACTAGAATAAGTTGTGATTCTCTCTTTTTTGATTTCTTCGATCTTATCAATAGATAAAAGAAAAGATTGCGTTTCCAAGAATAGATTTTTGTGAATTGAATTCATATCTTTATCAAATTGCATTTTTGTCGCTCATTAAAATAGCTTGTTAACATTCAGTATATACTTAGCCTACTGACAGGGTATTGTCAGTAATGAGTGTACTCTAGTAAAATATTTGCTAGCATTTAGCGATGACTTCACCTACCGCTTTACTCGTAATCGACATGCAACTTTGCGCCTTTGATGGAAAAATCACGGCTCCCATTAACGACGGCCATATTCTACTAGATACCGTAGCCGAGCTTATCGATGTATGTCGATCTCAGAAAATGCCAATAATCTTCGCTCAAACCTGTGCCTATTACGACCAACCATATGCAAAAGATATGCATGGCTGGGAGATTCAACCTAGCCTTACAAAAGAGGATGAAGATGAAGTTGTATACAAAATTCAATCTAACACCTTTGAGAACACTAATCTGCAGCAAGTGTTAGCTACGTTAAGCGTGTCTAAACTCATTACCTGTGGAGCATGGAGTGAATTCTGTGTTGCAAATACAACAAGTGCTGCTCTAGCCCTCGGTTATGAGGCGACAGCGATTGCAGATGCACATGGCACCGTTGCAAAAAACAATTTCGAAGCAAGTGAAAAAATTGTTAGACAAAACGAACGCTTCTTAGAAATGAAAGCTAGCGTTCTCACCTTGTCACAGTTGAAAGCACTGTAGTGGTCAAGTATTATTCGCCCCTACAATCGGGGTTAAATCATTAACTCATCAGGGTCCCTAAAAATTGTAATCCTGAATTCACAAATTTTTTTACTTTAATGTCGCTGTTGGCCCGCACAACTTTTTACTTTCTACCAAAGCGACTGCAGCATTAAAATCAAGTTTATCTTTATTTCGCACTTCGATTTTTAGATACTTCGCAATCAGACTACACAAATTATTGTCATATTTATCTGTTGAGTTCGAATCTGCACCAAGCTCAAGCAATATGTTTACGATAGCAAATTACGAGTAAGATATCGGCTATCGGCCATAAAAATCTTATAAGGTGTTTTCGGATTAAATCCCGAGTCACTGAAACTTGGATCCCAACTAAGCTTGGAATTCATGCTCTCTATAAAATTCATGTGCGGGTTAGTTAATGTAATGCAACTAGCAAGTCCCATCGCTATCAACGCAATACTTATTGCTCTCAACAAACCTATAGATAGCACTCTCAACCTACTCTCCTTCAGTCAGAATTTTTGTTCGAAAATTCTGAGGGAATCGGTGCCCCCCAAATTTACCTTGGTCATCGTATTAGCATGGGTTTTGCTGGTTTTCCATGTAACTGCGAAGCAACTTGTTAATCCTCGTTTTTTTGAAGATTTGTTCATATCGACGTACCTCGCTTTGGGTTGCTTTTCGAGCAGAGATAATCCGGATGATGTCATCGTGACGTTCCGTATAAATCACAAGGCCTAACAACATTTGTATCCAGCCAATTGCGACCCATAGGTCTTCATCATAAGACTCTCTCATCTAACAAAGTCAATACGGGGTGATTGAACAGGTCAACAACATCGGCAAAATCGATCCCGTGTTTACGGATATTACGGCGGCGCTTTGCCTTATCCCATCGGATGTTTCATCTTAATCGGCATTTGTAGCAAGCCTACTCATTAGACACAATTTTCTACATCGTCATCAAGGTCGCATTCCCGCCAGCTGCAGTCGTATCTATCGAAATGGTTTTTTCTGTTAGATAATCATGGAGAGACACACCTTCGATAATACCCGTTAAGGCACCTGTCCGGTTAGAGAGAAGCTGTTCCACTGATTTTCTGTATTTTGAGTTTTCTGAAAGCACAACCGCCACTACCAACTCGTTCATTAATGTTGATTTGCCATTCTCTGGCGTACTGATTACCTCTTGTGGCAATCCGGATTTGACAAACAACGCTTGGCAGGCGTCCACATCTACACTCGGACTTTTTGTCACGATGACGATTGAGTTACCTGTAAGCAAGGCAGTGAATACATTGAGTAACAGTCTCCAATTGGGCCTGCCCTCTTCCCATAACAGTGCCAGAATGCCTTTGGGTTCATAACTCAGGATATTACTTTCTCCCGTTGGCCCAGGTAAATGTCGCGATCCTAGTTTATTGGCGGCAGCAATGATTGATTCGGTTTCTGAAACAAATCTCTCTAGTTCCTGATTGTTAATAAGAGAATACCCTGAAGAATTATCATCCTTAGTAAGGCTGGCGAGCACGCGTCTAATGACTGAAACACGTTGATAGATATCGGTAGATGCCCAACGTAATTGCGCTTTATCTAATAGCGCAATATCTAACCACTCACTACCTATAAGTGTTTGGTCTTCATCATCTTTGAATAAGGGAACGGCATTCTCAGCCGGCTGTATTTTTTCATGCGTAAGTTGCACGTCCTTTTTCATCAGTTTCATAAGATATGATGGACCGCCCGCCTTAGGTCCTGTGCCAGAAAGACCACGGCCTCCGAAAGGTTGCACACCGACAACAGCGCCTATCATATTTCTGTTGATATATATGTTGCCCACTTTGACCCTACCTGCGATTTCTTCGCTGATAGATTGAATCCGGCTATGAATTCCGAGGGTCAGGCCGTATCCCGACTGATTAATTTCCTCAACTACGCCTTCTAAGTTCTTAGCTTTGTAACGTATTATGTGAACAATAGGTCCGAATACCTCTTCTTTTAACAGCGATACATCATCAATTTCATAAAGCTTAGGAGGGAAATAATAACCCTTAAGAGACGCGTCAATGCTAAGACTATAAAGACAGCTCGCCTTACTGCCTAGTGAAGCTAAGTATTCTATATGATCATTTAATCTGCTTAATGCCATTTCATCAACAAGCGGGCCGATATCCGTATTCAAAAATGCAGGATCTCCAATAATCAACTCTTGCATCGCACCCATAATCATCTTGATTACCGAATCTGCAATCTCTTCTTGGAGATACAATACACGCAGTGCAGAACATCGTTGGCCCGCACTTTGAAATGCAGAAGTAATAACATCATCGACAACTTGTTCTGGTAGCGCAGTTGAATCAACAATCATGACATTTTGCCCCCCTGTCTCAGCAACAAAGGGAATGTCTGTGTCCGAACGATTGGCTAGCTTTTTTGAGATAATGCCTGCCGTTCGAGTAGACCCAGTAAACAAGATGGCCTTGATTCTGCTATCTGCCACGAGGGTTTCGCCGACAGGCTTTCCTGGACTTAGCACCAGCTCTAAAACCGATTCTGGAAAGCCGACTTCTATCATGAGATCTTTCACCAAGAGTGCGACTAAGCTAGTTTGCTCGGCTGGTTTGGCGATCACTGTGTTGCCTGTCACGAGTGCCGCAGAAACTTGCCCAAGGAAGATAGCCAATGGGAAATTCCAAGGGCTGATACAAAGTATCACTCCTCTGGATAGCTGAGTAGAATCTTTCATTAAGGATTCAGACTGATCAGCATAATAACGACAAAAATCAACAGCTTCCCTTACTTCGGACAAACTATCTCCAAGGGTTTTACCGGCCTCCTTAATACATATTGCCGCGAATTGATAACGTCTATTCTCTAGTGCCAAAGCTAACTTTCGCAGCAAAGCGGCTCGCCTCTTAAGAGATAAACTATTCCAAGATGGAAATGCGTTCTCCGCTCTCGTCAAAGCATCCAACATATCATCTTCACTGGCGTATGAAATTAAGCCGATGCTTTCACTCAGTTTGGCGGGGTTAACAATGACCGTATTGCCACCGTCTTCCAAGATTGCACGATTGGAGAATGGGTGGTTTTTTTGCCACCAACTATCCATCGATTGTTTGATGCAGCGTAAAGTATCAATGTCACTTAAATCATCACCCTTAGAATTCACTCTGTTTAAGGGTTCTCCATTTATTGAAGTATCAAAATAGAGGTTGTTAGGTAAAGGTATTCGTTCATTCCTCTTAATTCGCCATTGCCTGACAACTTCAACCGGATCATCAATCAAACTTTCGATTGGTATTGACTCATCAACGATATTATTAACAAAAGAACTGTTCGCGCCATTTTCCAACAAACGTCTCACAAGATAGGCGAGTAGATTCGCATGCTCACCAACAGGTGCGTAGATGCGACAAGCAATACCTTCTTCCTCCATCACTTGGTCATACAAGGCCTCACCCATACCATGTAGGCGCTGAAACTCATAACCTTGCGCTGTTTTGGCAGTGTCTCCCTCCAGTTTATCGAGGGCAAGAATCATCGCCACCGTATAAGCATTGTGAGACGCAAACTGAGGATATAGATGATCTCGATACGATAATAATCGTCGTGCACAAGCCTGATAACTGACGTCAGTCGAAGGTTTTTTTGTAAAAACGGGATAATCGGCAAACCCGTCTGTTTGTGACCATTTTATTTCAGAATCCCAATACGCACCTTTAACCAAACGGACCATCATCTTCCTGCCATTGATCTCTGCCAAAGACTGAGCCCAATCTACAACATCAAGCGCGCGTTTTTGATAGGCCTGAATAGCGATACCAAACCCTTGCCACGTCAAAAGATCAGGATCTGAAAAAACCGCCTCAATGATATCGAGAGATAAATCGAGTCTGTCTGCTTCTTCGGCATCAACGGTTAAACCAATGTCATACTGACTGGCGGAAAGTGCCAAGGTCTTGAGTCGAGGCACCAACTCATTCATAACACGTTGTTTGTGGGCGACTTCATAACGTGGGTGTAGAGCAGACAATTTTACCGAAATACCCGGGCTCTTGATGGGTCCTACAGCGCCGGCTGCTTCGCCAATCTCTTTAATTGCGTTCAAATAGGATGCAAGATAGGCGTCAGCATCCGCCATCGTTCGGGCCCCTTCTCCCAACATATCGTATGAATACCTGTAACCCTTTGCCTCTTGTTTCTTGGCACGTGTAATTGCAGCGCCGATATTTGTACCCATTACAAATTGAGCACCCATTATTTGCATGGCAATCCTGACCGATGAACGTATCACGGGTTCTCCGAGCCGATTAATCGTTCTCTTGAGTAAATTTGCTTGTTGTTGCCCTTCTTCCTTTCGTGCGTCACCCTTATTGGAAACAGCACCCTTGTAATTTACGACCTTTCCCGTCAAGAGTAATCCCCAGGCAGAGGCATTCACAAAAAATGAATCACTATTTCCAAGGTGGGAAACCCAGTCACCCGTCCCTAATTTGTCACGTATCAAGCGGTCTGTGGTGATTTTGTCGGGGATTCTGAGAAGTGCCTCAGCTAGGCACATCAAGACCACGCCTTCTTCGGATGACAGAGCAAATTCGTTGAGAAGTGCATCCACTCCCCCTTTCCCTAATGGGGATTGGCGGATTCCAAGGACTAGCTCTCGTGCTCTATCCCATGCTTGAGATCGACTCGCAGGACTGAGCTTCGCAATGCAGAGAAGCGCATTGATAACGGCGCCTTCGTCCTTACGGTAGTTTGTTGACATCAAGCTTCGGTGATTTTCTAATGAAGAAGTAGTGATAAACATGTAAATCGGCATACCTATTCGTGTATAAGTGGTCAGGCATCAATGGTCGACGACGCTTATCGCTACACCCTGACGAGTAATTAATCAGGTACGATAACGGAAATGACGCAATATAAAATGGCCTTTTAGACACTTATGCAGTGTATTATTCTAACAAACCTATATAAAGCAGGATAATAAATTGATAAATCGCGATTTAGATAAAATCGACTATGCCATCTTGGACAACCTGCAGAAACAGGGCCGAATCTCAAATGTTGATCTTGCAAAGGCAGTCCATTTGAGCCCAAGCCCGTGCCTCGAAAGAGTTAAAAGACTAGAAGCGGATGGATTTATTGAATCTTATGTAGCCCGACTGAACCCCAAAAAACTTGATTTGGGCATGTCTGCATTCATACAGGTGACGCTGGATAGAACAACGGGCGACGTATTTGATAATTTCAAAAATGCCTTAAGTAGTATTTCAGAAGTGGCCGAATGCCATATGGTGGCTGGGGGCTTCGACTATTTAGTCAAATTACGTATTCGGGATATGCCAGCTTATAGAGATGTATTGGGTAGGCTAGTTGAATTACCCGGCGTCGCTCAAACACATACCTATGTGGTTATTGAGCAGGTTAAGCAAGATGACGGGCTCAATCTAAGTCCTCCACCCAATCCCATCGTCCAGCATCATCGCCGTGTTTAATCACCCTCTCATGACAATGATTAAGCGCATCATAAATTAGCCTTGTTGCGTCAGGTACCGAAATACCTTCAGGTAAGTATATTGGTGGTTGGATATGGGCTGATGCGGGTCCTGGAAAGACTTCTCTCGAACCCTTTGGCCTAAGTTTACTCAATCCAGCAAGATAGACAGGCACTATAGGCACCTTTTTTTCAATCGCCAATAAGGCAACACCATGCTTAAAGCGACTCATTTTCTTTGATGTAGAGCGGGTACCCTCTGGAAAAATCGCAAGGTTAGCCCCCTTGTCTAGCAACCATTTTGAATAATCCAATGTCTTTGATCCACCACCCCGTTTTATCGGAAAATTACCTCCAATCAAAGAGTTATACCAAGGTTGTAAGACTAATTCTTTACGCCCTCCGCCTTTTTTTAAGAACCATCTATCCGCAGCAGCACCAAAATAGATATTCCATTTGATCCGTTGTGGCAGACCATGAAAAAGTGCCAGCGCATCAAAGTGGCTCGTATGGTTACCCACTACAATGCAGGGTCCTTTGACGTCTTTGAAATTTTCTAAACCCGTCACCGTGAAGGGTTTACAATAACGCCACATCCAGCGAGAGAACTGATACCAGCGAAAACAAAGACGCGCGACCTTAGCCCACCACCTAATCTGCCACTCATGAGGCCCATCTGTCCTGATCTCCTGCTTAAGCATTCTTTGGAAGAGCTCATAATCAATAGCAGGTAGGAGTAATGTATCTTTTGTACTGGTTAATTCTTGGCTGAGCGCAGCTTTTTGGGCCCTAAAGTTGTCAGAAACTTCAAATACAGTACAATGATTAAACTTACCAAGGAGATGATAGTCGGCCAATATATTCGCTTCATAATCTTCTAGCGTTTGCCGAACACCCACTAAGGCCTTTGGATCATTCTTAATCTGACGTAGCGCTTCGGAGTTTAGTCGCGTTAACAGCACATAAGCTGGCATGGATTAATCACCGCCTGCAGAGTTACCCGATAGCATGTCGACAAATTCATCCACTTGAATAGCGGGTAAGGTGGTAATCTGTATTGTCCCCCTTGAACCTAACTCCACAGCCAATCTCGCCATGACTTCATTGGTTGGGGCCTCAATAATATTCACAAAATCAAATCCACCCATAGTGGCGTATTGGGCTTTAACTTGAGCCCCCATGGATTCAATTTCTTTGTTAACCTCTTTGAGGCGCTCGGGCCGCTCTTTTAGTGTCTTCCGTCCATACTCGGTTAGGTTACTTAACATGATATAGGTCGCCATCTGAATCCCTTTCAGTTTTATTATTT